>JAISWZ010000676.1 GCA_031270945.1 Clostridiales bacterium | reverse complement strand
TCTTCATCGTCGAACAGCCAGTGGACGGTCTTTTTCAGGGCTTGGTCTATCTCTTGGAGCACGTCAAAGCTGTCTTGATCCTGTTCTTCTTTTGTTGATTCCTCTTTGAAAATGTCAAGGAGCTCAACCTGGCTTTCAACAAGCTCCTCAGTTGCGGCTGCGTCTTCCAAGACAGAGTTGTCCATGGCAGACAAGATTAGCCTGTCCGCTTCAAGCAGGGCTTCGGGATCGAGGTCTCCGTCGAGGAGCTCTTCCAAGGCCGATATTTGCTCGACCTCGTTGAAGTCGACCATCTCGTCTTCTGGATCAACCTCTTCGAGTTCGAGGGCGGCGGCCTCTTCGTCGTCCTCTTTGTGAGCGCTTCGGATCCAGTCCTCAGACTCAAGCTCGCCTAGCTGAAGCGACTCTTCCAGCAGGAACTGCGATTCGTCATCGCCTTCATCAGCAAGAAGCCTTGCCAGATCGTCCTTGCCATCCTGGCTTGGCTCTAGAAGCTCAAAAGTGTTTTTAGAACCAGTCTTGGGCTTGTCAATCTCTATGTCAGCATCTATCTCATCAAAATCGTCAAAGTACTGCAAATCAAGAAGCTCGTCTTCCAGGTCTGCCGCCTCTTCGTCCTCGTCATCATCTTCATCAAAGTCCCCAAAATGGAGGATCTCGCCTGGGTGTTCCTTTGCGTAGCGCTCTGCGTATTTAAGCTCTTCTTCTATTTCCGCCAGCTCGCTTGGATCGGGCTCTTCATCGTCGTCTAGGAATCCTTCCCTCTCTTCCTGCTCGTACTCTTCCGCGTAGTCGACTAGATCTGGCAAATCGGCAATCTTTCCTGTGCGGAAGTCAAAAAGCACAGAGCCTTTGTCTTTATTCTTGATCTCGGGCTCTTTCTTGGTTTCAGGCTTCTTGCTCTCAGGCTCTTTCTTAATCTCAGGCTCTCTTTTTGCTTCAGCCTCTTTCTTGATCTCAGGCTCTTTCTTGGCGTCAGGCCCAGGCCCCTTGTCCAGGCTAGCCGCCATCTCTCCAGAAGTAACCAGCTCGCTCTCGTCGGCGTCTTGGTCTTCCGGCAAATCCTCTTCCATGTCAATCGTGGGAATAACGATGGAATGCCTTTCTGTTTTTCCCGCTACTATGACATCCGCCTTGCGAACCACTTTTTCCTTGTAAATGTAACCGCTTTTCAGGGTTTGGATTACAACGCCTTCCCTAGCGTAAGTTTCAGGCACCTCTACGCCAACTATATGCTCATACAAGGGATCAGGAAATGTGCGCTCGTTATTTATGCGGGTCAAGCCAACCATTGAGAACCTCTTCAACGTGGAATTCCAGATGAGCTCCGCTTGCTCGAACAAGGATGGGTCACCTGAATCCTTGGCGAACACGTAGAAGTCCTCCATATAGTCAGCTGCGAAAATCATGGCGTCAACTAAAACCCTGACTTCTCTCTCTTTGGCGCCTTGGGCCTGGGCCGCCACGATCTTCATGGTGTCCCCCAGCTCTTCCAGGGAGATGTTGGCCTGCGTTGTCTGGCCTCCAACCCTCCGAACGCTCTTTGAAAGATCTGCCAAGGCCTTTTCTTGCTTTTCCCGCTGCTCCTTTGCCGTCTTTTCTTCCGGCGGCATGACAAGCTTTATCTCGGGCTTGGCATCCGATTTCTTGAAAACCGGCTTCCTAGTTCTCCCTACAGCGAAAAACCAGTTAAAAGCCAAACGATTCACCTCGCCGTCTTGCGAACCTCAAAAATGAATTTCGCTACTGGGCTTTTGCATGCTCCCTGGCCAAGTCTAGGACTTGATTATATTTAGACCTGATTATATCTAGACAAGTTGGTTCGGGAATGCCCCAAAAGCCTTTTTACTATTTTATCACTCTTATCAAGCCCTGTCGATACAAAAGCCAAAAGCTTTTCAAAAAAGATTTTCCGGGTTCATCCATTTGTGGCCATTTCCAGCCTTAGAGGGGCTTGAGGCCTGAAAATAATCTTGGAGTCTTCTGATATGGCAAGCCCGCCCAGGCTTCCCATTCCAGAAACGCCGGAATTAAGGGATGATCCCGTGAAAGCGTCAAGCATCATGGCCTGCAGGTTCCAGGAAGTGAACTTGATCCTAAATAGCATGCCCGGATCCGGCGTGAGATAGCTTGCGTCTATGTAAGCGTTATTCTTGCTAAGAACAGTGCCTGTGAAAGTGACGCCCAGGAGTTGGACCCCTCCTGAAGAGATGGCTACGCCTTTCATTAAGGCTTTCCCTGATTGGGACGCGTAGAGAATAAGCTCCCTGTCCAGGCAGATGATGCATGTAGGCACTGGATTTCCAAAATCATCATAAAAGCTGGATACATCTATGTTCAGGCTTTTTCCCACAAGGATGGGGTTTTCGGGAGTCCACGCCCGCTCTTTGAGCCCTTGCGGGAAGTCGAGGGACTTAAGCCATAAATTGTCTTGGGTTTGGGTTATTCCGCTGACGTAAAGATTTGCGGCGCTTGCAACGCCTTGCTCGAACTCTGGAGGGATGTTCCGCCACTTGAATTCCGGCTCTATGAGCTCTTCGTGCGGAGCGTCCACCCAGGTGAAGACTGCGGATTCATCCGGAGCAGAGACTAGTATGGATTCTTGGAATTCAAGCTCAAGATCCCCGTAGTCCAGCTCTTTTAGAATTTCAACAGCCTTCTTTCTTCTGTGCTCTTCAAGCAGGATTTCCCGCTTGGTTATCTGGGAGTCAACGAGATGAAATCCGTCTTCTTCCATGGCAATATAATTGCGCATCGAATTGTCAAAAAGCCGTTCTCTCTTGAATTCCTCGATGGCTTCCCTGTCAATGTCCGAAGATCGTTCTTCCAGGCGCTTGTTCATAAGGCTTAGCGCTTCTTGGATTGAGTTTTTCTCTTCGGATTTTTCCATCCCCCAATCCTTTGAGGCAAGCAAAACAAGCGCCACAGCGCAAGCGGCAAGCAGAAACGCAAAAGCGCCTTTCGCCGCGCCCATTGCCATCACCTCAAATCTTCGGCATAAACATAATAAGAGAACTCCAGGCGCATCTCTTCCGGGGTATAGCTGAACGCCTCAAGCACATACTTGCACTTGGGGCTTTTTTCAACCTGTTCCAAGAAGCTCAAGGCTTGTTCCAAGGTGCCCTTGCCTACGGCGACAGCCCTCCATTTCTGCAGGCCTTGACTAAAGTCATTGATCTTGTCGGTGTAGGTTTCGTGAGGGATCCCAAGAGCTTGCATAATGTCGCCTACTTCCACAAGAGCTTCCATCGCTCGTTCCTCAGGAACAACAAGCCTGTCAATCTCAGCTGGCGGCTCTTGGGAAAGCTCTATCAATCGCGCCTCAAGCGTGTCGATCCTGGCTTGCGATTCCTCTTGGGCGGTTTTTGCCTTGTCAATCTCGCTAATCATGCGCCAGGCGAAAAGCCCGCTTGCCAGCGCCAGAACAAGCGCCGCAACTGAAACCGCCCTGGCGGGGTTGAGCTTTTCCTTTGCCAGCTCGTCCACCGGCTTAGGGGCGCTCTTTTTCATTGTGCGCCACTCTCCGTTCCAACCGCAAGAGTCATTTCGGAAATATCCTCTGATTCTGAAAAGCGTGACACCCCGACATCATATCCTGCGTCTGACAGGCTGTCCGCGTACCCTGAAAGGTCGTTGGGATCTTTTGCGGCAAGGCTCAGCCGGGCAGTCCCATTATAGCATGTTATCCCATAGAGCTCGACTCCCTCTGGAATCCTGGAGCAAAGATCAAAGATGGCTTCTGGCTGGAACCCATGCCGCCAATCTATGCTTTTTGCCAGCGCCGCCTTTTTGTATAGCGCTCCAGCTTCCTCTTTTTGGCTGATAAGGCTTATGAGCGTGGCTTCGCTGTCCAGTGCTGTCACCGCCAGCGCTTTGCTGGCTTCCAGGTTCATGCTCAATGTCGTGACCAGGAAGGCTGAGGCCGCCAAAAGCCCTAGCAGCAATAGCACAGCGTTTCTTGTTGAGCTGCTTCGCTCTTTCTTGGCCGCCGGGCCTGGCGGAAGCAAGTTCGATCCTGTTCCGTCCCCAAGGGATTTCGCGCAGATGGCAAGGGAAGCGTATGGATCCCCCAGCTCCTTTGCCTCAAGCTCGTACCTTTTTAATATTTTCTCAACCCAGTCAGAAGTTTTTCCCAAAAGAACGCAGTGGTGTATTTTCGAAGCCTCATCCAGCTCGCAAAACGCTGCCTTAAGCTCTTTGGGCCCTAGAACGGGGTCATCGGATATCCTCCAGGTGTTTTGAAGCATCCCGTTCTTCACCCAGTATACGCTGTAAGACGTCTCCTGCCTGTCAAAGAACACGACCGGCTCCACCAGCGACAGCGTTTCGTCAGCTACGCTTTCCTTCAACTCAATGCGCGTCAGCTTCAAGCGCATCTTTTCAAAAAACTCCACGCAACTTGCTCCCGCTTCCGCCGGCAAGGCCGCCAGCATGACTCTTTGCCCCCTGAAAGAAGTCTGGACGGGCTTGCAACAGAACACATATTTCTCAGGATCTACAGGAAAATGCTCTCCATACAGGTAGAACGCCGCCTTGTCCAGCTCGGCGCGGGACATCTTTGGCGTGTCCGTGAAGCGGATCGCCGCCTTCTCTGTTGAAAGAACCAGGCAAACCTCGTCTACCTTGTCCTTTCCCAAAAAGGCTTTCAAGTCGGCTTTGGAGTCATTGAGCGCCTTGTCGGTTGTTTTGCCCCTTTTCTTCGTGATGGCATCCCTCTTCTGGCAAAGGAGAAACTTGCAGCCATCAACGGTTGATTCGACACACAATATGTTTTTCATATTTACCTCTTATGGCATGATGCCTATTGAAGCTGAGTTCCCAAATTTTTGCGTGGCGCAAAAGTGTCGCG
Organism: Clostridiales bacterium; assembly: GCA_031270945.1. GTDB lineage: Bacteria > Bacillota > Clostridia > Lachnospirales > WQUN01 > JAISWZ01. The sequence continues at coordinate 41,374 of JAISWZ010000676.1, read as the reverse complement.
GCGACCTTTGCCAAGCCTTTTTATGATTTTGCAGCAACAACCCCATCAAGGCCCTAAAACCAATGCTTTGACTAAAGGCCGATGCGGAGGACAAACCTTATTTTTAAGCCATTTGCGCTTATTTGTCCGATGGTTGTTAGGGCAGAATCTTTTTATAAATTTGGAGCCTCAGCAGCACATAGCATGTCCCTGATTTGCCAACGGCCTATTTGGCTTGCCTATTGTCAAGTATATTTTAACCAGCGCAGATTGTCAACACGTCAAGAATTAGCAGAAATTCTATCGAAAGGCGCAGAAAAGCCAAAGCCCCTTGCCATGCAAGGGGCTTTGGAATTAAGCTTTCTTGCGATACAAAACATTTGAAGGCAAGAGGCAATAATATCCCTGCATTTTAATATTGGTTTGAGTTTTAACTTTACTTCTTTTTTATTTGTCTAATTCGGCGAATTTTGCTGGAAATAATCGAATTTTGCTTCGTTTTGGCATTTTGGCAGTCATTTATAGAATTATGGCCTTGATGGAGTTCTTGCTGGAAATCTTTGTGCTAATATTTTTTCGGGCTTGCAGACTCGCCATGCTTCACTTTGGCCTACGCTAAACGCCAAACTAAAATTTACCCCGCTCCAAGAAAAACCTTTTAAAGAACGAAAAAGCCCCGCTGCGCGGGGCTTTTGACACATTCTACAGCATTGCGCCGTTCCAGCTCCACTTCTCGGTTTCCGTGAAGCTCACGTAAAGGTTCTCGGGCTCGATTCCCAACACTTCTTTGTAGGCCTTGGCAACCTCAGCCACAAACTTTTCCAGATCCTCTTTCTCTGCCGCTCCGAAGAGCTTGACATCGACATATCCCAACGATTCCTCGTTGTCGCCTTTGTAATACATCTGGCATGCCTCTTCAAAGGAAAGCATAAGGTTCCCTTCGGATTTCCCAGGTATTATCGCGATGGCTTGTCCCAGCTTCTCCTTCAATGTTGTCTCTTTGCCGGGAGTTATTGATACATTTGTCTTAGTGCTGATGAAAGGCATATTTTCCTCCTTGCTCTAATAGGGGCGCATCCCAAATTTATTTTTTGGCTTTGATCGGCCCGCTTTGCTCGCAAGCGAAACTTTACTCACTGGCATAAATCTTTCAGCAAGACTTTTCTTGGCCTTTATGAATCTTAAGATACGCTCTCAGGTTCGCGGCCTCCGTCATTCGAGTTCCGGAATATGCGCTGGGCTTCTTCCAAAAGCTATGATACCATGAATCTGAAGAAATAGCAACAAGGCCAATATGCCAAAAAAAGTGCGCTTCTGGATATGCTTTTAGAACAATATTATTGGGTTAAGTGAAAAGGGCCGGGATCCAGGCTTGGTTCGGGATGGGCAGGAATCAAGGCTTCCAAAAGCCCATAAAGTCCGTCCAAATATTTTAAAATCTACGGCCTGAAAGCCGCAGCGGTTTGCTGCGGCTTATGATTTTTGGCTTTTAGGCCTTTTCCGCCCTTTCGGGATGCTTAGTTAACTCTGTCTTCCCTCAAGCCCTCCAGTGAAAAGCAGGAGCATAACCAAAAGCAGCATTGTATTGTCTCCGCCGCCATTAGAGTTTCCGCCAAACCCTCCCTGTGACAAAAGCAGAAGCATGATAAGAATTGTGGCGTTTGAGCCCAGTCCCATTACGATTCCCCCTTAAGAGCATATCCCAAAATTTTATCCGAGGCGCCGGAAAAATCCAGCGTGAAGCATTCGCCAGGATTTTTCCGACGCCATATCGGAATTTTGGGATATGCACTAAGGCAAGCCTAGCGCTTATAAGGATACCCAAAAAGCCCTAAATTTGCCTTCATGCGCTTAGCGCACCGACGCGCTTTTTCAGCCGGACATGTTCCGTCAGCGTATATATATGTTTCAGGAACGGGAAAATGCCTGTAGGTTTAAAATTTAGGGGGAGGGGTAAAGTTGGCGTAGCTGGGGGAAAAAAAGCGCAAGGCTCTGTTTGAGCCTTGCGCTTATGGGTATGGCTAGAAAATGCCAAAACGAATTGCTTACAGCAAATCCCGTTTCTTATACCCAGCAAACCCGGCAACAAAGGTGGCGGCGGCTATTACGCAAAGTATGACAAGCGGGACGGCGCTAAATTCCTCCACTGGTATCTGGGGGATGTTATCGAATGGGGATATGTGGGATACCCATTCCGGCAGCTCTGTTAGCCTTCCGAAGTAGAAAGTGAAGAAGGAGAATGCGAACACGGCCCAGATCAACGAGATAAATTTTGGAGCATAGCCGGAAAGGACGACAGCCAAGCCTACCATTAGAAGAAGCGCTGGGATGTAGGCAAGGGACGCCTGCATGATCATGCCAAACGGAAGAATGCCTGTGTTTCCAACGGCGGCGTAAAGGCCCAAGACGTACAAAACCGGCATGGCAAAAGCCTGGATCACGGCTAGGATCGTGAAGGCCACCAGGAGCCTGTCTCTAGGGATGGAAAGGGCGCTTATCTGCTCCATCCTTCCCCGCTTCTCTTCTCCATGGAGCCTATTGACTGTGAGCACAAGAGGGATTGCGGCTATAAGTGACATTATGGCCGCTAGCATGGCTAGGTAGCCTTCAGCTAGGGAAGACGCGCCTCCGCGCCCTTCTAGCATCATTCGGATTGTGTCATTGCCCTGGACAAATGTTTCCAGCTCGCCTATAACGGATCCGTACGAAAGCCCTATGGCAACCATTCCAATTGCCCAGCCGATTGTTCCGCCGCGAGTGAGCCGCCAAGCGAGGCCTAGCGGGCTCTTCAGGAACCTTGAAGCGTGGGATTTGCCTTTTCCGGCTGGAATGATGCCAGCGCCAACGTCCCTGACGGAGCATATGGCAAGGGCAATGGCGGATATGACCAAGCCTTCGATGAAAAGAATGATTATCGGCCAAACCCTGTCGGAGTAGAAAGCTTCGACCTTAAGCCCCAGCCCCATGGGGGAGATCAGGGAAACGCTGCTGTTGGACATGTCGCCATAAGCCCTTATGATATAGGAGAGGCCCATGAAGGCGAAGGCGGCGCCGGTGACTCCTCGGGCTGTGGAAAACAGCTGGGCGAAGAGAAGGGTTGCGGCAGCAAAGACAAAGCCTGTCATGCCTATTGAAAACGCGTAGACAAAAGATCCTGAAAGCGTGACTCCTTCGATTCCGAAGATAGACAACAACAAGAACGTCAAGAGGGAAATGGCTATATTTAGGGCCAGCGCCCCGGTTATGGCCGCTGTCGCGCCTGTCATTCTGCCTGTCGGAAGAGCGGCTAGCATTTCGTCTCTTCCCAGTTCCTCGTCAACCCTGGTATGTCTGTTTATAAAGAAGACGTTCATGATAATAGACGCAATGCCAAACCAGATCAAGCATTCCTCAGCCATGACTATCGCTGGGTTTAGCGCGTCAAGCCCGTAAACCGGGCCCATCATGGCTACCATTGCCGGGGAGTTCAGCGTCAGCGCCATGCCTTGCATCGCTTCCTCTGTAGGCAGTATGCCTGGGAAGAGCGACGCTATCACAACAGCGCTGATAGACATGGCAGCAAGCCAAATAACTGAGGTCATGCGCTCGCGCCTGACCAAGAACCTTAAGAACCCTGGAAAGTTGGCAAACATGTCATGCCCTCCTCTCGTACTCGGAAAGGAAGAGCTCCTCCAGCGTTTTGCCTCTAGCGGATATTTCTGACATTGTGCCGTTAAGCACCACTTTGCCTTCTTTGATGATGCTCACTCTGTCCGCGAGCTTTTCCACCTCGCTCATTATATGCGAGGACAGCAGCACTGTCTTTCCGGCTTTCTTGATCTCAAGGACGCAATCCGTGAACACTTTTTCAAGCAATGGGTCTAGTCCGCTTGTGGGCTCATCCAGGATATACAGTTCAACGTCAGACGCGAAAGCCGCAACCAGCGCCACTTTCTGCCTGTTACCTTTGCTGTAGGTTCTGCACTTCTTGGCTGGATCCAGCTCGAAGCGCTGGAGGAATTTCTCTCGCCTTGCCGCTTCGTCCGAATTGCCTTTGCCTCTCATGGACATGAAAAGGTCAATGACTTCTCCGCCAGTCAAGTTGTCCCAGAGGTTTACGTCCCCTGGAACGTATGCCAGCCGCTTGTGGAGCTCGACTGAGTTTTTCCAGGCGTCCTGGCCAAAGATCTGGACGGTGCCAGATGTGGCCCTGAGTATTCCCAAAAGGCACCTGATTGTTGTTGACTTTCCCGCTCCATTTGGGCCAAGAAAGGCGTGAACCTCGCCTTCCTTAACCGACAGGTCCACCCCTGCCAGAGCTGTCGCCTTGCCGAAATTCTTGGTGAGCTGGATTGTTTGAATGACAGGCATTATTTGGCCTCCCTATCTTTAACCCCGGGCTTATAGCCCTTTATAAAACAGCTTCCTGATGTCATCCAGGAACCCGTAATACCTTTTCCACTCCTGTTCCATGGATTCATTGTCCGAGATGACTACCTCGCCGTTTTGAACCCTTCTGGCAATGTCGTTCTGGTAGGAGTCAAAGAGCCACCTAATGTACTCAACAGTCTTCGGGCCGTCTAGATCCTGCCGGAACAAGGAGTAGTCAATCTTCTCGTAAATGCGCCCTATCAGCTTATCCTTAAGCTCGCTTATCTCGTCCTGGAACTTCTCGAAGTACTCAGAGTTCGCGGGCTTGTAGAAGCTTTCAAAGAAAGCGATGTGCAGATGGTACTCCTTAAGCACTTCCCGCTTGATCTCCGCTATCTTCACATACCTCTCAAGGAAGTCTCCCGTGGATATGTCCAGAAGCGGCAGGTATTTGTCCCTGTGAAACGCTATGGTGTACTCGCAGAGGAAGTCGAAGAGCTCCTCTTTTGATCCGAAGTAGTAAAACAGCATTCCCTTGCCCACCTGGGCTTCAGCCGCTATTGTATTGGTGGACGCCTTTTTGAAGCCCTTGTCGGCAAATTCCTTTAGTGCCGCCTCTATGATCCTCTTTTGCCTCTCAGGCGCCAGCGAGTGGAACGCGTCAAATCCGCCGCTCACTTTGACCATCTCCTTATATCTCCAATTTGCTGATTTTTTTCCGGCCAATCAGCTCCTTTTAGCGCATATGCAAGCCCTAGACAACTAATTAACCAAGTGAAATTTTCTTTTCGACCAGACTGGTCTACTAATATTTTAGATCAGGTCAGGGGTTATGTCAATAGGGTTTGAAAAATATTTTTTATTGGCTATTAGGGTTCTACCAGGGCTGAAACGCTGTAGATATGGGATTTGCTGATTGGAGAGATGGAGCTTGGAGAGCAGGCGGGATATGGGAAGTGATGGGAAAAATATGCAGGAGGGGCGAAGCGGAGTTGAGAACTATAATCGTGTTAAAGCAAAGCGATTGGACTGGGGCAAAAACCTTGGATCTAAAGGAAAAATGAAAAAGTGTGGGGCCAAAATAAAAATCAAAAAAGTCAAAAGAAAAACCCTTCCCGGGGTTAAGCGCCTGCGGCGCTTAACCCCGGGAAACTAAAATAGGGGAGCCGGAGGCTCCCCTTAGTGCGTCTAATATTCAGTAGTCCTTGCTATGGTGATTTCATATCCAAGTTCAAAAAGCAAAGGTTGCTACTGATTGACATTTTTTTCAGGTATTGAAATACGAGATATATCATGGTATAGTTAGAGTAGCACATGCAACCGCAAGGTTATTAACGAGGTGATTATCATGTTGATTTTCTACCTAGGAAAAGCGGAGCCAATAATTGAATTCCCACATTACCAGTTCAACATCGCCTATGAGCCGCATTGGCTTGAGAGCGACTTTGGACGGGATATAATTAAGGGCGTAGACAATTCTGATGTCATAAGCGGCGGCCTTAAAAATGGCGGAGGCGTCATAGGTTCTCCTGTTTTGGGAAGCATCCCACCAAGCAAATTAAGTACAGGAACCCGTTCTGCGCTTTTGGCTAGGTTCTGGGATGGATGCAACGGCTTTTATCTGCCTGGAGACAAAATGGGGGACAACGTTTACCCTTATATCGTTAGGGCCGCAAACGAGGTGACCGATAGGGATATTATGGTGCGCGTTGGCAGACTTCTGAGAGTGCCTTGGGATGGTACTGATGAGATCCTCATGATGCCTAGAAAAGAGAAAGTCATAGGCTACGCTGAATGTCTGCACTATCTCGCCTTGCATACGAACATGTTTTGGAGAGGCGAGGGCTATGGAACTTAAGCTTATAGGTGCTAATTCAGTTTACGAGTTCAATCTTGAGCACAAAATCACTCTCTTAACAGGAATGAGCGGGATTGGCAAAAGCGTCATGTTCGATACGATTCGTGAAATCCAATTTGTATCCGGCAAAATGGAGGGCATAGCTCCAGAACAAGTGAAGCTAATCGACCTTATGCCAGAAAATGTTTGCCTTACCTTCTTAAATTCCAGAGATTATGAACTATGCATCATTGACTCGGATGGTTGCCCTATCACAAAAAAAATTGCTAAGGCCATTAACTCTACGCCTTTTCATTTCCTAATTATTCAAAGAGAAATAACAAGTATGGTTCCGCTTCATTACAAAGCGGTTGTCCATCTGGAAAATTCCGACAATTACCACAAAGCCGTAAAGACATACGATCACATATCTGGTCAAGAACTTGATTTATCGCTTCCTACCGTTGTTGAAGACACAGGTGGAGGTCTTGAGTTTTTTTCTTGGTGCGCAAATCATGTAACAGGCAGTAGTGAAAGAATCTGGGGCGCTGAAGGTTATGGAATGATCAGCGCAAGAGTCAATAACCTTTTTGTTCAAGTACCCAAAGTTCAAATTGTTGCTAACGCGGCTACATTTGGCAGTGTTATAGGCAACATTGAGCATTTGGAACGAACAAGCCTTTTTTTGCCGGAATGTGTTGAAGAAGTTTTTTTGAAATGCCCAATCTCCTGAGTTCTAGTTTTGGATGATACAGACTCCTTCTCGCGAGGGACGCCATGTTGCTCAACTAGCGATTCCTACTACCAAGCTCGCAGTGGACTTTCACCACCTAGTGATCGCCACCACAACTAAAAAAGGGGAGCCGTAGGCTCCTCTTTTTTAGTTGTCCGGCCAAATAAAGCCATAGCTTCTCTACAATGCAGCTATCCAGCTCTGCCTTAAAACGCAAACTTCCCATCCACAAACACCGGGAACTCGCTTCCGTCCTGCTCAATTCCCACTATGCTCAGGTCATCTGACCCCACCATGAAGTCCACGTGAACCAGCGCGTCATTGACGCCCATGGCTCTTAGCTCTTCTTCGCTTTTGCCTTCGGATCCCTGGATGCTTGTCGGGTAGGCTTTTCCCAGCGCCAGGTGGCAGGAGGCGTTTTCATCAAAGAGGGTGTTGTAAAAAAGGATGCCAAGCTTTGTGATCGGGGAGTCGGAAGGGACAAGCGCCACTTCTCCAAGGTAGGAAGAGCCGGGATCGTTTTCTATGATTGATTTCAACACGTCCTCGTTCTTGCCAGCCTTGAAGCTTACGGCTTTGCCGTCCTTGAAGGTTATCTCGAAATCTTCGATGAGCTTGCCGTTGTAGGAAAGGGGCAAAGAGCTTACTACCCTGCCGTTCGCGCCAAGCCTGTCGGGAAGGGTGAAGACTTCCTCGGTCGGGATGTTGGGGTTGAACGGAGTGCCAAAGGCGTCGTCTTCGCTTCCGCCCAGCCAGATGTGCCCTTTGGGGAGCTTGACCTCGAAGTCTGTTCCCAGGCTGTTCTTGTACTTGAGGCTTTTGAGCTGCTTGGCGTTAAGGATCTCGCAACGCTCATGGGATCTGCGGTTATGCTCATGCCATTCCTTTACCGGATCCTCCGAATTCATGCGGCAGGTCTGGGCAATCGCTTCCCAGAGCTTGTCCACTGCGTCCTCAGGCGTCTCGTTCGGGAAGACTTTCGATGCCCAAGCCTTTGACGGGGCGGCTACCACTGTCCAGCGGCTGATGTTTGACATGGTGTGGATCCTGTGCGCCTTCAAGGCCACGCTTTGGGCCATGATGTTTTTCTTGATCCTGACTGGATCAATGCTTCCCAGCAAGTCCGGATCCTCGGAGATGATGTTGATGTAGGCGGCCCGCTTCGCGTCCTGCTCTTCGAAGAACTTGACCTGCCAAGCCGGAACCGTCTCAAAGACTGACTCATCGGCCTTTTCGAACCTGAGCTTTGTGCACTGCCCATCAGTCCAGTTGATGTAGACGTCCTTCGCTCCGGCCTCGTATGCGCTAGCTGCAACCAGCCTGGTGAACTCATAGGTTTCGATGCTGCTTGCGATTACGACATAGTCATCCTTCTTGATGCTGACTCCAACGTATGCCGCGAGATCCGCGTACTTCTTCTTATCCATTTTCATCCTCCTATAAGGGAACTGCAAGCGCTGCGCACTTGCAGTTCCGCAAAATTAAGTTAATTTAGTTACTTAATAAATTATAAGTTTTTCGCTGGATTAAAACAAGTTTTTTTTCTTTGCTCTGCTTAAGCATTTTTGCGCTTTTTACGCGTTTTCACGCTTTTTACGCGTTCTGCTCCACCGGCTTTGCCAAGTCCCCCAAGATCCTGCTTCTCTGGTCTTCCTTAAATTGGTTCGAATACAGGTTGAAGTATTCGCCCCTCTTTCTCATAAGCTGCCTGTGGCTTCCAGCCTCTACGATCTTGCCGTCGGAGATGACCAGTATCCTGTCGCAGGATCTGATTGTGGAAAGCCTGTGGGCCACGATAAAGCTGGTCCGGCCTTCCAGCACCGCGTCAACCGCTTGCTGTATCAGCCTTTCCGTTTCCGTGTCTATAGAAGAAGTCGCCTCGTCCAGGACAAAAATCCTTGGGTTTGCTATTATGGCCCTGGCAAAGGAGACAAGCTGCCTTTGGCCTGTGGAGAGCCGGCCTCCGCCTTCTCCCACTTCTGTCTTGTACCCTTTTTCAAGCCGGTTGATAAACTCGTCGGCGCGGACAGTCTTTGCGGCTTGCTCCACTTCCTCGTCTGTGGCGTCCAGCTTGGCGTATCGGATGTTGTCAGCAATGGTGCCGCTAAAGAGGTGCGGAGACTGAAGGACATAGCCTAGGTTTGACTGGAGCCAGATCTGGGAACGTTTCGTGTAATCCGTGCCGTCGATCAAGACCTGGCCTGACGTCGGCTCGTAGAAGCGGCAAAGCAGGTTTACAATAGTGCTTTTCCCTGCCCCGGTCTCGCCGACCAGCGCTATCTTTTCCCCGGCCTTGACGGTGAGGTTGAAGTTTTCCAGAACTTTCTCGCCCGTCTTGTACTTGAAGAAAACGTCCTTGAAAACGATTTCTCCTTGAATAGCGGGCCAGTTCTCGGGCTTGGGGTTAATCGAGTCCCCGTAGATCTCAACTACCTCAGGAGCGTCTTCAATGTCGGACTGGGTGTCAAGCAAAGCCAAAGTGCGCTCCCCTGCCGCCTGGGCTGACTGGAACTCGGAGAAAACCCTGGCCAGGGACTGAATCGGGTCAAATATCTGTACAGCATACTGTATGAACACAGAATACGTGCCAAAGGTGATAAGGTTTTGTCCTATCAGAACCCCTCCAGCCCAAAGCACCGCGCCTACCGCTATGGATCCCAAGGACATGACGATTGGCAAGTATACGGCTGAGACTGTCGCGGCTCTTACGCTGGCGGTTTTCATGGAATAAGAGAGCTCGGCGAACTCATCAAAGTTTTTGTCCTCACGGACAAGAGTCTTTGTCGTTCTGGCCCCATTTATCCCTTCGTTGTAAGCCCCTGTGATCTTTGAGTTGAACTTTCTGACGACCCTATGGCTCTTTAGAATTTGGCGCTGGAAGTAGACGCTGACAACAGCCAGCGCAGGGAAGACGCTAAGTACGCAGAGCGCCAATCTCCAGTCCAGGAAGAACATTATTACGGCCACTAGTATGATTATCGCGACGGCCCAGAAAAGGTCAATGCTTCCCCAAGCGATGACGTCTCCAATCCTTTGCGCGTCCGAGGTCATTCTGGACATGATCCAGCCCACAGGAGTCTTGTCATAGTACGAGAAAGAAAGATCTTGGAGCTTGGTGAAGCCCCTTCTTCTTATCTCATACACCATTTTGCTCTCAAGCCGCCCTGCGCTTCGTATAAACAAAAGTATGCACCCGGCCTGCCAGATGACGGTTGCAGCATAGGCAGCGATAAACCAAGGGTACCCGTCCAGGGATCCCTTGAGCGCAAACTCGTCTATGGCCAGCTTCGACAGCACCGGGAAAATCGCATCCGTTCCCGCTAGCGCCGCCATCATCACGGCCAGCATTATTATCTCATTCTTGAACATTTTGAGTATGCCCAAGATCTTTACCCAAAGCTTGATGTCTAGCTGCTTTGAATAGTCTTGCTCTTCGTAGTCCAAATGGATTCCTCCGAATTTAAGCCCTAAAAGATAGAGAGAGAAAAGATTTTTTTAAGTCAAAGGCCAGATCAAAAGACTGATTTTTTTGTTTAGAATTAAAGGCAGATCAAAAGACCAATTTTTTTGTTTAAAGTCAAAGGCAAGATCAAAAGACTAATTTTTTTTAGAGTCAAAAGCCAAAGCGCCTAAGCCTTACAGCGCCTCCGCCAAATCCTTCTCGTCTTCCCCGCTCATGCTTTGAATGCTCCAGATCCTCGAGTACAGGCCCTCTCTCGCAATTAGCTCCTCGTGGGTGCCGCTGTCCGAGAGCTTCCCTTTCTCCATCACGAAGATCCTGTCCGCTTCCATCAAAGTCGTGATTCTCTGGGATATGATAAAGGTTGTGACCCCTTTTCTCCGGTCTCTCAGCTCCGCGCGGATCCTAGAGTCTGTCTCCGTGTCCACGGCGCTCAGCGAATCGTCAAAGATCAGGATGTCGCTGTTTTTGATAAGCGTCCTTGCGATTGCGACTCTTTGCTTCTGCCCGCCCGAGAGGGTGACACCCTTTTCTCCGACCATGGTGTCATAGCCTTTCTCGAAGGACTTTATCACGTCATGAACGCATGCCGTTTTGGCGGACTCGAAAATGTCGCCGTCTGAGGCGCCAGAGTCTGCCATCCTGATGTTTTCCATGACTGTCTTGCTGTAAAGAAACGGCTCTTGCAGGACTATGCCGATCTTTTCCCTCAGCCATTTCTTTTTGATTGTCCTGAGCTCCATCCCGTTAATGAAAACTTCTCCGCTTTTCAAGTCGTAAAGCCTGAGCAAAAGGTGCAGAAGCGAAGACTTGCCAGATCCGGTGCCGCCAAGGATCGCAATCGTTTCCCCCGGCTCGGTCTTGAAGGAAAGTCCTGAAAGAACCGGGTTTCCCTTGTCGTACCAGAAGTCCACGTTCTTGAACTCAATGGACCCAGCCAGGGACACCCCTTCTGATCCGTCCATGTCCTCTTCCAGCTTTGCGAACAAGACTTCAGAAACGCGCACTGTAGAAACCCCGGCTCGGCTGAGCTCGCTTATGATCCTGGCCAGCTGCCTCATAGGGTAGATAAGCATCCCGGTGTAGGTGTTAAAAACCATAAGGGTTCCAAGGCTTATCTCTCCGCTTATCGCAAGAGTCACGCCAACAGCCAGAACCGCTCCGATCTGCATGGCGCAGATCCCGTCAGACAGGCCCCAGAACCAAGCCATCAGGTTGTTGAGTTTGATCACCAGATCACGAAAGTCCCGGTTCTTTTCCTCAAACTTCAAAACCTCGTGGGCCTGGCGGCCAAATGCCTTGACTACCCTGACTCCGCTTAGGTTTTCCTGAAGGACGGTTTGAAGCTCCCCTTCCTTCTCGTCTGTCTCCTTGAAAGCCTTTGCCACCTTCTTGAATACTATCAGGCTTGCGGCGAAAACTATCGGGATAAGCGACACTGCCACAAGCGTAAGCTTCACGCTCATGGACGACATGATTATGATCGAGAAAACCATGATGAAAAGGATCCTGAATATCTCAACCATCTGCGAAGCCATGAAACGCCTGATTGTCTCGACGTCTGAAGTGCACCTTTGTATGAGATCGCCCGTCTGGGCTTTGACATGATAGTCGTATGGCATTCTTTGAAGGCGGTCATACATGTCATCTTTAATGCGCTTGGCTATGTCCTCAGCCCCCTGGGCCGTCCAGCGGCCCTTGAAGAAGGAGCACACGCCGTTTAGGACAGTCGCGGCCAGAATCCCCAAAGAGCAGATCCACAGCATTTCTCCAAGCCGCTCGATTCCTCCGATGCCCATTATCGCCCGCTTGAGCGCCTCCGGCCCCTCAAGCGGATTTTTTCCAAGAATCGTGTCAACAACGAGCTTCACAATAAGGGGCGGCACCATAGAAAGCAGGACCGCCAGGCTGGACATGATTATGGACCCAACAAAGTATTTCTTCTTTCCCTCCATGAAACCTATGAACCTTTTAAGCGTTATCAAACGTTTGCCTCCCTTTGCGCCCGCATTCTTTGCGAACGCCGTCGGTTGGAGCGAAAAGCCCGGCTTTCGCCCCTTGAATGCCCAACAAGCTTTTATTGCGCCAAGCGACCGGCTTGCAGATCTTGAGAGAAAGATCAACATAGTTTTCTCCCAATGCGTAAACCCATGCGCTAAACGCAAAAAAAGCCTATCGGATATGGTAGCCAAGAGCCATCCACAACCTGGGACGCGCTCAAGATTCGCTTTTCCGTTAAGCCAAGGCATGAAACGCCGCAGGCAAGATCCTGCAGCCACTGGCAAAAGCCAGCGTGTCGCATACTTTCAATGGGGCCGATTGCGGAAAAAGACGAAGACCAAGCCATGCTTGGCTTGAGAGCCAACGACTCGATTGCCAGCGGCTTGAGAGCCGGTGATTGCCCAGATCGGATTTGCCATAGCCCAACCCTCCTTTTCCCTAGAAATTTTAGCGCCGTCATCGACGCGCAAGTAAGAGTATACTACATGCAAAGTAGAAGGTCAATAAGAAGAGATGCCGCTGAAAAATATTTTTTAGGTTTAAAATGTTCTCTATCTGAGAGAGCCTGGAGGGCAAACTTTGGATATTTTTATTGGGTAGGCTCTGGCGAGCGGCTTGCGATTAGGGGATTTTGCAAAGGTAAAAAACATGCGAGCAATATGCAAAGCGGTCGTAAAACCGTATGAAAACGCATATTCGTGGAAGCGCCGCCGCTTTGGTTTAGAAATTTTAAAGCAAAAAGCGCTTGAATTCCAGGAATGCGGGCTTATACGAATTTAGTGATGTTTTTATGCTTTGCATGTGAAATTTATGTGATTTATATGTGAGCATTTAATGATAATTATGCGATATTCGCCTCAACTCAGATTCCGTGAGGGTGATCCTATTCTCATGTTTCGGCGCTGATTTTATGCGCAACCAAGCAAAAATCCCTGTCGGCAAGCGCTCGCTCGTTAGTTTTCCCCTTTCTTCTCTTCCCGGCCCTTCCCGCCCCAGCGCCTATAGGTCAAGGCCGAAGCAATCCCGCGCCACGCCAGAACACTCGAGAATTAATAAGCGCAAAAAACCTAATTGATCAATCTTAAGACTTTTTTTAAGAAATTCTGCCAGAACGATTTTCCCATGCCTGTTTTTCGCCGCAACCAAAACCCAATTCCTAAACGCTTGTGTTAAAGCGGCCTTGCGACAGCATGTTAAAAGTTAACAATCAGCTTATTTTTAATGTTTCTCGGTTGCTTTTTCAACCACTGCGTTGTATAATCAATTGTGCCCTTGCAGGGCAAGCCGAAAAAGCTCCAAAGCAAGATTTTTGGCGGTCGAAAGGCGTTTAGGGCGGTTGTTGCGCGACTGGCTTGAAAGAGCTGCGGGGTTTTGGGCTGAAAGCTTAAGACGCTTTTCCAGCGCAATATCGTTGCCGCCTTCAGGCGGCAGGGTTGGTTTTGGGGTTTGCATGCGGGGATCCGCGGGATCTTGGGATCTAAGCCCGCAAGAATCCTTTTAAAAGCATATCCCAAAATTAAATTTATGGCTTGTGAAAGTCACGCGTTAAAGCATCGCGATGACTTTCACTGCGCCTTTTTTGGAATTTTGGGATATGCACTAAATGGCTAAGCCTGAAGAACCCAAGCCTGAAACAGCCAATCTTCAAGAACCAAGCCTGAAACAGCCAAGCCTGAACTTCCTAAGCCCCAAGCCTGCAAGGCGCCTTACAAAGCATACATAAAAACAAAAACAAAAAAATGCCGGGCAAAGCGCCCGGCCTGTTTCACAGAAGATCATCCATTGGGTATTTGTCGGAAATGCCCTTGACGATGCTGCGAGCCTTTTCCATTCCTGCTTCCCTGTCCTTGACAACTAACGCGATGGCTTCAGCTATCAAAGCCATGTCATCCTCCTTGAGGCCGCGTGTTGTGGCGGCTGGCGTTCCAAGCCTGATCCCGCTGGTCACGAACGAGCTTTGGGGGTCAAACGGGATGGCATTCTTGTTGCAGGTGATTGAAACGCTGTCAAGCATTATCTCAGCTTCCTTGCCTGTGATTCCCATGTTTCTCAAATCGACAAGCACCAAGTGGTTGTCGGTGCCGCCGCTTACCAGGTTGAAGCCATGGCTGGCCAGCCCTTCCGCCAACGCTTGGGTGTTAGTGAGAATCTGCCTGGCGTACGCCTTGAAGTCTTCTCCAATAGCTTCTTTGAAGGATACCGCTTTTGCCGCTATCACGTGCATGAGCGGCCCGCCTTGTGTGCCAGGGAAAATGGCTTTGTCTACGGCTTTCGCGTGCTCCTTCTTGCAGAGGATGAAACCGCCCCTAGGCCCTCTGAGGGTCTTGTGGGTTGTGCTTGTTACAAAGTCGGAATGCGGCACTGGAGAGGGATGGACGCCAGCGGCGACAAGCCCTGCTATGTGGGCTATGTCTGACATCAAGAGCGCTCCGCATTCGCGGGCGATCTCGCCAAATGCCTGGAAGTCGATAATCCTGGGATAGGCGCTGGCGCCTGCCACGATTATCTGAGGCCTTTCCTCAAGCGCGATTCTTCTTAGCTCGTCATAGTCAATCCTTGAGTCAGACTCGCTTACCCCGTATGTGACAGATTTGAAATGCTTGCCAGAAATGCTGGCAGGGCTTCCGTGCGAGAGGTGTCCGCCATGCGCCAGGCGCATCCCAAGCACTTTGTCTCCAGGCTGGATTGACGCGACATAGACTGCCGTATTCGCCTGAACCCCCGAATGGGGCTGGACATTGGCGTGTTCCGCTCCGAAGAGCTCCTTTGCCCTGGTTATGGCCAGAGTTTCGGCAAGATCAACTTTTTCGCACCCGCCGTAGTACCTCTTGCCTGGGTACCCTTCAGCGTACTTGTTTGTCAGCGGCGAGCCCATCGCGGCCATAACCGCTTTGGAAACGAAGTTTTCGGAGGCTATCAGCTCTATGTTGCTGCGCTGGCGCCCCATCTCCTGCAACAGGATGCCTGCTACCTCAGGATCCACTTTCTGCACTTCCTGCAAGTCATACACGCTTACACCTCCATTGACGCGCTATGCCCTTATTATTAGCTTGCGCGATCCGTGAATTATTATAAATGGTCGCGCACTGATTTGCAACCCTGCTATGGCTGGCAGTTATACAGCAGGAGTTCGAAGGCTTTGCGGCTGGCGGCGCAATTTTGGCTAGATGGTGCTGTTTTTAATGATTTTAGATCGTTTTTAACGTTTTTGTGCAAGCGATTGCCAATCTTTATCAAGTTGCGAAAAATCCGCTGCACGCTGGCGGTTGATTAGGCGAAAAGTTTATAGAATTCAATAAGCCATAGGCTAAGAAAGAACAAATGGCAAAAACAAGAGGTTTGCACGACACGCCAGATAGCAGTAAAAGCCTTGATTTCACGGCCTTTGAGAGTTCTTATTGCGGAATCACGACAATAAATTTCTTTGCCTCTATCCTTGTTGGCAACAGTCAATGACAAGTTAAAAGACTTTTTAATCCAGGTTTCCAGATCTTGCTCCTAAAAGCCGGTTCAAGGCGCAAAACATTGACAGCCCAGGTTCGGCACTTTATCAAAAATTTGGTATATTGGCTGTGCTTAAATCGGTTTAAATCGTTTCAAACATTGCAAGCTCTCGCCTTCGTTTTCAAAAACGCAACTTTATTTCTTTATTTTCATTCTTCGGTTTACCCATTTAATCAAATATTTTGAGCATATAAATTAAGTGAATTTCGATAAACCGCTAAAGCTCGGCATAAGCGATTTTGCAGGAAACAAATAGACTTTTCTTTTTTTCTTACATTTCAAGCCCCGAAACAAGTAAGTCCGTTTACAATCACCAAGTTGTCTCCTATTATTGAAGGTGAGGCAGACAAGCTAGGTCGTAGAACCCGCAAACACGGCTAACAATGCGCATTTGCGCCTAAGGCGAGCTTGTTTTTTGTTAGCATGCCCATCCAGATTTATCTGTTTTTAGAAATGTTTTCATGAGAATCTGACGTTTATTCTACTTGCGAGCGGTAAGATTAGAATTTGTTTATCATTGGCGCAAGCGTACCGCCTGGATTCATAGGCGGGCAACGATAAATGAATTCCACGTTTGAGCGCTCGCCAGCATGTGCTGGCAGGGCTTTCATTATTTGCAGTTCTGTCGTATAATTGCATGGCATCTTGTGCGCTATTGTCGGAGCAAGAAGCGCAACGCTCTTCGCTCACAGGGACATAAAATTTATCTAAAATGCTTTGGTTAGCGCGTATCCCAGAATAATAGGGCTTAGAAGCATCCGCAGAAATTGTCTTGCGAGGGCTTCAACTATGTTTGTCTCGGGCTTTAGCGAGAAAACATGCAGACTTTTCCAAGTCAACCAATTGATTGGGATATGCTCTTAGACGCGCTCTACACAGCTTAACCTTAACAGGAAACCGATGCCTATCCAAAGCGAATTTACAAGTTTTTTATGTCCCAGCATAGCAAGAGCAACTAAGGTGTGGCAAGAAGACAGCTGCGAGCTCGCCAGTATAACTGCGCCCCCAAAAGCCGGAGTGCGCAAAGGGCATGTCCCTGCAAGAAATGGCCAAGAGCATGCCAAAAATTTAGGTTTGGCGGAAAAGCTCACGCCAATCATGAGCCAATTTTGTGAAATACAGGAAAGCCATTGCTATGATTGCGCGAGGCCTTTCTGACATGCATGATTTGGCTATTAAAGGCTTCATGGCTCAAGCGCCTTGGACGCCAGGCGAAGATTTTCCAGTGCTAATCAAGTTTTGGCTATGCGCTTACACATGCCGCAAATTTTTTTGCAAAGGCCTTTTAGGCTTTGAAATCCAAAAGAGTTTTGCGCCAGCGCTTTGCGCCTTTCTCTGCTTGGGGCTTGACGCCCCCTGTCATCAAGGATGCGGCTTGTACTCCAGGGGCTTGGCTGTGCCTGATGATAAAAAACATTGCCAGAAAGAGGGCTAACAATGAACGATGTCAAAGAAATTTCCATTGAGCAGCTGCTCCAGTTGCTGCTCAAGCAAAAATTGCTGATAATCTTATTCAGCGTTATGGGTGTGCTTATCTCCTTGGGTATAACAACGCTTGTAATGGACGAGAAGTATGAGTCTTTTGTCAAGCTTTACGTATACTCTCCGTCACTGGGCCAAACGAACTCTTCTCAAGATCTGAACGCCTTGAACTACGCGCAGAAGGTTGTCAACACCTACATACAAATGCTTGACACCAGGTCCTTCCGGGAAACAATCTTGAACGTAACCGGCCTTGATTACACGGAGCGCCAGCTGGACTCGATGATTGAGTACTCTGCGCTAAACGCGACTGAGGTGTTCCAAGCCACGGTAACGACAAACCGGCCAGAGGACTCCCTGCAGATTGCGACAGCGATATCAGGCTCCGCCCCTGACGTAATAAAGGGCATACAAGAGTCTTCAAACTTGAAGATAGTTGACCGGGCTGTCATCAACAATGTCCCAGTATCCCCCAACCTGAAGGTCAACCTGGCGATAGGGCTTGTAGCTGGCCTGGCGGCCGCTGTCTTCCTGGTTTTCATGAGAGACTTGTTTGACAACAAGGTAAAGAGCGCGGAAGAGTTAAGCGAGCTTCACGGAGTAAGCGTGCTATCGGAAGTTTCTGACATCGGAAAAGCGGAGCGCAACAAAAAGGGCGCAAGAACAGCGCCAGTCTCCAAAGAAGGCGAGATGTACCAGATTGACAAGGCTTATCTTGAAGCCTACAGAACCGCTAGAACAAACCTGGCTTTCTCGGTCATAAAGAAAGGCTGCAAGACTATAGGAATCACAAGCTCTGTCAGCAAAGAGGGAAAAACCACAACATCTGTCAACCTGTCAATAGCGCTGTCCCAGCAGATAGGGGTAAGAGTTCTGCTTATCGACTGCGACTTGAGAAAGCCCAGGCTTCACCAGTTCTTCGGATTCCCCAGCGTTCCTGGCGTCTCTGACTGCCTTGGCGGATTCAACAGCCTTGAGGAAGTGCTAAGGACTACGCACATTCCGAACCTGCACCTTATTACTGCCGGGACGATTCCTCCAAATCCTTCCGAGCTTTTGTCCTCCAACGCGTTCATAAGCTTCGCGGAGAGCCTTCAGAATGATTTTGACTACATAGTTTTCGACACGTCGCCAATCAACATCGTCGTAGACGCCTTCAGTCTGCTTAAGCTTTGCGATGGCGCTGTTCTCACTGCCGTTCAAGGACTCTCGACACATCCAGAGTTTGAGAAGACCGTCTCAATCGTAAAGAACCTGGGAACGAAGGTTATTGGAACTGTCCTTCATGGCGTCGAGACCACGAGAAAGAAAGGGTACTCGGGAGAATATTATTATTATTACTAAAACGCGAGGGGCAGCTCTCGCTTGAAGGCAATAAACCCGCGAGAGGCTTGCTCTCGCTTGAAATCCCGCAAGGCTTGCTTGCGCTAAGCTAGCGCAAATCGTTTTGCGCATTTTAGCCGCAATCATTGCGCCACCGCTCACAAACGCAAAGACTATCAATATTATGGATCGGAGAAGGCAATGACCAATCTGATGGATTTCCACACGCACATCCTTCCGGGAATAGATGACGGCGCAAAAGACGTTGACATTTCCCGCTTGATGCTGAAATCCCTGGCTGATCAAGGCGCGACTCTAGTTTGCTTGAC
This sequence comes from Clostridiales bacterium, assembly GCA_031270945.1. Taxonomy (GTDB): domain Bacteria; phylum Bacillota; class Clostridia; order Lachnospirales; family WQUN01; genus JAISWZ01. Next base: position 22,376 of record JAISWZ010000676.1, on the reverse strand, counting down.
CCCGCATTACTACCACAACCAAGAGACAAAAGAAAGCTTTTTGGAAAAGCGAGCTGCCGCATACGCGCAGATCGAGGCCTATGGCAAGGAGCTTGAGCTCACGCTGGCACTGGGAAGCGAAACCCATCTTACAAGGGATCTCGCCAGCGAAAGGGATCTAACTGACCTTTGCCTAGGGAAATCCAAGCTGTTGCTCCTGGAGTTCCCGTATGGCTGCGAATTCAAGGCAGACACCCTTTTCCAAGTGGAGCGGATATCAAACAACTGCGGAGTCACACCTGTGCTCGCCCACATTGAGCGATACCCCCAGCTGATAAAAAAGAACTCCAAGCCCTTGGCCGAGCTTTTTGACATTGGATGCTACGTCCAGTGCAACATCAGCTCCTTCGCTTCAAACAAGAAGCTTATAAAGCTATTGTCTGACGGAATAGTAAATTTCGTCGGAACAGACTGCCACAACATGGATTCCAGATCCCCTGACTTCCAGGCCGGGGTGAAGGCGATAAAGCAAAAGCTGGGAGAATCTTTTTGGGAAGGGTTCTTGTCGGAGATGCGGGACCGTTCCAAGAGGATCGCTATAACCCAGCCAATACAACAAGGTGGTCAAACATGAAAAGAAGAGGCAAGAAAAAGCTCGGGGTCGTAAACCTGATCCTAAGCCCAATACTGTATTTCTCAGTTGCCGCAGGCGTAACGACAGCGGTCGCAATGCCCTTGGCCAAGCCCTTGATGTCATCGGTCGAGCTTGTTGTAATGAACGAGCCTCCTCAGTTTGACTGGGTTCCAAGGGATTCCTACGCCGAGGTTGCGGTCGAGGAGCTTCCCGCCACAAACGACCTGATCGAGCCAGCGCCCCTGGACATTCCTGCGCACGGCGAAAGGTACGGGCAGCTTACGATCACCACCGCCGGGATAGACGCGCCTATGTTCTTTGGCGACACCAAAAGAGAGCTCTCCCAAGGGGTCGGCACCTACCTGGGTGCCGGAATTCCTGGAGAGGGGCGGACGATTCTTGTTTCCGCCCACAACAACATGGACTTCCACACCCTTGGCGAAGTCAAGATTGGAGACGAGGTTCTCGTAAACACAACCTACGGCAGGTATGTCTACAAGATCGTCAATACAAGGGTGACCACGAACGTGGACACTACGGCCTATGACTTTGCCCGCAAAGACGAGAACCTTATAATGTACACATGCTACCCGTTTGACATGCTGGGCTTGACGCCTGATCGGTATTTCGTGTACGCGGACTACGTCTCCGGCCCCCAGCTGGATCTGGCGTTTTAGTGCATATCCCAATTTCGGGATATGCCAGCCGTGCTTGGCTTAGGCCAAGGTCGCCCAAAGCGGCTTTTTCGCCTTTGGGATATGCCCCAAGCCATTTACAAGGTGGTCAAAGATGAAAATTATTGGCATAAACAGGTATGGTATCATGAACCTGATAATAAGCCCGGTTGCCTTTTTCCTGATAGGCGTAAGCGTAGTGGCAGCGGTCGCGCTGCCTATAGTGAGGCCCCTGATGGCCTCGGTCGAGCTTGTCGTAAGAGATAATCCTCCGCAGTTTGACTGGGTTCCAAGGGATTCCTTCGCCGAGATCGTGGAAGAGGATCTTCCCGAGGCAAACGATCCGATCCAGCCAGCGCCGCTGACTATTCCGGCGCATGGCGAGAGGTACGGCCAGCTTAGGATCTCTTCCGCCGGGATCGACGCGCCCATGTACTTTGGCGACAGCAAAAGGGAGCTTTCCCAAGGAATAGGCACTTACCTGGGCGGCGGAATCCCTGGAGAGGGACGGACGATACTCGTTTCCACCCACAACAACATGGACTTTCACACCCTTGGCGATGTCAAGGTTGGGGACGAGGTTCTCATAAGCACAACATATGGCAAGTATGTCTATAAGGTAGTGGACATAAAGCTGACTACAAATGTCGACACCACGGCCTATGACTTTGACCGAAAGGACGAGAACCTTATAATGTACACATGCTACCCGTTTGACATGCTGGGCTTGACGCCTCAACGATACTTCGTGTACGCGAACTACGTCTCCGGCCCCAAGCTGGATCTGGCGTTTTGAGGAGGCAGGAATGAAACCCTTTGAATTTCTAGGAACTTCGCTCCTGTCATTCCTGCTGTCCATTTTGCTTGCGCTAACAGTTGTCGCCGCCGTAATCCAAACCTCCATATTCTCGGAGGCCTTTTTCCGCAAGCAGGTTGACTTGAGCGGATATTCAAGCTACATCATGGATGAATTGCAAGACTCTCTGTCATCCTACGGGATGGTTTCCTCGTTTGACTCAGCGTTCTTCAAGTCAGCCGTCTCCTCGGACGCGCTTCAAGCAGATATATACAGGGAGGTGTCAAGGCTTTACGGACACGAGGGAATGGCTATAAACCAAGATCTCTTCAGGGAAACCCTTGTCGCCAAACTGTACGAGGACGTGGAAAAGCGCGGGCTGGAGCCAACTGACAACGAGCGCGAAGGCATAGAGTACCTGGCTGACGTGTCTACTGAAGCCTACGGAACGATAGTCACCATACCTTTTTCAAGGCAGATCTCAAACCTTATGCTGACCGCGAAGAGCCTTATGGACAAAATTTTCCTTGGAATAATCATTGCTGACATGGCTGTGCTAGTCAACCTTTTGCTCTTCGGCTCATCCCACAGGAAAAAGTTTGAGGGAGTTGCGAACGCGCTTGCAGGAGCTCTCCTGATGATAGGAGTGCCATCCGTCTGGGTTACAACCTCCGGATTCTACAAGAACGTAGCGCTCACCAGCAAGGCTCTTTACTACCTGGTGCAAAGCATAGTCGATGAATTCTTTGGCCTGATCTGGATTTATCTTGCCATCATGGCTGTCATTTGGCTTCTTGTTTTTGTTTCTGAGATAGCGTATGTGCAGTCAAAAAGAAAAGGCCACTCGTACTAATATAACGCCAGGCGGCTGTCCCCGGATAGCTTCCTGGCGCTTTTCTGTTCAAAGTCTCTGAAAAGGGAAGCGATGTATGCTATACGCTTTGTGATATGCTTGCTCTTTTTTTAGAGCGCCAAGCCTGAAAGCAAGCCAAGCTACGCTTGGCTTGCTTTCAGGCTTTCTTAAGCATCAGGACATTAGTCGTGGCTCATTGTTTGATTTTCGCCTTTCGCCCTATCATTTTTTATCTTACAGGCCTATACTCCAAGCCTGGCACCCTACCATTTTTATCTTAAAGGCCCCCAAACTTCAAGCCTTTTGCCCCTTGACCCTAGCATTTATTGCCGCAAGAGCTTTTGACATTTTCTTTGCATCCGAGATAGGTTTAGCGTTATAATTGCTAGAGGAAGAGAGCCTCTTGCGATGTTGGACGCTGAGTCCCAAAGTATGCCTGTGAGCGTCAAACTCAAGCGATATTTATATCGCGGCATGTTACGGCAAGCGACATGATCTAAGAGGCTGCGCAGAACTTGCGCTTTGAATGGCAAAAATGCGCATATCTTGACTAAGGAGTAAAAATCATGAGCGTATTGGCAAGCCTGGGTTACTTTATCATTGGAGCGCTTATGGCGGTAGTCGCTGTAAGCGTCCTAATAGCCTCTGGCAGGGCTAGCGGGAAATAGAGGGGACATGGACAAAGAGGGCAGCATGCTTGGCGCAAGCAAAAAGCTTGGCGAGATACGAGGCGCCATATCTAAAGTGATAGTAGGCAAAGACCAGCAAATTTCTCTTTGCCTGTGCGCGCTTCTTGCTGGAGGCCACATTCTTCTGGAAGACGTACCCGGGACGGGAAAGACGCTTTTGGCAAAAGCCATGGCAAAGTGCTTTGGCCTTTCCTTCAAGCGAATCCAGTTCACCCCGGACCTTCTTCCCAGCGACTTGACCGGCATCAGCTTTTACAGCCCCAAGACCGGCGACTTCACTTTTCGCAGGGGCGGCCTTTTCACAAACATACTATTGGCTGACGAGCTGAATAGGGCTACGCCTAGAACGCAGTCCGGACTGCTTGAAAGCATGGAGGAAAAGCAGATATCCGTTGACGGGGAGACTTACCAGCTGGAGAGCCCCTACTTTGTGATAGCTACGCAGAACCCCATTGAGACCCAAGGCACATATCCATTGCCCGAGGCTCAGCTGGACAGGTTTCTTATGAGGATTTCCTTGGGGTATCCAGACACTTCCCTGGTGCTGAAGCGTTTTCTTGGAAGCGATCCGCTTGGCGAGACTGAGCCTTTGTGCTCTAGGGAGGAGCTTGGAGAGATAAGAGCGGCGTGCTCACTGGTCTCTATCCATGACGATCTCATTGGCTACATATCAAGCCTAGTGGAAGAGACAAGAAAGCACGAGTCAGTTTTGCTGGGAGCTAGCCCCAGGGGTGCCTTGGCCTTGGCTAAGGCGGCCAGAAGCCTTGCTGTGATTAACGGAAGAACCAAAGTATTGCCCTCTGACTTGAAGGAGCTGGCAGAGCCGGTTCTTTCCCATCGCTTGATATTGCGGGGCGCTGGGCGGGGGCAGAGAGCCCAGAAGGTGATTGCTGACATTCTGGCGAACACCCCGGTCCCAACCGAGGATTTTTAGCATGGGACTCGTAGCGGCCGCAGTTTCGGCTCTTTTGTTCATTTTCCTGGCCAATTTCGTCTACTCAAAGCTTTGGGCAAACGGGCTATCCATCTCCATCAGGTTTTCAGAGAAAGTTGTTACCGAAGGCGACAAGATATTTCTGCTTGAAACCCTGGCGAACGCGAAGATCATCCCGCTTCCCTGGATAGGGGCGAAGTTTCAGCTCTCCAGGAACCTGGTGAACGCGGGGGCGAACTCCAGGATCTCTGATGACTATTATCGAAACGACTTGTTTGCGATACTGCCCTTTCAAAAGATAACACGGAAGCTGCCGTTCATCTGCGCCAGGAGGGGGTTTTACAGCGTAAAGAGCATAGACCTCATATGCCCGAACCTGAGCCATACCGGCAAAATGGTGTCCCACTCCGATTGCAGCGCCTATCTTACAGTGTACCCCAGGATTTTGCCTGAAGAAGAGCAGCCTATACCCTTTCAAGATTTATTGGGCGAGACTGTGTCCAAAAGAGCGTTCCCTCCGGACCCGTTCGAGTTCAAGGGAATACGGGAGCGCCAGCCCTCAGACAGCCTGCGGGACATGAACTTCAAGGCCACAGCCAAGACTGGCAAACTTATGAGCAACACCCATGAGTCGACCTCTTCAAGAAGCGCTCTGCTAATGCTTAACCTGGAGCCTTACTCCAGCTGGATGCCTGAGAGCCTTCAAGAAGGGGCCATACGCATAGCGGCGACTGTAGCAGTAGAACTAATCAATGCAAACGTGCCGCTTAGATTCGTGACCAACGGCCTCGACTCTTTCGGGGAGACGGCTGACATACGATCAGGCTTGGGCTCTGGGCATCTGGACTCCATATTCGACGCCCTGGCGCATGTGGCCCTTGAAAAGAGCTCTCCCAGCTTTTCCCCGATGCTGGCAGGCTTCTCGCAAGACCTGAAAAGCGACCAAATTTATATATTGGTTTCGGCTTACGCAAAGAAAGACCTTAGGGACGAGTTCCAGAGGCTCAAGAGCTTTGGCGCTGACGCCCTTTGGATATCCCCTGTCATAAAAGGCGAAAGCGTTAGCGCCGACTTGGAAGTCATGGGAGGCAATGTGTTCTTATGGGAAATCCAGCGCGAAGGCGTCTGATCGAGGAAGCCCTCCTGGATGCCAACTTCTTCGCCGTCATCTACTTCTTGATCATGACGCCAGCCTTCTTCCTCCCAGGAGGAAACGCTGCTCCCAGCACCCTTTTGCTTTTGGCGCCTTTGGCGTTTTTATGCCAAGCGGCCAGGCATTTGAAGCAGCTTTGGCTTTTCTTGCTCGCCCACTTGGTTATGGCATCCGTTCCGCTTCTATTTCCAAGCCTCTGGCTCAAGGTTCCTGGGATGATTATCATGGTTGCAGTCTGCTGGCGCTCGATATCGCTAAGGCTCAAGAATGAGCGGGCACATCCCAGCCTTATCGCGGCGGGTGCCGAATGCTTGGCTTTTTTGATCTTTCTCTTGATCGGCAAAAATTTTGGCGCAAACCTGGAAGCTTACGCCATAGGCGCTTCTGTCACTGTTATCATGGCTTGCTTGATCTCAACCCACATGCAGAACCTGGACGAGTCGCTAGGCCTTATTACAAAGACCACAGTTCAGCCAACCAAGGCGATTCTTGCAGCCAACAACGCCATGATACTCATTTTGTGCCTTTGCGCGGCCGCAATCAGCATATTCGCGGCTGTCAGCTTCTTTGGAAAGCCTGTTAACCTCTTGGCCTTTATCAAGCTTATTCTTGGCGCGATAGTGGCCGTCATCAACTTTTTCACAGATCTTTTCGCCAGCGACGAAGCGCCTATTCCTCCGGAAGCGGCACCAGAGTCAGCGCCACAGGACTACTCCGAGCTTATGGCAGCTCCCCAGGAGCCCTGGATCATCTGGGTGATACTTGAGAATGTGCTGAAATTTGTGGCGATAGCCGCCATAGTTGCAGGGATCATAGCCTTGATTATCTATCTGTGCGTCACCCTCTACAGGCGGTTCAACGCCACAAGGCCTACAAGCGACGAAAGCGAGTTCATCCCTCCTGAAGATCTGGTCACAAACGGCATCAAGCGCCTTAAGCGCTTCATCCCCTACTTCTCAAAAGGTGCCGGAGTTAGGCGGCTATTCAAGCGAACGATAAAGCGGCACATGCAAAAAGGCGCCCCGATACTGCTATCGGATACGCCAGAGGAAATGTCGGTAAAAATCCCAGAAGACATTAGGGCGCTGGTGGATGAGTACCAGGCGGAAAGGTATTGATGGCTAGGCGCTAAGAGACACGGCAAGAGAAATGCGATAAAAGCGAGGCAGATGCGCCAAGAAAATTTTTAAGGCCGCATTGGCAATCGAACCGCTCCAACAAAACCTTATTTCTTGACACAATCAGTTTTCTGTGACTGCTAATAGATTCTCGCTTTCGACAGTCAAGCTGTGAATGCCAATTAATTCTTGTTTTATAGTTCTGGTTCCACATTATTTGCTAAGACAAATGGCTTTCCGAGTCGTATGTTTTACTGGTTTGGCGAGAAACTAAAAATATGCTCTTAGTGCATATCCCAAAATTCCGCAAGTGGCGCCGAAAAAATCCTGCGAAGGCTTCAACGCGGATTTTTCCAAGCCCTAAGATAAATTTTGGGATATGCTCTTATCTAAAAAGGGCAAAACCTTTAAAGCCAAACTCGCGGCCTTTGGCCGCAAAACATTCCGGCGCTTGCGCTAGCGGACTTTGCGCATCCCGAAAGCCTTTCGGGATGCGCTCTAGAGCATATCCTAAAATTTGAAATGGCGCAAAAAAAGCCATCGCGATGATGCGCGTTTTTCAAGCCAAATTGATTTTGGGATATGTTCCTGGCCTCCAGCTTGCGCTGCGGCTTTGCCGCCACGCGCCAACCCGGAGGCTTTGCGTCATGACTAAACGCTTGTTTCACGCGCTTTTTCTTCCTTCTATGTTTGTAATTCTAGCCCGCGCCATGTCTGCGCTTCTGCCTTCCGGCCTTGCAAGGATGGACGGGTTCAGGCTCGTGCCAATAGCGATATGCTCAGCGCTGGCGCTTTTGGCCCTGCCTTTGGCTTTGAGAAGCGAATGGCGGCAAGAGGGCCTTTGGAGGTACATTGGATCAAAGGGATCTTTTCTTTGGGCAAGCGCCTCTTTGCTCCTTGGCGCTGTGCTGCTGTCAGCGGCTTTCGCCGACCTGCTGCAAAGCGTTGGTTTGGCGTCTCTTGCCCTTAGCCCAAGGACAGGCAACATCTGGCTTGAGCTTGCAGTGATAGGCATAATGCATCCGGTCATGGAAGATCTTGTTTTTCGCGGCGTCGCAACCGTCCGCCTCAGGACATTCATGAGGGCCGGGACGGCGATTCTTCTTTCATCTATCATAAACGCCCTGTTCTACTCTGGGCCAAGCTATATGCTCTTCGGCTTCATCAAGGCGCTTGTGCTTGCCTACGTCTTTGTTTGCGCCAGAAACATCTGGCTGCCGATGATCATCAACTGCGCCTCTTGCGTACTATTTGTCCTTCTCTCTCATGCGTCCTCCCTGAGCCGACTGCTTAGCTCAACAGGAGCGCCATGGCTGTTCCCCGCCTCAATCGGGCTGGGGCTGGTTCTTGTTGTTCCAAGCTATCTATACGTCAGAAAGAAAAGGATACCTGTGCTCAGGCTCCCGGACATGGACTTTGGGTCGGGGAAAAGCCTGGATGTTTAAGGTAAATAAAAATAAGAAAAATAATTAATTAAATGAATCTGCAGTAAGAACTGCCTTAAAGGCCATGAAATCAAGGCTTTGATAAAAGGCCATCATTCAGACAAACCCTGTAATTTAGCCATTTGAATTCTCTTGGTCGATAGTTGTTACGGCGGAATCATTAAATAATAAAAAAATAAAAGGCAAGTTTTAACAAACGCGAAGCGCAAATTTTGCCCTTCGCCATGCTGGCGGGCACAAGCTCGTCAGCGAAAGCTGGCAAATCATACGCATGGCTTCGCGCCATGCCTTTTTCGCATTTTGCAAGGAGGCGTCTTAATGAAGGTTTTGTCAAAAATTTTGCTAATATTAGCCCTTCCCATGTTTTACGCTTTAACGCAGATTTTAGCTTATATTGCGCTTCCCCACGGATTTTGGCATTTCGGCGTGATAGGGGGCGCTCTTTTGACGGCTGTAGCCGTCTTTACTTTATCCAAGGGCAAGTGGGCCAGCGGCATAAGTTTCAGGACCGGATCTCATGACATCTGGAACTTGATCGCAGGCTTCAGCCTTGCCCTGGGTTTATGTTACGCGGCTAACTCGATTTTATCATTATTTGGAAGAAACTTGGCGCCTCATGTTCTATTGTCAACCGGCAGCTTCTGGCTAAGGCTTACCATTGGCGGGCTGCTTGTGCCTGTTATTGAGGAGATCGTCTTTCGCGGAACCGTCTACACCAGCCTGAAAGAGGGCTTGGGCGATCCTTGGGCTTTGGTTGTTCAAGCCGCTTTATACGCAGTCTTCATATGGGATCCCACGTTGATGCCATTCGGATTTGTCCTGGGACTGTTCCTTGCGCTTGCCTACTCATGGTTCAAGACCCTTTGGGTGCCTATCGTAATGCACATCACCGCCAACGTCTTCGCGCTTCTTGCCCCTGACTTTACCAACCGCAACCTGCCGCAAGTCGCCACGTACATGCAAATTGGATATGGGGTTGTGCTTATGGCTATCTGCGCAGTTGCGATACTGGCGTCGAACGGGGTCAAGAATGATCGAAAGAAGCTGGAAAGGCAAAACTAAACGTTTGTTTGCGAAATTTGTCTAAAAATGTTCATATGGAACTCGAATATTAGAGATGATAGAGTTATTCACATGTTTAATGAAAAGTTTAGCGAATGATCAGTTGTTTTTCCTAAATCACAACAGCAAAAAGGCCAAAGCGGCGGACTTTCGTCCGCTGCTTTGGCCTTTTTAAGTGCTAAACAAAAACCAAACCAAAAACCCCAGCCGCGTTGAGCGCTTATCCTCAAATTTTCAAAGTGGCGCAAGCCCTAAAATTTAATCGCTCTAAAGCGCGGCGAGAATGGCATTCCTCACTTTTCTCGTAACCGCCAGCGTCCCAGACGCGCTTCTTTGCGTCATGAATACAAACGATATCTTTTCCTTGGGGAAGTTGGCGAAATGGACTCCCAGAAGGCCGTCCCAGCCATATTCACCTTTTGACGTCAAGAACGGGGACCTGCCAGGGTTTTTCATGATCCTCAGGTAATTCCCGTACCCGAATCCGGCATAGAGGCCGCCCCAGGCGTCTTCCAGGTCTTTTTCCATAGCTTCGGTTATTTGGGACGACGTGAACTTCCTGCAGATCTTCTTTTCAAGTATTCTCTTGCCCTGCCAAGAGCCCTCGTTGAGGAGCATTTGGGCGAAGTTCATGTAGTCGTCCACTGTTGAAGCCAGCCCAGCCCCTCCAAGCTCATATGTTGGCGGATCTTCCAGGCGAGGCGATATGCCCAGGTAGGCATTCGTATCCTCTATCATGTCAGATCCGGTCTCTTCGTATGTCTTTGCAAGCCTGTCCTGCTTCTTGCGGGGAACATAGAACCTGGTGTCCGGCATGTCCAGCGGGGAGAAAATCTGATCTCTCAAGAACTGGCCGAACCTCTCGCCGGAAGCCGCTTCAATCACAGCTCCCATGACGTCCGCTGAAGTGCCGTAGCGGAAGCGCTCTCCTGGATGGAAGGCCAACGGGCACCTGCCCAGCCTTTCAGCCACCTCTATTGTGGAAAGCCCTTTTAGGATCGCCTCGTCAAAGACCGCCGCAACCTCTGGAATGTCATACTGCAAGCCGGACGTCATGCTCAAAAGGTTGAAGATGGTAGCTTCCTGCTTCACTTGCTCCAGGATGTCCTGCCCTGTCACAACCTGGTGGCTGAACCCTTCGAGGTAGTTGGAGATGGGCTCATGCAAGTCAATCTGGCCATTCTGGAACAGGATCATGGCCGCCGCGCCTGTGATCGGCTTTGTCATGGAGAACAGCCTGAAGATGGTATCTCTCTCTATGGGGATCTCATTCTCGATGTCAGCGTAGCCATCTTCAAGGTAGCACACTTCTTTTCCGTTCTTGAAAACCAGCACGTTTGCGCCTGGTATCCTTCTGGCGTCCACCGCCTCTTTCAGTATGTCAAGCGCCTTGGTGAAGCTTTTCATGGCTGCCTCCGTTTCCCGCGAATGCGCGTTTAATGCATAAACCAAAATTGATTTTATGGCGCACGCGTTAAAGCATCGCATGCTTTTTCTCCGCGCCTTTTCTGGAATTTTGGGATATGCACTTAATGCATTTGATATCCTCAAAGCCGTGCTTAAGGTGAGCCTGGAAAACTTGAATGGCGCCTGCGCCTAAGGCGGGGGTGAGAAATATTTAAAGCGTCTGCGCCAAAGACGGGTTGCGCCAAGCTTGCTTTTCCGAAGCTCCTCCTCTATTATTATAGGCACTGCAGGGAGATATAGCAAGTAACTTCTATGTAAAGGGGCATTGCAAAGGGGCTTTGCAAGGGTTATTTGGATGTTTGGGCATGCATTGCGGGCTAGCGCTTGAAGGAAATAATTAGGGGGAATGGCAATGCGCCTGCTACGCCATACTTATGAACGTTCCTACTTCTCGCAAGGTTAGCATAGTTATTGACAGCCACGTCTCAGCTGGCGCTCTCAAGGCCCGCTACTTGTTTGTGAAGAACGAGTTGCGAAAAGGTTGTCCCAATGCTATAATGCAGATAGCGTCTGCCTAGATTTCCTAAATTTCCTCTGTCCCTGCGTCAGAGCTTGTTTGTGCCCCCGAACGGCTTGACGCTTGAACCCAACACCAATTTTCACTTGCTGCACTCGCTTGCGGCATCTTTTCCGCAAGCAGCCACTGACTCGAGTGAGCGCATTTCTTTCCGCTCGCAAGCAACCACTGACTCCAGAGAGCGCATTTCTCTCCGCTCACTGGGAAAGCACAAGAGAAAGGGAATAGCAAATGAAAAGACCAGATTTAAGAGCCCTCATTTTTCTAACACTGCTAATGTCGCTAATGTTCTTGACGTCCTCCTGCAAGGCGGCCGATTCAGAACAGCCTCTTGACCTCATCCCTTCGGTATACAGCAGCTTTGGCGAGCTGGAAAATGCCGCGAAATCAGGCGACCTGGATTATCTGTCTTTTTACTACACTTCCAAAGTCGCCAATGACATCGCCAAGTTGGACTCAATACTCGCCTCCAGCCGTTACCTAAGCGTGTACTATTCTCTGGCCCCTCTTGAAGAAATAATTTTCGAATCGCCTGACGACGAAGAGGTAGCAAGGCTCTCTGTCACACTCAAACTGGAATGGGAGCGCGATCCCAAAGGGGAGTCATTGCTGAAAAACACGGTCAAGCAGCAAAACCTGACCGCGCATTCCGGGGAATTGTATTACGCGGATCTTTCGAATCCGACATTCCCAGACGGCACTTTGGCCAAGAGCTTTTACTGGGTTCAAGACGGGTACATGTTTAACCTCGACATCCCAATCGCCATATATGACATGTATGTTAGCAGTGATAGATTTGCGGAGATCACTCAGCTTGATCGCATAGACATTCAATAGATTTCAATAGATTCAAAGCAAAAAAGCTCGGCGCAGCCGAGCTTTTTTTGCTTTCAAGACATCAAGAGTTTAAGATCTTGGGTTGCTTGGCTGCCGCCAACTTCAAGACCCCTCACCTCTCGTCATCGGGGCCAACGAATGGGTTCCCCATGAGCCTCTGGCCCCAGCCGTCAAAGCTTTTTTTTAAAACCTTGTCCATCCCGGCAATGTCCTTTGCCTTCATGAATTCGAAAAGCTTCCTGTGATCCTTGGCTATGCTGTACTTGGTGACAATCTCGGCGCTTAGGGGGATGGTTGAGAGAAACAGCTCAAGCATGGCCTTTCCAGTTCTAATGATGTACGGGTTGTGAGTGCACTCCAAAACCCGGCTGTGAAAGCTCCATTCCTCTTTTTCCCCAAGCGTTGAGGTGCGAGCCAGCGCCTCTTGGCTGGACACGATTTCCTCAAGGGATTCGAAGTCCTCAGGCAGGGCGTTTTGCGCCGCCAGATGGGTGAACGCCGTTTCAAACAGGCTTCTGAACTCCACTAATGCATTGGTTGACCAAGGCATCAGAAGCAGTTGAAGCGACAGCGCATTGAACGCGCCATCCCTTAAGTTGGATGACACAAATGTGCCGTCTCCTTGGCGAGACTCCAATATGTCAAGCGCTTCCAGCATTTTTACGGCTTCTCTAATAGAGGATAGGCCTACATCCATCTGGGCTGCCATTTCCGATAGCGCGGGAAGCTTGTCCCCAGGGCGAAGCTTTCCGTTTATTAGCGCGTCCTTCAGGTTGTCCAGCACCAACTGGGACTTTGACTTATGGCTGACAGACTTTAATTCCATGGCATCGGACATTGGGGTCACTCCTATGGTTGCCTTGAGGGCATATTTGCGAGGCCTTGCCCTGTTATGCTATGGGCGCATAGGAGGGCTGGAAAAATTTTGTTTTTATTTTTTTATTTTTATTTTTTTATTTTTTATTTAAGCAGCTCCAAGTCATAGCACTTTTTCAGTGCGCTATGATCTTCTTGCCCAAAGCCGCTTTCTTGGAGGCTTTTGAACATTTTCAGCAAAATGGGCGAAAGCAGAAGCGGCGAGCCAAAAAATTCCGCAGCCGCCATGACGTTTCCCAGATCCTTTGTGTGCAGGTCGATCTTAAAGCCTGGCTTCCAGTTCTCCGCAAGCATCATTGGCGCTTTCGCGTTTAGGGCTGTCGAGCCGGCAAGCCCGCCTTTGATCGCCTCAAGCACCACATAAGGATCCGCTCCGGCCTTCTGGGCAAGGGTAAGCCCTTCGGCGCAAGCGGCTATGTTTGCCGCCACAAGGATCTGGTTAACCAGCTTCGCCACATTTCCAGATCCAGCTGGCCCGCAGAGGATAGCTGATGATCCCATGCAAAGCAGAAGGCTTTTCCACTTTTCAAATGTCTCTTCGTTTCCCCCGACCATGATGGCAAGGGTTCCGTCGATTGCCTTGGGCTCTCCGCCTGAGACTGGCGCGTCTAGCGCTTCCACTCCTTTGGCCTGGCAAGCGGCATATATCTCCTTGGACGCGTCCGGGGATATCGAGCTCATGTCTATAAGCGCCAAGCCTGGCTTTGCGCCCTCAAGCACTCCATCCGGGCCAATGACCGCTTGCTTCACGTCAGGCGAGTTGGGAAGCATTGTTATGACAAGGCTTGATCTTTCCGCCACGTCCTTTGGAGACTTCGCCTTATACGCGCCAAGGGATGCCAATGCATCCATGCTGGACTCAATTATATCATAAACAGCAAGCCTGTGGCCTGCCGCCAAAAGATTTTTCGCCATTGGGGCACCCATGATGCCAAGCCCTATGAATCCTATGTCCATAATCCGATCTCCTTTTATAAAAGCACGGGCGAGCGAAAACGCCTGTTTTCGCTCGCGGGCTGCGCTTATGCCTTCTCACTCCAAAACGATCTCCTGCGAAAAGTCCGCTCCAAGCGCCTTAATGGTTGCGGTCAGAGGGGCGTCTGACACTCTTTCAAGCATCGTCACCTCCACCTGCTTGCCGTGGAGGGTAGGAAAGTAGTTGTCCGAGAGCATGACCTTGTGGTTGAATTCGATCTCCACCAGCCTGACTGGCGTCTGGGTCTTTATGTCAAGCCGCCAGGTGTTTTCTTCAAGCTTTTCACTGCTCAGTGCTAGCTCTTTATAGACGCCTTCATGCTCGCCGAAGGGGCAGAAGAAGAAAATGTCCTCAAAAACAAGGACGCCTTCCTGGCGGGCGCTGACGTAAAACATCTGGTTTGTTCTGTCTCTGGCGCTTTTGTACAGATCTGGGAAGCTCATGACTCGCGCCAGCTCTCCGGGACCCAAGACTGGTTCCATGGTGTCTTCCCTGAAAATTGTGCCATCTGCCGAGATGAGCGCGGCATAGACTTCAGCGGTCTGAGTGCTGGATGAATGGTTTGATGCTATGACGCAAATGTCAGATATGTCACGGTATGGGTAAATGCCAAACGGGACAAAAAGGCGTTTGACTGCGTAATAGGGCATCATCGGGCGGCCGTCGTAGTCCACGCAGCCAAACTGGAACAACGGGCCGCCTTTGGTGAATGACCAGTAGATGACTCCAGTGTTTGACGGGCTCTCATACCTGAACATGGATAGGGCGCTATAGTCAGCCCTCATCTGCTCCAGCTCCAGTCCATGGAGGTAGCTTCTCAGGGACTTGTAGTCAAACCAATTGGTGTAAGGCATCCTGTTCAGAAGCGGGAGAGAGGTGGTCTTCGCCCATTGCTCTGGCCAAGTGGGGCCTACGTAGTCATCGACCTTAAGCCCCATCCACTTCTCAAGGGTTTCAGGCCTGGAATAGCTTTCTGATGTCCAGCAGGTCTCAGTCACAAAAAGCGGATCCTTGGTGGAGTTGTAAAAGTTGCCCCAGTTGTGGCATTCGCCTATGACAGGAGATTGGCAAGTAACCCCGCCATGAGGCGAGTTGTCGATAAACGGGATCTCAGGAGCGAGCCTTTTGGCTATTGGAGGAATGATCTCTGTGATCAGCCTTTCTCCAAAGAAGCGCTCATGGGTCGCTTTCCAACCCCACTCATCCCAGCCTTCGCGCTGCTCATTGCCGCCGCATATCAAGGCAAGAGAGGGGTGGTTCCTGACCTGCTTGATGACAAACTCGCACTCGGCTTGGAACTCTTTGGTGAAATCCTCGTCATAGTCCGGGTACGCGCAGCTGTGCAAAAACATCTCCTGCCAGAGCAGGATCCCAAGCCTGTCGCACCTTTGGTAAAATGACTGGCTTTCAACCGCTCCTCCGCCCCAGAGCCTGAGCATGTTGGCCCCTTGGTTTTTCAACAGCATGAAAAGCTTGTCATACTCAGCTTCATCCCGGTAGACTTTGATGTAGTCCAGAGGGATGTGGTTCTCGCCTTGAATGACAATAGGCTTGTTGTTTACATGGAACTGGAAGGTGTTGCGGCCATCTTGCTTCTCGACAAGCCTGACAGTGCGGATGCCCACTTCACTTTTTTCTTGGGATATGGCTTTGCCATTTTCTTTAAGTGCCAGCGTCAGCTCATAAAGATGCTGGGTGCCCCAGCCAGCTGGCCACCAGAGCTTGGGGTTCTTTATCCTGAACTCGTGATAGGTGTCTAGCTCGAAGTCGGCTATAATGCCTTCACTGTCACTGAGGCTTGCATGAAGAATGGCGCCGTCTCTTCCCTCAACTTCAACTGACAGAGAGCAGAGCGCGTATCCGTCTCCCAGCTCTAGCGTTTTGAAGCTGAAGTCTTTGACATGCGCCCCTTTATGAAAGACCAGCTGGACAGGCCTGTATATTCCTATTCCAAGAACGCCAGTCCCTAGGTTCAGGAGGCTTGATCCTGAGTAAAAGCTTCTCTGGTACCTTCTCAAGTGAGACTTGCCAAAGAGCCCCTCAGCCTTGTCTCCGACCTTCATGGCCTTTGCCGCTTCGGCCTTGTCCGCTATCATGCTGTCATGGGACTTGACTTTGACCTCAAGGATGTTGCCGGATTCCTTGAGAGCGCCATCGCTTAGATAATACTCATAGGCCCTGTAGGCGTTCGCGGTTTCGCCCAGCAATTCTCCGTTTAGCCAGATTTCAGAAAACGTGTCTATGCCCTCAAACCTTAAGATCTTGTGCTTTTTTGAAAGATCTTCGCTTGAAACCCCAAACTCCGCTTTGTAAGCCCAGTCGGTTCTCGCCACCCATTCCGCCGCCAAGGCGGCCTTGGTGCTGGCGTAGGGGTTTTCTATGACGCCCGCGGCCAGGAGATCATATTGCACCGCGCCTGGAACGCTTGCCTTGACGCTCAGTGTCGCGGCAGACCGGTCAATGCCGCTGCTTGAAACAATCCAATCATTTATCAGCATTTTTAACCCTTTCTTTTCGTGTATACGTCTTCAGGAAATAATTTACCAGCATTTTTAACCCTTTCTTTTCGTGTATACGTCTTCAGGAAACGCCTGGTTCAGCATCGGCTGACCATTGCGGTACCTGTTGAAGTTTTCGCCAATGATCTTTATGCAGTTGCCTGGCATGTCAGGCATTTCTGGCGTGTTGTGGGCTGTGATCACAAAGTTCGGAAAGTCCCAAAGCGGGCTTTCCTTTGGAAGAGGCTCTACCTCAAAGACGTCGCTGGCCGCTCCCGCTATGGAGCCTGACTCTAGAGCGCGAACCAGCGCCTCTTCGTCCACTACAGAACCCCTGGCCATGTTTATCAGAAGAGCTGAATCCTTCATGATCGAGAAGGCTCTTTCGTCTATCATGTGATAGGTCTCATCAGAAAGGCGGACAGACAGCGCGACAATGTCTGATTGCCTCAGGAGCTCGTCAACGCTTTCGTTATTTTTGCTAGACCAGATGGCGTCCACATTTTCGGGCTCGCCAAAGAACTCCCTGTCGTAAGCCAAAACCCTCATGCCAAAGGCCTTCGCCCTTGCAGCTATCTCTTTTCCCGTATACCCCAACCCGATTATTCCCATGGTCTTTCCAAACAGCCCTCTGCGGGAGTCGTAGAGGTTGGCCCACTTATGGGCCTTCTGGTTTGCCTCAAGGGCTCTTGAGTCATATATCAGCGAAAGAGCCAGGAAAAAGGTGTGCTCAGCCAGCACCGGGCCGGATCTTCCGGAAGAGCCCGTCAATATGATCCCCCGCTCAAATATAAGGGGTGTGCATGAATTGTTCAACCCTGCATGGTTGCAGTGGATCCATTTGAGGTTTTTGCCCTCGGATACAAGCCAAGCCGGGGCGTCGCCTTGAAGGATCGCCACGTCAGCCTCCTGAAGGGCTGAAGACACGGCATCCCTGTCGTTCTGGCTGACATGGATGATCTTCCCTGGGCCCATGGCTCGCTCAAGCCGCTCCCAGTTTTCCCCCTCGTATTCAACTGTGCACAGGACAGTTCCTATGTTCACTTCGAATCTCTCCTTATCTAAATACTTGTCTTTTTTTATGCTTTTTATTTGACGATTTGCTTTCAGCCGAAACCTTTTGTTAATTCTATTATACTACCCCTTTATGCCTCCAGCCGTAATGCCTTCTATCAGGTACCTCTGGAACACAATAAACATTATAAACAACGGCAGCAGGGACAGGGTGGACATGGCAAACAGCGCGCCCCACGAGCTGCTTCCGCTGGCGTCGACATACATGCGAAGAGCAAGCGCCACTGTCGCCTTTCTCAAGTCGTTAATGTAGAGCATCTGGCTGAAGAAGTCGTTCCAAGTCCAGATGAATGAGAAAATGGAAGTGGTGACGATTGCAGGGGTTGAAAGCGGAACAAGGATCTGGGTGAAAAGCCTGAACGGCCCGCATCCGTCAACCGTAGCCGCCTCATCCAGCTCTCGGGGAAGGCCCCGCATGAACTGGGTCATGAGAAATATGAAAAACCCCTGCGTGGCGAAAAAGCTTGGCACTATCAGGGGAAAGTAGGTGTTGATCCATCCCAGCTTGTTGAAAATGATATACTGGGGTATCAAGCGGACATGGCCTGGAAGCATCATCGTTCCAAGCATCATGGAAAACCAGAAGGCCTGCGCCTTGAACTTCAGCCTCGCGAAGGCGAAAGCCGCCAAAAGGCAGGAGGCGATGTTTCCTACTATGATAAACAGCACAATCGTCAATGAATTTCTGAAGAATGTGCTGAACCCTATGCCAGACAAGCCCTTCCAGCCGTTGATGTAGTTCGTTAAGATAGCTGGATCCGGGAAGAACTTCACGCTCTGGAATATGGCTGGCGCTTCCTTGAACGAGCTTGAAACCATCCAGGCCAAGGGGTAAAGCATGAACAAGCCGACAAGGATGATGGCTAGATGGTAGAACGCGTTTCTCATTAATTTAGGCATGCTAAAACCTCGCTATGCTAAAGGCAAGAACAACTTTAAAGCTTGACACAAGGATTTTTTTGCGTTATGCAAGAAAGTCTTGATCATAACACACTCTTTCAAGAAATCTTCATCATAAAGCGATCATCTCAAAAATCGCTTAATCATAATGCACCCATTTTTTCGCCGACAAGAATATCGCCCCAGTAAACAAAGCTATTATCACCAGCAAAACCCAAGCCAGAGCAGAGGCGTAGCCCATGCGAAGGCGCATGAATCCCATGATGTAAAGGTTCAGCGTGTAAAACAGGGTTGAGTCCAAAGGCGCTCCCGTCCCGTTGGAGATAATGTACGCTGGGGTGAACGACTGGAACGCGTTGATGATCTGCATTACGACATTGAAAAAGACCATTGGGGTCAAAAGCGGCAAAGTGATGCCCGTGAACTGCCGTATCTTCCCTGCCCCGTCTATGGTAGCCGCCTCATAGTAGTCAGTCGGGATCTGCTTTAGGGAGGCCAGGAATATGACCATGGAGGATCCAAACTGCCAAGCCGCCAGCAATATGAGCGTGTACAGGGAAGTGCTAGGGGTGGCTATCCAGTTGATGCCCTTTATGCCAACAACAGCAAGGATCTGGTTTAGCACTCCTTCTTGGCTGAATATTTTCTTCCACAGAATCGCAACCGCGATGCTTCCGCCAAAGAGTGACGGGAGATAGTAGACGGCCCGGTAAAGCCTGACACCCCGCCTGTTTTTCTTAAGCGCAAGCGCCACAGCCAACGCGGCCGCCAGCTGCAGGGGAACTGACATAAGCACGAACCTGAAAGTGACAGAAAGGCTGGCAAGCACCTTCTTGTCAGAGATCATCCCAATGTAGTTTCCCAGCCCCACAAACTTCGGGGGAGTGAACATGTCATAGTCAGTGAGGGAGAAGTAAAAGGAGGCTATCATTGGAATAATGGTAAATCCAAAGAAGCCTAAGAGCCAGGGAAGCAGGAACAGGTAGCCCGCAATGTTCCTTTTTATTTCAGCCCGTTTTTTCCCGCTCATGCGTTGCCTCCGTTCTATGCTGACAAAAGCCAAAGCCTAAAGCCAGCCGAGGCGCGAAGCGCCTCGGCTGGAGCGCCAAAGGCGCTCAATGCTTTAGTTTTTTTTATTTTTTAGATTTTTTTTAATTTATTTTGGCGAACGCCGCCTCAGCCTCAGAATACAGTGATTTCGCCGCTTCTTCCGGCGCTGACTGGCCATAGGAAACGCTTTGCGCCGCCGTGGACAAAAGCTGGGTGAACTCGTTTGATCCTGCTGGCGGGTAAACCCAGAAGCGAGCGCCCTTGGCTGTGTAGTCATTAACAAAGCCAATCACGTAAGCGCTAAGGGGATCAAGAGACTTGGCTACGATATCAGCAAGCTTGGAATTAATGGGAACGCCTTGCTCCAGCTTGAAGATGGAGACTGCTGACTCGCGGTTAAAGAAATGGTTCAGGAACTTTGCCGCCGCTTCCTTGTGAGCGTCATCAGCCTGGTTTGAGATGGCAAAATGGGAGGCGACAAGGGCGTTATATGAAGAGCCGTCTTCAGCTTCCGGGAAAGGAAGCAGGTAAAGCTCAGAGTCTGTCATCTGGGCTTGGTACTGGCTGTATTGGTTGGCGCTGGTGGAGCTGATCAGGACTTTGCCTCTGGTAAACAGCTTGTCCTCTAGAGGCGCTGAGGCGTCTTCCAAAGATGTGGCCGCGTCTGCCGCCGCACCGATGTCTATGAGCTCTTTATGGAGCGCAAACCATTTTGACAGCGCGTCCTCTGTTATGCCAAGCCCGCCTTCATCCTTGTACAGGTCTATTCCGCCAAGCGTTGTCCTTGACCAGTATTGGAGCGAAGCCACGTTGTCAGATCCGCCTGGAGCGCCAAAGTAAACGCCGTCCATGCCTTTTGCCTTGGCCGCTTCCGTGAACCGCTTCGCGGCTTCTAAGAAGGAGGCGTACGTAAATGTTCCATTGTTGTTCTTGTAGTCTATTCCAAGGTCAATGCCAACCTCGTCCAAAAGGGTTTGGTTGATGTACATGCACTCTATGGTTATTCCCTGAGGAAGGATGCACAATAGCCCGTTTATTCGGCTTGATTGTATCAAACTGTCCTCAATGCCGTCAACCTCGAATATCCCGCTGTCAATGTAGGGCTGGAGATCTGCGAGCACTCCTCTGGTAGCCAGGTCGCTTCCGAAGTTCGCGTGGATGCCCATCACGTCAGGAGCGTTTCCGCCAGCTATTCTTGTGCTAAGCTTGTCCCAGTACTCGCCAAAGGCGGCGGGCTCCCTGATCACTTTGATCCCGGGATTTGCGGCTTCGAAGTCATCGCATACCGCGCCATAGATCTCGTTTCTGCGGGTGTCACCCCACCAGGTGAAGCTGATCTCAATGTCTTTGGCTGGAGCGGGAGTATTAGCATTGGCGGCTTCTGGCGCTTGGCTTGCCGCTTGTGCTGGGGGCTGCGTGGCGCTGCTGGGGCTGCCAGAACTGCCGGCGCTGCAACCCGCCAAGATGAGCGCTGCAAGAAGCGTTGCTAAAACTTGCTGGATTTTCATGTTAACCCTCCTAGAAGTGTTTTCTTGGCTTGGCGCGTGTTCTTGCGAGCATTCGTTCATTCTCGAACACGTGTTTATGATTTGTGAAAAAGGCATGGTGCGTGGTGCGAGTGCGTGGTGCTGGACTTTGCAAGACACCGCAGAAAATAATAAAAACGTGTTCGCTGAAAAAGCAAGGAGTCTTCGCCCCTGATATAAACAAATGCCTTAAAAACCAAGGGATGACCGTTTACAGGTTTCTTGGCTGGCTTGTCCTCTAGGGGCAAACACGCGTTTACCGTACTGCGTTGCATTCAACCTCCTTAAAGTAAAATCTCTGATGCCTTTTAGAGATCTAGTCATCAGATATCTGATGATCTGATTATAGCACTTTGAATAGGCATTGCAATCTCTTTTTTTATTCTTTTTACTGATTCTCCATATTGCACAATCAAAAGCCCATTTTTTTGTTTGATTTGCACAAGTTGTTAAGATCCCGGTTTTATCATTTATTTGTTTGTTTCCGAACAAACGGACAGGATTATTTCTGGATATGCTTGATTCATCAGAACATGTTTGGTTTGAGGCTAATACGGGTTTGGCTGAAATTTGACTGCCCGGCGGGGCGCAAAATCGGCGCAAGGCATTGGATTGGGCAAATGGACGCCTGTCCCAGGTTAAACGTTTAACCTCCAGATGCGGCCCAATTTGACGAAAATAGCGCCCCTTTCCGATTTCGGAAAGGGGCGCTAGCAAGCCCTTACGGATTTTGGAACATGCTCTAAGAACTTTGAATTTTTAAATACGGCGCCTCATCCTCTGGAATGAAAAGAGTTGTCCAAAAATCATTGCCTCTCATCTTTATTTTCACAATGTAGCCGCCCTTTGCCGCGTAATATGAGCTTCGCAAATCACCCAGCACACTCTCATAGAAATCCGGGGGCATGTCCAAATAGGGGGGATTCTCCAAATGGCCTTCTGACTCTATCTCACTGCCATAGGATCTGAAGTAAAGGCCATTCGCTGAATTCATATTGACATACATGCATTCTATGTTTTCCACCGAAGGATCAGAATCAAGCATCCCAATGCTTCTGAGCACCTCTATCGTTCTAACGCAGTCATCAGTTATGTAGAGCCGCATTACAGAGGTGCTTTTGCTTGACAAGTTTAGGTTGGACTGATTATGCGCTGGCGTTTGTTCTCGCCCCGGTATCAAAGTCTCAACTCCGCCGTCTGGCGAGATGCGAGGAAATGATATGATGGCTCGGCAGAGCTTGTCAGGGAAGTACTTGCTTTCAATCGTCCGCTCGCTTGAATCCTCCAGGAACGCTGAAAGAAGCCTCTTGGCATCTGC
>JAISWZ010000657.1 GCA_031270945.1 Clostridiales bacterium | reverse complement strand
AGCGCCGTCAAACCTCTTCCAGCAGGCGTCCTCATCATAGCAGATCATGAAAACAAGCGGCGCACCAAACCTGCATCTGGTGGATTCATCCACTTTGGCAAGAGATTCTTGGTCAGCCAAAACCCTTATCCTTTGCGACTGGGTGTTGCCAGCTGTAGGCGCAAGCCTTGCGCACTCCAGGATGGCATCGATCTTTTCAGCCTCCACTGGCTGGCTTGTGTACGAGCGCACTGAGAAGCGCTTTGTTGCCAAATCCAAAAATGACATGCTGTCGCCGCCACGCTTGTTGGCGGCTTCCTCCCTTCGAGGGCGATCCAGGATCCCGATTGGGGATCCCTGGCGCCCGTCTTGACCCATTATATCACATATTTTGAGATGCATAAACGTACGTATAATAGAAAGGGCTATGGGATGTTTTAGTCCGGTCTAGCACCAAATTTTCTAAACGGCGCTATTAAATTTTAAGATCTCTTTCGCCTAGCGCTCGATCCTGCTTCCTGGAAACCAAAATTTCTAAATCTTAAAGCCTAGCACATAACTGCCATTTCCCAGAAAATGCACTAAATATGGCAGTTTACATCTGCGTCAAACTCTGCTATAATAACCTCAAGCCCAGCCACGACTTGGGCATCAGTTAAATATTGGCCGATTTTCGGCATAAACCGTTGAGATGGAGAAAAGCGAGACACTAGCTTAAGGCATAAAATGCCTTTTCAGAGAGCCGGGGTTGGTGGAAGCCTGGCAGCTAAGACTTGCTCTATGGGCCATTGAGGGCGCGGCGCAAAGGCGAAAGCTGAGTATGCCGCGACGAGTTGCGCGCGTAACGCGCTGGGGCAGAAGACGCCCCCAAAGGAGCGGGGTTTTCCCCGAATCAAGGTGGTACCGCGGTATATCCGTCCTTGGCTAAGGCCAAGGGCGGTTTTTTTTGTTTTTTGGGGGTTTTGAATTTTTGTTTTTTGTTTTTGCTTTTTGTTTTTTTGCTTTTGTTTTTTTGGTTTTTGAATCATGAGTGAAAAGGTCCGCTTTTCACTCATGCGTCCTGATGCTTTCGAGCATAAAAGAGGTGTCTCATGATATTGGAGAAGATTGCGCAAAGCGCAAGAAAAAGGGTTGAAGCCGCAAAGGCGAAAACCGGGATGGCAGAGATCGAAAGGCTGGCAATAAATAGCGCAAGGCCCGAAAACTTTTTGTTTGAGAAAGCTTTGGGAAAGCCAGGGATATCCTTCATATGCGAGCTGAAGAAGGCGTCGCCGTCAAAAGGGCTCTTGTCGGCTGACTTTCCGTACATGGAGATAGCAAGGGACTATGAGGCGGCGGGGGCGTCAGCGATAAGCGTCTTGACTGAGCCTGAGTTCTTTCTGGGTTCCTTGGAATACCTGAAGGAGGTGTCGGAAAAAGTTTCATTGCCGACACTGCGCAAGGACTTTTGCGTGGACATGTACCAGATATACGAGGCGAGGATTTATGGCGCGAAGGCCTTGCTTTTGATTTGCTCCTTGCTGGAGGCGGAAGATCTGAAGAAATACGTCTCGCTCGCCCATTCGCTGGGGCTGTCTTGCCTGGTGGAAGCGCATGACGAAAGCGAGATAGAGAAGGCCCTGGAAGCCGGGAGCAGGATCATTGGAGTGAACAACCGGGATCTCAGAACGTTTGAGGTAGATCTGGGAACAAGCAAAAGGCTCAGGAAGTTGGTGCCGAAAGACATCCTGTTTGTGGCTGAAAGCGGAGTGAACAGCAGGGAGGATGTTTTGTTCCTGGCGGAAGCAGGGATAGACGCTGTGCTTGTTGGAGAGTCCCTGATCAAGTCCGACAACAGGAGAAGCTTTCTCCGGAGGTTGGCTGATGATTAAATGCAAGGTTTGCGGGCTCTTTCGGGATGTTGACATTGACTCTGTTAATCAGGCCAAGCCTGATTACGCGGGATTTGTCTTCGCTGGCGGAAGGCGGGGCGTAACCCATGAGTTTGCCCAGAGGGCAAGACAAAGGCTTGGCAAGGAGATTGAGACAGTAGGCGTTTTTGTAAACGCGCCTTTTGAAGAGATCGAAGAGCTGGTCAAAAGCGGGACAATAAGCGTTGTCCAGCTGCATGGGGGAGAAAGCGAAGAACAGGTAATAAAGGTCAAGGGGCTTGGTGTTACAGTCATCAAGGCTGTATCCGCTGACGGAGGATTGCCCGGCGAGATCTGGGAAACCCAGGCTGACTTTCTGCTTCTGGACAGCGGCAAAGGCGGAACTGGAAAGAAGTTTGACTGGGGTTTGATAAGAGGGAGAACGAAGCCATTCTTCCTGGCGGGCGGAGTGGGGCCTGAAGATGTCAAAAGAGCGCAAGAGATAGGGGCATACGGGGTCGACGCAAGCTCATCGCTGGAGACGAACGGGTTGAAAGATCAAGAAAAGATAAAAGGGTTTGTTTTGTCGTGCAGGATAAGTTAAAAAAAATCAAAAAGATCAAAAATTCAGAAAGAGGAGAGCTGAGATGTTAAAAAAAGGCAGGTTCGGAGACTTCGGGGGCCAGTACATCCCGGAGACATTGATGAATGAGCTGGAAACCCTGGAGGAGTCATACAACAGGCTGAAGGATGATCCGGAGTTTGTGGCAGAGCTTGGCAAGCTTTTGAACGAGTACGCGGGAAGGCCGTCTTTGCTTTACTACGCGGAGAAGATGACAAAAGACCTGGGCGGCGCGAAGATCTACCTTAAGAGGGAGGACCTTAACCACACCGGATCCCACAAGATCAACAACGTGCTGGGGCAGGCGCTTTTGGCCAAGAAGATGGGAAAGACGAGGGTCATAGCTGAAACCGGGGCGGGGCAGCACGGAGTGGCGGCTGCGACAGCGGCCGCATTGCTGGGCCTTGAGTGCGAGATCTTCATGGGAGAAGAGGACACCGACAGGCAGGTCTTGAATGTCTACAGGATGAGGCTTTTGGGCGCGAAGGTGAACTCTGTCACTTCAGGAACCAAGACCCTTAAGGATGCTGTCAACGAGACCATGAGGGAATGGGTAGGAAGATGCCATGACACGCACTACCTGCTGGGATCCGTCATGGGCCCGCACCCGTTCCCGACAATGGTTGGGGACTTCCAAAGCGTAATCAGCAAAGAGGCAAGGGAGCAAATCTTAAAGGCGGAAGGGAAGCTGCCAAAGGCCGTGATCGCATGCGTAGGCGGCGGATCTAACGCCATGGGGATGTTCCGCAACTTTATCCAAGACAAAGACGTCAGGCTCATAGGCTGTGAGGCGGCTGGAAAAGGGCTCTCCGGAGATCAGCACGCGGCTAGCGTGTCAAAAGGCGAGATAGGCGTGTTTCACGGAATGAAAAGCTACTTCTGCCAGGATTCCGAAGGGCAGATAGCTCCGGTCTATTCTATATCTGCAGGGCTTGACTACCCTGGCATAGGGCCAGAGCACGCCTGGCTGCATGAGACAGGCAGGGCGGAGTATGTGCCTGTGACAGACGAGGAAGCGGTGCTGGCGTTTGAGTACCTGGCTAGAACCGAAGGCGTGATATGCGCCTTGGAAAGCGCGCATGCGGTAGCCCATGCCAGAAAGATCGCGCCATTGATAGATCCTCAGGACAGCGTCATCATATGCCTCTCAGGCAGGGGAGACAAAGACGTGGCGGCTATCGCGCGATATAGGGGGGAAGATGTGCATGAGTAGGATAAAGAAAGCGTTCGAAGGCAAGGCGTTTATCGGCTTCGTGACAGGCGGAGACCCCAGCATAGAGAAAACAGTCGAGTTTGTCCTGGAAATGGAGAAGGGCGGGGCTGACCTGGTTGAGATAGGAGTGCCGTTTTCTGATCCTGTAGCGGAAGGCCCAGTCATACAGAAGGCTAACCAGAGAGCCCTTTCCGCAGGGACAACGCTGCCTAGGCTCTTTGAGGCTGTCGAAGAGGTAAGAAAAGTCACGCAGATCCCCCTGGTTTTCTTGACCTACCTGAATCCAGTCTTCAGGTTCGGCTACCCCGCCTTCTTCAAGAAGTGCCAGGCCTCTGGAGTTGACGGAGTGATAATCCCGGACATGCCATATGAGGAGCAGGGAGAGGCGAAATTCGATGCGAGGGAAAACGGCGTGGATCTCATATCCCTCATAGCTCCCACATCCAAGGACAGGGTGCAGAGGATAGCCAAGGACGCAGACGGGTTCATCTATGTCGTATCCTCCATGGGAGTCACCGGAACAAGAAGAGAGATTGCCTCAGGCTACAAAGACATCATAGCCTCAGCCAGGCAAGTGACCAGCGTCCCTTTGGCGGTGGGATTTGGGGTAAGCGAGCCCGCCCAGGCCAAAGAGATAGCTAAAACCGCTGACGGCGTTATCGTGGGAAGCGCCATAACCAAGCTTGTGGAAAAGCACGGGGCTGACGCGGGACCGCACATCCAGGCCTACACGAAAAGCATGAAGGATGCCGTAATTTCGGGATAACAAGAGCCTCGGCCCGTGGGCAGATAAATCTGTGAAATATTTCATTGTTTTCGGTGTGAGCATCCTTCGCTTTGACGAAAGGCGCAGCTCTTTTTGATTTCCGACCCTAAAGTTTTACGGGCCTTTTACCGGGTTTCTATAGACTTCGATGCCAGACTATGGTATATTGTAGACAGTTGACTCGCTCTGCTGACGGGCCGCTTGAAACAAGAATTTGTTTTTTATAAGTTCTTCTTCCTGCCGCTCGCTAGCATCTGGCCCTTGCATAACCCAAGCGCCAAACGAGCATTCTATAATTTGTCGAGAAAAGCTTTCTCAGCCCATAGGAGGTTGCTTATGTCTAAGCAAGTGGAAATAAAACTCGGGGCAATAGACGATGTCAAGGATTTTGTGAACATAGTGTCAAAATATGATTTTGATGTGGATCTGAGCTCTGACAGGCACTCCATAGACGCGAAGTCCATACTGGGAATATTCAGCTTGGATCTCTCAAAGCCTGTCAAAGTCGATATCCAAAGCGACGACTGCCTGGATTTCCTTGCGGAGATAAACAGGTTCGCGGTCAAATAGCAAATAAAAAAACAAAAAACAAAAAGCAAAAAACAAAAACTTAAAGCATACCCCAATGCGATTTAACGGCTTGGAAAAGCCACGAATCAAAGCATGATTTTGGGATATGCACTTAATGGCCATAGGCCGAAAAAGGGGCGCAGAACCAAGTTTTGGTTCTGCGCCTTTTTTGTTGTCTCGTGAGTGAATAGATTGATTTTATCGCTCGCGAGCAGAGCGAGTTTGGCAACCCCTTTTATTTCACATATTTTTTCTTTGTCAGCGATTCGACAGCCGCTACAAACGGCCCAACTTCCTCTTCTTTAATCGCGCCTTGCTCGACCAGCTTGTCGATAAGCAAGGAATCGGAGTTCTTGAGGGAGGTGAAAAGCGCCTCCACCATTGTGACTACGGCGTTTCCTCTGATATAGGACTCATCTTGCGATGCTTGCTTAATCTCCATGTCCGCGAACAATCCAAGCTCGATGGCTTTTGCGACAGCTTCCGCGTAAGCGAAGTCATTGCTCTTCTCCATGTAGCCAAGGACGCGAAGCATGAAGGCGGAGAATTCCTTGAGGGTTACCAGCCTGTCGGGAGCGAACAGAGAGTGCTCGTCATTTACGCCTACAGTGAGGCCTATGTCGTAAGCGTACTCCACGGTTTTTATGCCCCAATCGGGAACGTCCGTGAATCTTCTTGCAGAAGCCGATTTTGAAGCCTCTTCAAGTCCCAAGAGCCTGATGATAAGCGTCAGGGACTCCAAGCGGGTCATTGGCCGTTCAAGCTCGAATACCGGATTGCCTAGCGAATCATTACCTGTTCCAACAAACAGCCCAATCTTGTACAGCTCAGCAGCCAGTGACGGCGCGATTGATGGATATGGCGCGACCGCATTGCTTGGCGCAACTGGGACAGGGGTAGTCACTGGAGTAATCCTGGCTGTTGGCGCCACATATATCGGGAATGATGGAATATAAGGCGGCACCCAGCTTATGGTCGAACTTGACTGTGCGCTGCTGGATGCAGACTCGCTTGAAGAAGATGCCGAACTTGAAGTTGACTCGCTTGAAGACGACTCAGAACTTGAAGACTCAGAGCTTGAAGATGACTCGGAACTTGAAGACTCGGAGCTTGAAATCGTTTCGGAACTTGAAGACTCAGAACTTGAAGACGACTCTGACGCAGAAGTTGATTCAGAACTTGAAGTTGACTCAGAAGCAGAAGTCGACTCGCTTGAAGAAGTCTCAGAGCTAGAAGATGATTCTGAGCTGGAAGGCGATTCAGAGTCAGAAGTTGACTCGCTTGAAGAAGTCTCAGAGCTAGAAGATGATTCTGAGATTGGGGCCGACTCAGAAGTAGACTCAGTAGTAGACTCGGTGTTGGAAGTCGAGTCAGTAGTGGAATCTGATTCAGTGACAGAAGTTGAGTCAGCAGTGGAATCTGATTCAGTGACAGAAGTCGAGTTAGCAGTGGAATCCGATTCAGTGACAGAAGTCGAGTTAGCAGTAGAATCTGATTCAGTGACAGAAGTCGAGTCAGCAGTAGAATCTGATTCAGTGACAGAAGTCGAGTTAGCTGTGGACTCCGGTTCAGTGGTAGAAGTCGTCTCAGCGGTGGACTCCGGTTCAGTGGTAGAAGTCGAGTCAGCAGTGGACTCCGGTTCAGTGGTAGAAGTCGAGTCAGCGGTGGACTCCGGTTCAGTGGTAGAAGGCGTCTCAGCAGTGGAATCAGTAATCGATATATTTTTGGTCAGCGTTAAGACAAAAACTTCACCTGCAGTAATAGTCGCGGTAATTTTAACATCGCCTTCTGCATTCGGAGTCAAAATGCCAGTCTCGCCAATAGTTGCATTACCAGTTGCCGACCAGGCAACAGACAGACTGCCTAACCATGCTGGAAACGCTTGACTAATTGAATACGGCGATTCGGTAGTATTCTTGAGGTCTAAAGAATCCGCTCCTTTAATGCGAAATACGGCAACGTTAAGATTAAGCGTCAAAGTCGGATTATCTGCCAATGTTATTGTAGCTGTAACAGTGCCCACGCCTGAAGTTGCATTTGTTAATTTGCCATTGGTATCGATGGTTCCTATATCTGAGGTCCATGTCACGCTTGCGCCTTCAGGAAGAGAATTTACGCTGTAAGCGGCGCTGCCGCCTTCTGCAAGCGCTTGCGGCCCAGACAGGCTAACAATATAAACGTCTTTTTCTAAAACTATTTCCGTGGTGTCAGCAAATTTCAGAGTAGCCGTGACTTTGGCAATGCCAGGTGAAACAGTGGTAAGAACGCCTGATGATGGGTCAATCGTAGAGCCGGCAGCAGAAGGTGTACCAACTGACCAAGCTAAGGTCGTGGGAGCGTTTGCAACGCCGTCGGGAAGCACAGAAAACGATTCTTTATTGCCCGCGATGATTATGTCTGGCCCTCCAATGCCGACGATTGTGACCTCTTTCCTTAGGTTGATCTTTTTTTCGTTGTGCGTGACAACCGCAATTACTGTTATTGTTCCTGGCGAGGAGGCTGTCAATTTTCCAGTAGAGTCATCGATTGAAGCATGAGAATTGTCAGCAAGCGACCAAGCAACAGCTGCGCCAGCAGGAAGAGAAGAAACTAAGCTGTATGTGGCGCTGTCGTTTTTCGCAAGGGCTTGCGGCCCAGATATGCTAACGATATAGACGTCCTTTTCTAAAACTATTTCCGTGTTGTCAGCAAATTTCAGAGTAGCCTTGACTTTGGCAATGCCAGGTGAAGCAGTGGTAAGAACGCCTGATGATGGGTCAATCGTAGAGTCTGTAGCCGAAGATGCATCCACTGACCAGGTTAAGGTTGTGGCATCGTTCGCAACGCTGTCGGGAAGCGCTGAATACGACCCGGAATCGCCCGCGATGAGTATGTCTGGCCCTCCAATGCCGACGATTGTGACCTCTTTTTCAAGGTTGATCGTTTTTCCGTTATGCTCAACAGATGCTTTTACTGTTGTTGTTTCTGGCGATGAGGCTGTCAATTTTCCAGTAGAGCCGTCGATTGAAGCATGAGAAGCGTCAGCGAGCGACCAAGCAACAGCTGCGCCAGCAGGAAGAGAAGAAACTAAGCTGTATGTGGCACTGCCGTTTTTCGCAAGGGCTTGCGGCCCAGATATGCTAACGATATAAACGTCCTTTTCTAAAACCATTTCCGTGTTGTCAGCAAATTTTAGAGTAGCCGTGACTTTGGCAGTGCCAGGTGAAACAGTGGCAAGAATGCCTGATGATGAGTCAATCGTAGAGCCTGTAGCCGAAGTTGCATCAACTGACCAAGTTGTGGGAGCGTTTGCAACGCCGTCGGGAAGCACTGAAAACGACCCTTGATTGCCCGCGATGAGTATGTCTGGCCCTCCAATGCCGACGATTGTGACCTCTTTTTCAAGGTAAATCGTTTCTTCGCTATACGTGACAGCCGCTTTTACTTTTGTTGTTCCCGGCGAGGAGGCTGTTAGCATTCCAGTAGCTTCAATGATTGAAGCATACGAATTGTTGGCGAGCGACCAAGCAACAGTTGCGCCTCCAACAACAGGGGATATCGAATATTGAGAAGTTGTTCCAGCCTTGACGTAGCTGTCTCCGGTTATGTTGGCAGTTGCTATAATGGAATTGGTAATTATTACATTTTTGGTCAGTTTTAAGGCATCAAATCCGGTTCCAGTAATGGTCGCGGTAATGACAGCGGTTCCCTTGGCAGTAGGGGTCAACTTGCCTGTTTCGTCAATAGTTGCATTTGCATCTACCGACCAGGAAACAGATGGATTGTCTAACCATGTTGGAAACGCTGGACTAATTGAATACGGCGAACTGGGGGAAGTCTTGATGTCGAGTGAATTCGCTCCGTCGATGCTAAATACGGCAACGTTAAGATTAAGCGTCAAAGTCTGATCGTCTGCCAATTTTACTTTAGCTGTAACAGCGCCCACGCCTGAGGTTGCATTTGTTAATTTGCCATTGGTATCGATGGTTTTTATAGTAGTCGAGTCCCATGTCACGCTTGCGCCAGCAGGAAGAGAAGAAACTAAGCTGTAAGAGGCGTTGCCGCCTTCCGCAAGCACTTGCGGCCCAGACAGGCTAACGATATAGACGTCCTTTTCTAAAACTATGTCCGGGATGTCAGCAAATGTCAGAGTAGCCTTGACTATGGCAATGCCAGGTGAAACAGTGGTAAGAACGCCTGACGATGGGTCAATCGTAGAGCCTGCAGCCGAAGATGCATCAACTGACCAATCTAAGGATGCGATAGCGCTCGCAACGCCGTCGGGAAGCACTGAAAACGACCCTTGATTGCCCGCGATGAGTATGTCTGGCCCTCCAATGCCAATGATTGTGACCTCTTTTTCAAGGTTGATCGTTTTTTCGTTGTGCTCAACAGATGCTTTTACTGTTGTTATTCCTGGCGAGGAGGCTGTTAGCTCTCCGGTAGTGGCATTGATTGAAGCATGAGAAGTGTCAGCGAGCGACCAAGCAACAGTTGCGCCTCCAACAACAGGGGATATCGAATATTGAGAAGTTGTTCCAGCCTTGACGTAGCTGTCTCCGGCTATGATGGCAGTTGCCATGGTGGAATCGGTAATTATTACATTTTCGGTCAGTTTTAAGGCATCAAATCCGGTTCCAGTAATGGTCGCGGTAACGACAGCGGTTCCCTTGGCAGTAGGGGTCAACTTGCCTGTTTCGTCAATAGTTGCATTTGCATCTACCGACCAGGAAACAGATGGACTGTCTAACCATGTTGGAAACTCTGGACTAATTGAATACGGCGAACTGGGGGAAGTCTTGATGTCAAGTGAATCCGCTCCGTCGATGCGAAATACGGCAACGTTAAGATTAAGCGTCAAAGTCTGGTCTGCCAATTTTACTTTAGCTGTAACAGTGCCCACGCCTGAAGTTGCATTTGTCAGGTTGCCATTGGTATCGATGGTTCCTATATCTGAGGTCCATGTAACGCTTGCGCCAGCAGGAAGAGAAGAAACTAAGCTGTATATGGCGGTGCCGCCTTCCGCAAGCGCTTGCGGCCCAGACAGGCTAACGACATAAACGTCCTTTTCTAAAACTATGTCCGTGTTGTCAGCAAATTTTAGAGTAGCCGTGACTTTGGCAATGCCAGGTGAACCAGCGGTAAGAACGCCTGATGATGAGTCAATCGTAGAGCCGGCAGCCGAAGATGCTGCATCAACTGACCAAGCTAAGGTTGTGGGAGCGCTCGCAACGCTGGCGGGAAGCACTGAAAACGACCTGGAATCGCCCGCGATGAGTATGTCTGGCCCGCTTATGTCGACGATTGCGACCTCTTTTTTTAGTATTATCGTATTTCCGTTGTGTGTGACATCCGCAATTACTGTTATTGTTCCTGGCGAGGTGGCTATCAATTTTCCAGTAGAGTCATCGATTGAAGCATGAGAATTGTCAGCGAGCGACCAAGCAGCAGTTGCGCCAGCAGGAGATATCGAGTATAGAGAAGTCGCCGTTCCAGCCTTGACGTAGCTGTCTCCACTTATGTCGACAACTGTCACAGGCAGTTCCAGCGCGATGCTATCAGTGACATCTAAAAAGGCTACAACTGCTTTTACAGTAACCTGTCCGGGAGCATTAGCTTTTATGGACGCTTTGTTCTTTTTGCTTGCATCTGCTGTGAGGGTTGCTATGTTGTCTGCATCCACAGACCATGCAATCGAAGAAATATTCGCATCGGTTTCAACCTCTTCTGGAAGCAGGGCATACGCAAAGTCTCTGCCAACAGGAATTAAAGTGTCCCCGCTGATATCCAGAATGGTCAAATCAATTGACTGAGTGTATTTCGAGCCAGCGATGGTTGCGACTTTTACCCTGACTTTGCCTGAGGATAAAGCCTTTAGTTTGAGAGTGCCATAATCGGAAGCGGTTTTGTCAATCTCCGCTTCGGCTGTTATGGCGTTTTCGCTTTCATCG
>JAISWZ010000622.1 GCA_031270945.1 Clostridiales bacterium | reverse complement strand
ACATCAATGAGGAGCATGCCCTTCTGGGTCGGGATCAAGGACTTTCCCTTGCGCTCAATGTATCCGACAGCCAGGAGGCGCTCTATGGTCGCAGCTCTGGTTGCAGGGGTGCCAAGCCCGGATTCCTTGAGCTGCTCCTTAAGCTCTTCGCTCTCAACAAACCTGCCGGCGTTCTCCATTGCAGAGAGAAGAGTAGCCTCGGTGTACGGGCTCGGAGGAGTTGTTTTCTTGGCTGCTATTTCGGCGCTGACGCAGAGAACCTGATCCCCTTCTTTGAGATCTGGAAGAGTGGCCTCGTCATCAGACTTGTCGGACTTGTCAGCCTTGTCAGGCTTGTCATCTTTTTTCGAAGGATATAGCTCCATCCATCCGATCTGTGTTATGACCTTGCCTTTAGAGAGAAAGATTTCACCTTGAACATCAGTGTACATCTTAGTCACGTTGTATATGTAGTTGGGGTAGAAGACGCTGAAAAAGCGCCTGACTATCAGATCATACACTAACGCTTCATCTTGTGTCAGGACATTCAGGTTCACGTTCGCCTCGGATGGGATGATGGCGTGATGGTCAGTGACCTTCGCGTTATCCACTATCCTGCCTGTGATCGGGAGCTTTGGAAGAGAGAGGGTATAGGCGGCATAAGGAGCGTAAGGGCCTACGCCAGCTTTCTTCATGATGGAGGGCAGCTTTGGGATCATGTCATCGCTCAGATGTCGGCTATCGGTTCTTGGATAAGTTATCAGCTTTCTCTTCTCATAGAGATCTTGGGCTAAGTCCAGAGTTTTCTTGGCGGAGAACCCGTACTTTTTGTTTGCGTCCCTCTGAAGCTCGGTAAGATCATAGAGGTTTGGAGGCGGAACGCTTTTCTTCTCGGTTTCAATGCCTTTGATAAACCCTGGCTTGCCTTGGGTCTTGTCCTGGATCTCAGTTGCCCTATCGAGAGTCGGGATCTTGGTCTCCTTTGAATCCATGTCATACCAGATGCCCTGGTACGGAGGCTCGAATTGCGCTTTTATCTCCCAGTAATCCTTGGGAACAAAAGCGTCTATCTCTTTCTGTCTTTGCGTCATGATCGCCAGGGTTGGGGTTTGGACCCTTCCGATGCTTAGAAGCGCGTTGTACTTTTTCGTAAAGGCTCTTGTGGCGTTTATGCCTACAAGCCAGTCCGCCTCTGAGCGGCACTTGGCTGACTGATACAAGGCATCGTAGTCAGATCCGTTTTTGAGCTTGCTGAAGCCGTCAGTTATGGCGGCGTCAGTCATGCTGGAGATCCAGAGCCTTTTGAAAGGCTTGGTGCATTTTGTTAGATCATAGATATAGCGGAAGATCAGCTCTCCTTCTCTTCCGCTATCTGTCGCGCATATGATGTCCGAGGTGTCTTTGTGATTCATCAACTTGCTCAGTATCGCAAGCTGGCCCTTTGTCTTGTCTATCGCCTTAAGCTTGATGGTTTCAGGTATTATGGGAAGCGTCGACAGAGACCATTGCTTCAAGTTGGGGTTGTAGTCATCAGGTTCGCAAAGTGTCACCAAATGGCCTATGGCCCAGGAGACGATGTAGGAATCGTTGAAAAGATAGCCGTCCCCTTTTTTGTCGCACTGGAGCACCCGCGCAATGTCTCGCCCAACTGAGGGCTTTTCCGCTATGACAAGAGTTTTCAATCGATTACCGCCTTTTTCTTGAGTCAATAATTATAAATGGCAAGTATATTATGATCCAAACAACCAATAGCAGCCCTGCGAAGCCCACGAGGAAGCCGGGGTTGCCCATGAGGTTTATAAGGATCTCCAGCGGGGAGCCTTCCGAGCCGGCGTTCACGAAGAAGAAGTTTGTGTCTATCGCCTTGTTCAGGAAGTATATAGGCGGGACTATTATCAGCAGGAACAATGCGGGCCGCCAAATCTGCGAAAACCTGGGCCTGAAATCCCCGCCGTATATCAGCATTGCCGGGAAGGCTATGTGAAGCCCATGAATTATAAAGCTCTGAAGCCCGTGAAAGTTGAAGATGGGGTACATTGTCCAGTTGCAGAAGAGAAGCGCCGCAACCGCTCCCGGTATCCCAAGCGAATAAAGAATCTCTCCTGTAGTTTTGTTCGGCTTTATCGCATGTATCTGCTCCACGAAGATGCTCAACCCGCATAAGTGAAACGGGAGAACGCCCAGAGGATAGTTAGGCATTGTCTGAAAGATGACGAGCACCTGCTTCACCGCTTCCATCAGCAGAATGGTCACGGCTGTTATTCGCATCATTGACAATCTCCGTACCGAATCCAGTCTTTTGTAGCAAATGCACATAACCGCTATGCCCACAGCTATGAGCGCCAAGAAAATCAGGTGCTCTGGCCCGAATAGCTTGAAGCCTGAGCCGGGGGCTCTGGTGTTCTCCAGAAAAGCGAAAAAGCCGTCATACATAGAGATTGCTCCTTTCGGCGCGCTGCCTTAGGCAGGCGCAGAGGCGCATCCCGGAGACGCAGGCCGTTTGCAAACGGCTATGCTGCGGTTTATTTATAAGGCTTTTCCAAGCCATTAGGGCATACCCCAATCATTGATTGGCGCAAGCCAATCAAATGTTTGGAGGTGCGCTTATGCAATATCTCGGGATGGCCTGTTAGATTATTATAACGCATCTGAGGGCCGGATTCAATATCGAGCCCCTTTATGGATGTCCGCGAAAATGGATATAAACAGACGTAAATCTTGGATTTACGCGCTTGGCGGGCGTGTTCTTGCGCAGCGCGTGTAGCACTCTACTGCATTCACCGAGCAAACCTTCATGAAAACCGACCAAGCCCGCGCGATTAAAGGCCGTTTGCATATATTTGCAGAAAGAGCAGATGCCCAGCGCAAGCGCCAGGCATCGTCAGCCTTGCTATTGTTTGTGCAGCGCCTCATACAGCTCTTTCAGGGTTACAAACTGCACTCCCTCAGCGGACAGTTCAGGGATAACGGACGCTATGGCGGTAGCTGTGGCAACCCCGCCTTCTGGGCCGACATGGCCTATGGCTATGGCGCTTCCGGTCTTTTTGGCGATGTTGGCGGCTTTTCTCAGGTTGTTGATGATGGTTCCAACATCCTGGGTGCCATCTAGGAAAACGTCTCTTGAAATGCACTTCGCGCCTAGCTTTTTGGCGGTCTTCTCAACCACGGAGTCAGGGGTTGTCTTGGAATCAAGCATGATCAAGTCCCGCTCCTTCAAGATGCCAAGAAGCTGGGTCATAATTGTGACGTTCTTGGTAATGGTAGAACCCATGTGGTTGTTCATGCCTTCTGCGTACTTAAGCTCATTCAGGCCAAAGAGGACGCGCTCGCTGATCGTCTCCGGGCTCAAGTCGGTGGTGATTGGCAGATTTCCAAGCCAAGACGCCTTGCCTGTGTCTGACTGCATGGGCATGTGCAGGATTATGGATTTCCCAGCGGCATGAAAGGCCTCGGCGTCTTTGGCGGAGGACGGCATTCCAGGCATGACGGCGGCGGTAAGCTTGATGGGCAGCGCCAGCATTTCCGCTGTTCCTTTGCTTTCGTTTCCAAAATCGTCAATCACAATCGCCAGGAGCGAAGCCTTGCTTTCAACAGGCTTGGGCTGCTCGCTCTCAAAAGCGAACGCCGCGAGCATGAGGGCGCTTAG
>JAISWZ010000574.1 GCA_031270945.1 Clostridiales bacterium | reverse complement strand
TTCCAGAGATACGGCCCTTGATGAAAACTGGGGACGTAGAATCGATCACGACTACTCAAGCAGAAAAGGAAAGAAATAGAAAACGAAAGTAATCCAGCTGCGGCCTAACCCCTGGCAACTTTTAGGCTTGCGGCTTTCAGAAATAGCATCCGAGGAGCGCTGAGCCACCCTGATAGCCCAGCGCTCCGCAAGCCGCGAAAAAGGTTCAAGAGAAAGCATTCTTGGGCCTTTTTTGCGTTGGGGAAGTTGAAATGACATAGAACCCGGATTTAGGGAGTTTTTGCTTCAGGCTAATGCTTTAGCCGCCGACATGCCGTTTGACTTGCATTCGACAAGCTTAAATCCTGTTGTCGCAATTATAAGCAAAATCACAAAAAATTGAACAAAATTCCAAGAACTCGCGATTGCGGTTGGATATAATAAACTTAAAGCATATCCCAAAATTATATCCGAGGCACCGAAAAAATCCGGGTGTTTGCTCGCAGAAGCCCGAGCAAACTATTTGAAGCGTTCGCCAGGATTTTTCCGATGCCCTCTCAGAGAGCTCGCCACATGAGCCTGATCGGCAATGATATAGCGCGTATCAAAAAAAAAAAAAAACAAAAATCAAACAAAAACGGAGGCATGGCATGGGAATTCTTGATGACATCAGCGCGTATCTTCAAAGCGGAAGAGCGAAGATAGTTTCTGACCTGGTTGCGAAGGCCTTGGCTGAGGGAGTTGCCCCTCAGTCAATACTTGAGGATGGCCTTTTGAAGGGCATGGGGATCATAGGGGAAAAGTTCAAAAACAACGAAGTGTTTGTGCCAGAGGTGCTTGTGGCCGCCAGAGCCATGAACAAAGGGGCGCAGCTGCTTAAGCCGGCGCTTGCGGCGGATGGCGTGAAAGCCAAAGGCGTTGCTGTCATAGGGACTGTGGCTGGAGATTATCATGACATAGGCAAAAACCTGGTTCGCATGATGATGGAGGGCCGAGGGATCGAGATGGTCGACCTGGGTGTTGACGTCTCAGCGCAAAAGTTCCTGGACGCCGCCAGAGAAAGCAACGCCAACATTGTGTGCTGCTCAGCCCTGCTGACTACTACCATGGGCGAGATAAAAAATGTCGTTGATCTTGTCAAGGGCTCGGACATAGGAGACAAAGTGGCTGTCATGATAGGCGGAGCGCCTGTCACGCAGGCGTATTGCGACCAGATAGGGGCGGACTGCTACGCTCCTGACGCAGGAAGCGCGGCTGAAGCCGCAATGAGGTTCTTGGCTTGAAAATCAGTTTTTCCCGAACTGGCGCTCGCCGCGTTGACACGCGCTCTTTTTGCGCTAAAATAGAGATAGAAATATAGCGCGGCGGTGAGGTTTTGGATCTTTGCGAAATGGCGATTGAGTACGCGAGGCGCTGGAAATCGGTTTGCGCCATGGACGTAGCGGTCTTTGACTATGCATGCAGAGCGTTCCTGCCTGGCGCTGAAAGCGGATTCTGCCATAGGTGCAAGCTCGAGGAAAAAGGGCGGTGCCATAGCTACAGCTGCTTTGAGGCGGAGCGCTGGAACGGTCTCTTTGTCTATTTCTGCCCGCTTAGCCTGGCCTTTGTCTCAACTGTGATATTCAAGGAGCGGACTGCCCAGTTTGCCTTGGTTTCAGGGCCCTTTGTAATGGGAGACTTAGAGGACGCCTTAGGCTGCGATAGCCTTATGGCTGAAGAGATCATGAGCCTTCCAAGGAAGAGCCCTGATGACGCCAACAGCCTTTCCATGGTGCAATGGGCCATGTGCATGCACCTTTCTGGAAGAGGGATTGAGGAGTCAGGAGAGGCTTCCAAATCTCAAACCAACCTGCACAATACCCTCTATGATCTGGCTATGGAAATGGGGGGCGGGCGCACATATCCTCTGGAAACCGAGAACAAGCTCCAGCAGATGATAAAAACAGGGGACAAGCGTGGAGCTCAGGAGCTGATAAACCAGCTCTTTGGCGCGATGTACTTTGCCACTGCGGACTTCTCGCAGATAAAGCAAAGAGCCCGAGAGCTGGTTGTGCTGTTTTCCAGGGCCGCCATAGAAGGCGGGGCTGATGTTGGCCAGGTGTTTGGCAAAAACCGCGACTGCTTGGCTGAAGTTGAAATGTGCCAGACTATAGAAAGCCTCTCCATGCTACTTTCCTTGCTGTTTCACAGGTTCGTGGGATATGTCTTTGATTTCGCCAAGTTCGAGCACAAGGATGTCATGCGAAAGACGCTGACCTACATCCGGGAAAACCTGGCGGGAAAGCTCACAGTGGAGGAATGCGCAGAAAGGGCCGGGCTTTCGAGAAGCTATTTTTCAACCCTTTTCAAGAGTGAAATGGGCATTCCGTTTAACGAGTACGTGAACGGCTTGAGGATAGAAAAAAGCAAGGGCTTGCTTTTAAGCACTACGCTTTCCATTGCTGGGATAGCCGATCTGGCCGGATACAGCGACCAAAGCTATTTCACAAAGAAATTTCTGCAGCTGACAGGCGTCACGCCGGGCCATTACAGGAAGAATGGCGGAAGCGTATAGCGGTTTTTTAAGCTTGCTTTATAGGAGGAAACATTGGAGAAGATATCAGCGAAAGACTTGGCCATTTTGAGAAGCTTGGCCCAAAGGCAGCTGGAAATGGCCCATTCCCCGAAGAACCACACCCTAGAGAAGGAATGGACAGAGCACAACGCTTTTCGCGGAAAACGGCCAATGATCCATTTGGAGATGTGGACGTTCGAAAACGATGTAATACCGCCCCTGCTTGAATGCGAAGGGATAGACGCCCGTGACATTGAGATGAAGCTTTGGCGAGGCATAGCCAATCAAGCCTTGCTGGGAGATGACACTCCCGTTCTCGCCTATTACTCGATCCCCCAGCGGGTTCAGTTTGAGCTCTTCGGATTCAAGACCGAGGTGGTGTTCGCCTATGAGGGTAGCGTAGGGCGAAAGTTCATCCACAAGATCGATTCCCTTGAAGATCCGAGCCAGCTGGGCGAGACCAAGATCTTCATTGACTGCGAGGGAGCGCAGGCTGAGCTTAGCCAGGCGCAGGAGATCTTCGGTGACATTCTGCCACCGAAGCTTGAGCTAGGATGCCTTTATGCCGTTCCAACCCAGCTTGTGGTTTTTTTCATGGGCATGGAAAACATGTACATATCCATGCTTGACTATCCGGATGAGTTCAAGGCGATGATGGGCAGGATCGCAGATGACTACAATGCGTACTTCAGGCTGATGGAAACAGAGAAAATGATCTCCCCAACCTGCGATGGCCAAAGGCTTAACCAGGGATCGTTCTGCTTCACCAAGGAGCTTCCCGACTCCGGGATTCTAACAACCAAAGATGTTTGGGCGTACATGGACTCCCAAGAGACGGTAGGCATTTCACCAGACTCTTTTGGCGAATTCATATTTCCGTGCTACAAGGCGCTGTCCGAAAACTTCACCCACTTGTCCTATGGATGCTGCGAACCTGTCCACGCCATCTGGGACAAGTACTTAAGCGCTATCCCATCTATCAAAAAGGTCTCCATATCCCCTTGGTGCAATGAAGAGTTCATGGGCGATAGGCTTAGGGGCAAGGACATCATATTCCACAGAAAGCCCAGCCCCAACTTCCTTGGAGTTGGAGATCGCCTGGACGAGGACGCCATTAGGAGCCACTTCAAGAAAACCCTGGCCGCCGCCAGCGGATGCAAGCTTGAGATATCCCAAAGGGATGTCTACAGCATAAGCAAAAACGTGGATAAGGCTAGGCGGTATATTGAGATCATTAGGGAAACGATTGATGAGCATTGGAAGGGATGAAAATAAGTTAAGAGAAGGGCTGCGCCGCAAAGCGGCGCAGCCCTTGTTAAACCAAGGCTACGGGTAACGTGCATTTACGCACCCAAATCTGGCGAAACAACCAACTCATCAATAGTGAAAAGCCTCATCCCCGCATAATTCCAAAGCATGATAGGTTCCGCAAGCTCCGCTTGACACGATCTTAAATATGTTGTCAAAGTCGTAGGGATAGTCCAGATGCGACTCTCTGCACACAACGACAATATGGCAGTTTGCCCTTCTCACGCGAGGTATGTAGTCGGTTGCCAAAAACAGATGGTACTCGTCAATGAATACCACATTTTTCAAGCTCAACTGAGAGTCCCAAAGTTTTGAATTGCCCGAAAGAACAGCGCAAGGCAGATCGCAATCCAAAGACACGTCGCTATGACATTCTGAATCTTTAACCAGCTCTATTAAAGTGGACTTATCGGTTCCGCTGTCCCCGACAAGAAAGCTTAGCCGGTTGCTCAACTCGAATTCGTATTCGTCACCCGGGTAGATTAGGTCGTCTTTTGAGCCTAGAGTTGTAGAGCACTGATCTTTAGAACCTGGATCTGTATGATCTTTCGGCCCATGATCCTCCTGATCTTTAGACACCAGATCTCTAGAACCTAGCTCTCCAGATCCCAAATCTTTCGGCCGCACAGCCAAGCACCCGGACTTGAGGTGAAATTTTATATTTGTCACATCATCACCCCGCCTTTGCAGAATCTCTGAAAGAACCCATAAGGCTCTTTCCAAGCGGGGAACCCTTGATACTTGTCTAGAATCCGGTAGTATTCTTTGTAGAATTCCTTGACAGTGCCTATGGTTTTGCCTTCGTTTATTATCTCGCAGTTGAAAGGGCTGAGATCATTTATGTGCTCAGATATCATGATTCCATAAGTCAGGGTCATGTAGCACTCAGACTTCTCGCTGATGACAGGCAGCCACTTTCCGCAATTGTCACCCATTGAATTCCCTTGAACCAGCACGTTCGGGCACTTGTACAACAGTATCAGGCTTTTGGCACCCCCTGAAATGTTCAGGGTATTCATCATTTGACCCCTGCTGTTCTTTGTGAGCTGATAGTCAATGACCTGGCATCTGTCTACATCAGCGACCATTTCTTTGACGAAGGGATCATCGAACCAGCTTTTTTTCGCAAATACCCTAAAGGGATATTTGGGATCTATAAAATTTATCTCTGTCTTTCCAAGCCAAATGTGCATCAAGCGAAATCACCTTTTCTTATTGTATTTTAGCTTTTTTATTCTTGCAGAACATGGCGCGCCGCAATCAGCGGCAATCGGCCCCTATATTTATGAGATCAAGCCCTTGATTGAGTCTATTTTATGCATAGACCTTTCCTGCGCTTTTTTTGAAGATTTGGATATGCCCTTTCAGTATATACCGAAAAATCCATTTGTCAACAACGATTCATACCCCAAAAGATCGCAATAAAACAGCCAGGCGCATTCGCCTGGCTGTTTTATTCCGGGGAGGCAGACGCGCTGGCCTGCAAGAAATTTCGCCTTATATCCACGCGCCAAACCCATTCCAAACCCTAAATGCTCACATTGACATTCTGCCCGCACACGCAATCAACGTTGTGGAACAGGGAGTCAAGGCGCTTTAGCGCCTCATCAGGAA
This sequence comes from Clostridiales bacterium, assembly GCA_031270945.1. GTDB lineage: Bacteria > Bacillota > Clostridia > Lachnospirales > WQUN01 > JAISWZ01. The sequence goes on along the minus strand of JAISWZ010000574.1, from coordinate 5,237 downwards.
GCGGGGGCAGATTTATTGAGCGCAGGTTTTCCGCGAGGTGATCCAAGTCGCCTGTGCCGGTTAGGGTAACGCCAATGCCTGGCGTGTGTCTGCAGAAGCGGTACGCCGCTTCTGGAAGGGTCGAGGCAATGCCTTCTTCAACCAGGAAGTCAAGGGAGTGGGCGTTAAGCCCTTCGCCGCCTTGGCCTTTTGAGTTAATAAAAGCTATGTCGTTTGCCAGCTGCGCTGGGTTGTGCAGAGAGGTGCGAACCGCGAACATGTCCAGGACGCCAACGTTGTTTTTTATGGCAGTCGGAAGAAGCGTCTGCGCGGCTGAGGGGTTGATGATGCTGTAGCCAGCCATGACCACGTCAAAGAGATCGTCAGGCAAGGCGAGCTTTAGCATTTTGTGGCTTGGGTCAACAATGAACTGCTCAGTCACTCCGGCAAACCTGATCTTTCCCTGCTCTTTGGCCTTTAGCATCAGAGGGAGGATCTCTTTGATAGCCCATTGGTAGTCAGGAGCGGTCAAGGCGTGGATATGAAAGATGTCGATGTAGTCTGTCTTTAGGCGTGAAAGGCTGTTTTCAAGCGTCTCAAGCGTTTCTTCCGGTTTCATCAGCCCATTGTCAAATCGAACCAGGAACTTCGTTGAAAGGACATAGCTTTCTCTTGGAAGGCCTTCAAGGCCCTTGGCGACAGCTTCCTCGGTGCCATAGGCAGCCGCTGTGTCAAAGAAGGTAACTCCGCTGTCGTACGCCGCCCTTGTGACGCTTGCCGCATGGTCGATGCCTTTGCGGATCCCGATTTTGCTGAACCCGCCGCAGCCAAGCCCAGCGACGCTAACGGTTAGGCCCGTGCGTCCAAGTGTTGTGGTTTGCATGTTTTTAAGTCTCCTATCGTTTTGGATAAAAAGCGAGAAAAACTTGTTTGAAGCAAAGAATTCAAAGAAAATAATGGCAAAAAACACGTGTTTATGATACGCGACTAACCAAGTTGCGTTGGAAGTTTCGGTTTGGCTTGGCAAACCTTTATCCCAGGCCCTGTTGCAAAGCGCCATGACCCACGCTTGTCTGCATCATCCCATTATAGCATGTCATATAGGAATTGCAACCCTAGAGATAGGGTTGCGGGATGTCCTCATAAGGCGAAAATAAAAAAACGAACGGATCGACAGCGCGGTCCGCTCGTTTATAGGAAAGCCAAATCAGGCTATGCAACCTAGAGATGGGATGTCCCAAATGCATACCCGAAGATTTAGAGCATATCCCAAAATTATATCCGAGGCAGCGGAAAAATCCGGCGTTGAAGCGTTCGCCAGGATTTTTCCGCTGCCATTTCGGAATTTTGGGATATGCACTTAGCATCGATAGTCCTTGGGAGTGCACCCGTACTCTTTCTTGAACTGCTCCGAGAAGTAGGCGGGAGTCTGGTAACCGGTCATCTCGGCTATCTCCGATATTTTGTGAGTCCCAGCCGTTATGTACTCAAGGGCCTTTTTCATCCGGATCTTGGTGATGTACACGCTTAGGTTCATGTTCATTTCCTTCTTGAAAAGGGCGCTGAGATAGCTGGGATTTATAAAGAACTTCTTGGAAAGGGCCTGGGCGCTTAGATCGCCTTCGCATTCGCGGTTTATGTGAAGCATGACCTGGTAGACGAGAGGATGGACTTTCTCAGGAAGCATGGGGCTGTCTCCGCGAGAGAAGATGGCGCTTGAGGTCAGCTCCATTACAACTGTCCGAAGGACGTCTTCGATCTCGTCTACTTTCACGGGTTTCAGCACATAAAATCTAACGCCAAGCTTGAGGGCCTCCTGCGCGTAGGCGAACTCGTCATAGCCGCTGACTATGACAAAGCGCGGCATTCCGCGCATCTTTCCCTTCAGCTTGCTTATCATCTCAAGCCCTGACATTTCTGGCATGGTTACGTCTGTGACAACAACGTCGTACGGCGTCGTTGTGATCTTCTCCATTGCGGTTTTGGCGCTGCAGCAGGAATCGGGAGGGTCAAAGCCTATCTCATGCCAATTTATGAACTTGATGAGCCCGCGGATTTGAACGATTTCGTCATCTACCAGCAAAATGCGCACATTCAAAACCTCCTGCTCATGTATTTGCGGGAAAAATAAAAAAAAGTTAATTCGAAAGAAATCAAAAAACTTTAATTCTTTATTTTACGGACACGGGCAAGTCAATGCTTACCTGGGTGCCCTTTCCTAGGGCTGACTCAAAGCTCAGCAGGGCCTTGTTGCCGTAATAGAGCTTCAAGGAGTTGTAGATGAAAGAGATGCCCATGCCTCTGTCCTTGGAAAGGTTTATGTTGCTGTTCACGTTGCGCAAAGTGGCGGCGTCCATCCCTCCGCCATTGTCGCGAACCCTTATGCGAAGCGTCTCGTTGTCCCTTCGGATCGAAACGCTTATCTTCCGGTTTCCGTCAAGCACGATGCCTGAGTGCATGTAAATGTTCTCTATGAGGGGCTGGAGGATCATTTTCGGGATTTCAACTTGCCTTGCGCTTTCGTCTATCTCCACCGCGCACTCCACGCAGTTGTCGTAGCGCAGCTGCTGAACGGCTATGTAAGCCTCTATCAGCTGGATTTCCTGCTCCACAGTGATAAAGCCTTTTCCTTTGCTTAACGACAGGCGATAGAACTGGGTCATGTTGTCTATGACGTCGCAAAGCTCCTTGTTGTTGGCGTCAAGGGCTTTCCAGCGCATTGCGCCAAGGGTGTTGTACAGGAAGTGGGGGTTTATCTGGGACTCAAGGGCCTTTATCTCAAGCGCCTGCTTTGCGGTCTTGACCTGGGCCATTTCTTCAATGGCGTTGTCAAGCCGCTTGAGCATTTCGTTGTACTGGCTCTCCAAGCGGGAAATCTCATCATTTCCGTCCAGGTACTTGAGAAGCGGGAAATCCTTGCTGCTGACCTCGTCCATGCTTTTGCCGATGCGGTATATCCTGGCGAAGAGCCCTCTCAGGTAGCTGGCCATAAGAACCCCGGCTATGGCCGCGTAAGCGGTGAGAGCCGCGAATATGATGGCGCCGCCCCTCTGCCTTGTGCTGCTGTAGGCTGTTGCGGGATACTCCAAAACCAGTTGCCAGTCTTGGTCTATGACGGTTTTCAGCAGCAAGACTTCGGGCTTTTCCCGAAAGACCTCTCCCGCGATCAGGCTTGCGCAAACCTCGGCGTTTCTGGCCAGCCGCCCTTCTCCTGAGGCGACTATCAGCCCGCCGTCATTTGAGTACACGGCGCAAGAGGCTATATCGCTGTCCAGGTAAGCGCCAAAGGCTCTTGGCATGTCGACAAGCATCCTCACGTAAGCGGACCTGCCGCTGTACATGTGGGGAATCTGGGTTTTTATCTCCTGATTGTCCGCGATGTCAGGCACCCATTTTATGAACCCGGAAAGCGCTGATCCGTCTGACCTGAAGATGTACCTGCCGTCCTCGCACATGGTTTCATTCGTATGGTAGACCGCGATGTTGTCTATGCCTGGAAGCATGGACATCTGGTCTTTCAGCAGGTACTGGATCTCTTCGGCTGCGACCCAGACGTCATAATAGGTTTCGTGATCCGGAGACAGCCTCTTCGCGAAAACCCTGTTGTAGCTTAGCTGGATGAGAAAGCTGGAGTAGGTCTCCTTGCCCTCCCGCACCGAAACCGCCAACTGCTCGGACAGGGTGCGCATGTACTCGTTCTCCTCGTCACGCATGGAGACCACAAGAAAGTACTTGTGGCCCTGCCATGTGACGACGCCTATAAAGGCGACTGTGACGAGAAAGAATATTATGAACCTGCTTTGTATCAATCCAATGTAATTTCTAGCCCAAAGAGCCATCAATCTTTCCTATCTTATCTTAGCCTAAGCTCCGTACTGCGCGTTATACGCCTCCAGCCAAGTAGCCTTCATCTCATCCCAGCTTGCCCTCAAGTCCATCTGCTTGAAGAACTCGCTGTAATAGCTCTCAAACTTTTCGTCCGATTCGGCCATGATCATTTTGGCGGCGTACTCGTCCACTACAGCGTCCAGGGATTCGATGTTCTCGCCAACGACCGAATCAGCTTCGATCTTCACTTTGTCCTTGTTGGTGATTGCCCTGTGGTTCACTATCTCGTTTCCTACCACCTGGCAGTACTTCTGCACAAGAAGGTCGCCCATGGGCACCTCGTTGCGATCTTTCATGAACCAAGGATACCACTTGTTGCTGTAGCTTGTAAACATGTAAAGCTGAGGGGTGCAGGAGTCGACTAGCTGGCCGTCTCCGGAGTCGCGGAGCTCTCCGTACTCCTTCTCGAAGCTCCAGTACTCGCCATCGGTAAAGTGCCAGGTTGTCCCTATTGGGCCTTCATTCATCTCGTGCTGGCGGATAGGCTCAGGCTCGTTTGCCCATTCCAGGAACTTCAGCACGGCGTTCAGGCTCTTTGTGTCCTTGTTGATGAACACCATGTGCTGGGGATTTGGATCAACAAGAGACGTATAGCCCTTCGCAGTGCCAGGAACGGTTGGGCTTTGGATCGCGTCAAACTTGAAGGATGGGCTGTCGTCCGCGTAAGCGTTGCTGAAGCAGTTGGATGTCCAGATGTCTGTCGTGAACATGGCCACTTGGCCAGTTTTAATCTTTTCGTTGAAGCGCTCCTGCTGCATGGTTGTCACTTCCATGTCGATCAGGCCTTCGCGGTACATTTTGTTCATCCACTGGTAAGCCTTCTTGAAGTCAGGGTTGTCGTATGAGAACACAAACTCTCCGTTCTTCTCCATGACCGCTGGCATGTTGTTGGAGCCTTTTGCCATGTCAACGCCAAATGTTGCCAGGATGGCCCGCTCTTGATCCTTGGCTAGCGGGAAGGACAGAGGTATGATCGCGTTTCCGTTGTCATCTTTCAGCTTGGCGAACTCTCGCAGGGCATTTTCCAGCCCGTCTATCGTGGCCAAGTCCGCCTTGGTGATTCCGGCCTTCTCCATCAAGTCGGTGCGGGCGTACCACGCGTCCACTGTCCAGCCGCCCCAAGGCTCGTCGTACTCCATGGCGTACCAGCCTGGAATGTACCACATGTTGCCGCTGGAATCCCTGATGTAGTCCTTGACCCTGCTGTCAATGGCTGGGATGTTCTTGAGCTTTGAGCTTTCGAACACGTCGTTCAGCTTCATGATCCTGTCAGCGCCAACAAAGGTGTTGGCTATTTCCAGGTTGTAGCCAAAGAGCATTATGTCCGGCAATTTCGCGCCGCTTGAAAGCTTCAGGTTGACAGTCGTGAA
>JAISWZ010000548.1 GCA_031270945.1 Clostridiales bacterium | reverse complement strand
TGGCTTGCGCCAGGGCCTTTAATTGTCGAAATATTGATATCATTTGAAGTGCTTGAAATTCAAAAAGATTTGCGACTTAAAATCAGCTAAGCCGAGAAATAGGATAAATCCAAAAACTGTCGCTCCCGCTCCAGGCTAGTGCTCATATGATTTTGCCGTAAGAACTCCATCAAGGCCCTAAAATCAAGGCTTTGACTAAAGGCTGATGCGGCGGACAAAGCTTGCGTTTACGCCATTTACGTCTATTTGTCCGATGGTTGTTACTGCAGAATCCTCATATCAATCCCCTATAAATTCAAAACATATCAATATTTCGACATTCACTGAGCGCCGAGCGCCCAAGCGCCCGAATTGCACAACTTTCCCCCGCAAGGCCTCGCTTAGGAGCGAAGCCAAACTCTTCGCTCCAAGCGCCTGCGCTCTGCCGTCTTCAATCCGTCCCTTTCATATGCTTCCTGTACGCCGCCGGGGTCATTCCGTAGCGCTTGCAGAAAAGGTCAGAGAAATGGCGATAGTCTTTGAACCCCACATCATCCGCTATCTCATAGCTTCTTTTCCCTGTCTGGACAAGCAGCTCCATGGCGCGTTCCATCCTGGCTTGGCTTAAGTAATCCTTGAAGTTCTGCCCTGTCTGCTTCTTGAAGTAGGCGCTGAAGTAGTAGGGGTTCATGTGGATCTGGGCGGCCATGGTCTTAAGCGTTATGTTTTCGGCGTAATGCTCGTCAATGTAGCGCTTGGCCAAGATGGCGACCTTTTTGTCCTCTGACTGCATGAGTGTTGAAAGCCTGCCTTCCAAGCCTTGCACCAGCTCACGGAACAGGCTGGAAAGCTCAGCGTAGCCGGGAGCGTCAAAGGCTTCCTCGATCACTGGGGCAAGGAGGGAATGGGTGTCAAACCGCTCATCGATCATTCTGGCGCAGCTGAGGATATGATAGACCGCCGTATCGCTTCTGCTTCCGGAGAGGACGCATACAGCTCTGAGATATTGCTCGGCCAGCCTTTCCGCCTCTTGGTTGTCAAGCCTGACAAGGGCTGTGATGAGATCGTCTCGAAGCTTTCGGACGTCCTGGTCTGTGACGGAATCCTTGAAGGGAGGCTCGGAAGCTTCCAGCACAAGGCTTTCCAGTTCATTGCTGAAGTAGAAGAAGCCCATTTTTTCGCTGAAGTCGCTGAAGCTGTCTGTCGCCTTCTTAAGGTCAAAGAAAGGTGCGCCTATTACGAAGCCTGCCTTGACTCCAAATGCGGCTTCCAGATCTCCTTGAATGTATGTGAGATGTCTCTTGGCGGCTTGGGAATCTACGTCTTTCAAGACAAGGCAAAATTTGTCGCTCTTTTGGAAGGCGATGCCCAGGCCCTTGGCTTCAACGATCTCTTCAATCGCAGAAAAGACAGTGAAACGGGTAAGCTGAGCTTCCATGTCGTTTTGGTAGTTTCGCCCTATGATCTTGCCCAAGGCGAAGATGTAGGATGAGGGCTTGTCGTCAACCAGCTTCTTGAAAGCGTGGCACGGCATGCTTTCTGAATTGGGGGCTGGGCTGGAGCGGTTTTCTGACAATTCGGCGCACTTGCTTATAGTTAGCAATAGGCTTTCCTTTTTCACGGGCTTCAGCAGGTAGTCTATTGCGCCATAGCGGATAGCTGCCCTGGCGTATTCGAAGTCCTGGAAGCCAGAAAGGAAGATGACCATGGTCTTGCACTTTGCCAGCTTTATCTCTTGCAGGACTTCCACTCCGCTCTTGCCAGGCATCGCAATGTCCAGGATCGCTATGTCAGGCTCATTGGCCAATATGCCATGAAGAGCCTTTTGGCCGTCCTCGTAAGTCTCTGTGACTCGGATCCCAAGACGTTCCCAATCCAGGAGCATTTTGATGCCTTTGGTGATGATGGGCTCGTCGTCCGCCAGAACCATGCTCAACAAGGCTTTTCCTCCTCCTGATGGATATTCGCCGGCAGAGCGGCTTTGACCATTGTTCCTGTCAGCGGGGTGCTGAAAAGGGATATGCCGTAGGCTTCCCCGTACAGGAAGCGAAGGCGGTCATGCACGTTTTTTAGCCCTATGCTTTCCCAGCCCTCAGGCGTCTTGGTGCCTGGAAGGTCGCTTTCAAGCGCCGCCTGGACTTTTCGCAAGTTTTCCGGATCCATCCCAACTCCATTGTCAAAGACTGAGATCTCAAGCGTTTCCCCGACCTGGACAGCTTCGACGAAGATCCGGCCAGGCCCTTGCTTGGGCTTTATGCCGTGGAGAAACGCGTTTTCAACTATGGGCTGGAGCGCCAGCTTGGGAACCAGCTTTTTGCCAAGCCCGCCAGCCCTGGCGGCAAATGAAACCTTGTCCTGGAAGCGGCAGTTGATGAGATAGATGTACTTCTCCAGGTTTGCCAGCTCCAATGAAAGCGGGACAAGATCCCCGGCTGTTCCAATCAGGTAGTGGATCTGCTCCCCCAAGGCCTCTATCATTCCAGCCACTTTATGGTCATTCTCTCCTACCGCCGTCATTCGTATAACCTCAAGGGTATTGAAGAGAAAGTGGGGATAGATCTGGGACTTAAGCGCTGTAAGCTCAGCTTCGGTCTGCTTGATCTTGGCGACATAAACTTGGTTTGTGTAGTTCTCCAGCTCCTTTGACATCTTGTTGAAGCGGGATGACAAGAGACCTATCTCGTCTTTTGACAAAACGGGAAGCTCGCCCTTGAATTGACCGGACTCCACCTGCTCCATCTGCTTCATCATAGTCCTGATTGGTTTTGTGAGCCTTATCGAGAACACTATGGAGCCAAGGGAGAGAGCGGCCGCCGCCAGGCCTACAACAATGTACATGACCTGCTGTATCCCTCTCATTCGCCCGTCGACAAGCGGTTCCGTTGCGCTGAAGCAGATTTTCAGCCCGTACTTGGCTATCTCGGCTTGAAGCAGGAGGCCTTCTGTCGGCAGGACAGGCTTCGTCCCGATCTGCCCTAAATCAGTGCTGTAAAAGCAATCCCCGGCATTGTTCAAGACCCATAGGGTGCCTTTGCTGTAAAGGTCTATGCCCTCAACGATTTCCCCGATCTGGCGCGCGTCGTAGTCAACAAGGAGAGTCCCGACATATGTCTCTTTCCCTACAGGAACAGTCAGGTTGAAGTAGTTGCGGGCTATGGTGAAAACTTTGTCCACGCGCTTGCTGGAATAAAGAGTGTAGTCAAAGTCATGCGTCGGCACCGCTATGAGCTGCCGCGAGTCCCTGTCCCAGCTGTCAAAGCCCACGGTCCTGGCAAAAAGATCGCTTTCGGAAAACCTGGTGTTGTAGTTGCCCTTGTGGTACGTCTTCCTCTCGCCAAGCACAGGCTCATAGACAAAGTGCGCCGACTCTATGCTGCTGCTGATCTTAAGCACATTGCTCAGGAAGGTGTCCATGTCCCGCGATATGCGATCCTCGTCCGCTTCGCCATAGAGCTCGCCAGTCAGGATCTTTCGCAGGTTGTCGTAGTTGATGAAGTTGTAGGAATAGTTCGCCTCGCTTGAGAGGGTGTAATAATAGCTGAACTTCGAAATGTCATTATAGCTGTCAAATTTCCGCTCCAGGCTGTAGCTGGCGTATCTCAGCCCCTGCTCGAAGCTTTCTGTCAGGCTTCTCTCGTACTCGCCAAACATCCTGTTCAATATCACTGTCGACAGGAGGGCTATGGGAGTGATGCCAAGCAATATGACGACCAGCGCGAACTTTTGGTAAAGGCTCATTGCGGGCCTTGCCCGGTTTTTTCCCATAAGATTCCCCTCCCCACAGCGCTTGTGAGTTGAGTATAACATATAATTCAAGCCTTGAAATTTAGCATATGCCCGAAAAGTCCTGAAGACGCTTTAGCGCCGGCTTTTTTGATCACGGCGCGTCATCCCTTGGCTGCGCCAGCCATTATCCCTTTGACAAAGTGCTTCTGAAGGGCCACATAGAGGGCGAGGGCGGGAACCAGGGCAATGACCGCTCCAGCGAACACTATGTCCCACCTGGCTGTGTACTGGCCCACGAATGAGTAGACGGCAACATTTATCGTCTTTGCCTTGTTAGACGGAAGCACCAGGTATGGCATCAAAAAGTCGTTCCATATGCCCAAGCCGTTCAAGACTACCATGGACGCTGTGCAAGGGCCAAGCAAGGGAAAAACGACTTTCCAAAAGACCTGGAACTCTGAGCATCCGTCTATACGGGCGGCTTCTTCCATGTCGTAAGGGACGCTGTTCAAAAAGCTGGTGTAAAGCAGGCAACCGAACGCGACGGATCCCGAGATGTAAACAACGACAGGCCCGGCCAGTGTCCCAAATAGGCCAAAAAGCTTAAGCTCCTTGAATAGCGGGAACATGTACAGGTGAAACGGGATCATCATCCCGCAGAGAAAGTATGTGTAGACAAGCTTGGTCACAGTTCCTGGATGCCTGGATATCCCGTATGCGGCAAGAGGGACTATGAACACTATCAAGACTTCTGAGACGCCTGTTAAAAAGACTGTGTGCCAGATGGCGGTCAGGAAGTCGGTTTTTGAAAACAGGTCAGTGAAGTTCTTAAGGTACAGGCCTGTGGGCAGGGACAAGGGGTTTTTAAGGATCTCGCCGTTGCTTTTCAGAGCTGAGATGACAGCGAAGTAAATGGGAACAAGAAAAGCGGCAGCCAGGATCGCTGTGGCAAATAGTATCACAAAGCTTGAGATTTTGAACTTTTTCACAGCTGCACCTCCCTGCTCTTCAAAAACTTCTGCTGGATCCAGTTCAGGATCATGATTATGAAAAGAAGCACAAGGCCAACAGCAGTGCCAAACCCCTGGCGGCCTTCGCTAAACCCGACCTTGTAAAGGAGATAGACAATAGTCTCAGTGGCGAAGCCAGGCCCTCCGTCAGTCATGACCGCTACCTGGTCAAATACCTTAAGGCCGTTTATCAGGGAAAGAGTGAAGTTAATCGTGAAGGCCCCGGAGATCAAGGGAAGGGTTATGCGCAAAAACCTCTGGAGCGATGACGCGCCGTCTATTGTGGACGCCTCTACCACTTCCTGCGGAACTCCCTGCAGGGATGCCAGGTATATAACCATGTAGTAGCCAGCGCCCTTCCAGATCAGCACAACGCCAACGCTGGCCAAGGCGAAGGCCGGGCTTCCAAGCCAGTCGCGCTTTAGCGCTGAAAGCCCCAGGGATTGCAGCGCCTGGTTGATTGGGCCAAAGTTGTAGTTGAACATGATCTTCCAGATGAAGCCGCTGACTATTCCCGAGAGTATCACAGGCACATAGAAGATGGCCCGGAAAAAGTTGCGGGCTCTGGAAACGTTGTCCACAAGGAGCGCCAGCCCCAAAGCCAGGGCGTTCTCAAGCGCAGAGATGAATATCGTTATGAGAACCGTGTTTTTAAGCGCGTTCCCAAACCTGGCGCTTGTAAAAATCTCCTTGAAGTTTGCCAAGCCCACGAACCGGATGTACGGGTTGATGCCGTCCCATGAAGTGAAGCTGTAGTAGACGCTCGACGCGGTTGGGACGATTATGAAAAGCGTGAAAAATATAAAGGCCGGCGCAATGAACGCCGCAGTGGTTCGGCTGTTTGATCGCAAGAGTCATCCGCCTTTCTATGCTTGCTAGCGGAAATGGGTGGTGGTTGAGAAAAAGAAAAGAGCGGTTGTTTTTATTTTTTTAATTATTTTTTAATTTATTTATTTATTTATTTATTTATTTAATTTATTTTTTATTTTTTCTCCCAAGCATATCCCAAGACGCCAGCCAGGAGACCTGGCTGGCGTCTTGTATTGCAAGCGAAAGCGTTTGCCATTTTTTAGTTTTGCTTGATCAGGATCTCTATTTCGCTATGCCTGTTCCAGTTACTGGGTTGAAGTTTGAAGCGGCGACATCCCATGCCTTTTGAAGCTCGTCAGTGGCGGATTCTATGGTTCTGGAGCCTTGGATTACCTCGACTGTGGTCTTGTAAGTGAAGTTCCTGAAATCTGGAGGAAGCTCGTTGTCTCCGTGGAAGCCGTTCCACATCGGGCTAAGGAAGTCAGCGGTCTTTACGGCTTCTGTCACAGCTACGTATACGTCCGTGCCCTCGACAGAGGGTGCGTCAACGGTGACTGGCAAATAGCTCATTGTCTCAAGGAAGAGCTTGTAGTTGGCTTTTTCGAAGAAGTAGAGCAAAAACTTGTCAAAGGCCGCCTGCTTGGCGGGATCCTTTGCTGACTCGGCTGACAGCGACAAGCCGCCTATTCCCGCGCCGCCCACAAGCCTCTGGACTCCCTGCCTGTCTGGAACCGGGAACCATCCAAGCTCAAAGCTGGAATCAGCGTCCGCAACCTGGGTAAACATGTGCGTTCCGCTAAACATCATTGCCGACATTTCGCCGACCAGGAAAGTCGTGATCTGCGCGTCAGGGGTTGATGTCCAGCCGTCTTGGGCGTACTGGAACAGTTCCTGCATGTCTGTTATGGTCTTCACGAAACGCTCGTCTGAGAATTTCGCGGTGCCTTCGTAGCAGTGCTTGATGAAATCTGGATCGCTTGAAAGCACATCGTCAGCGTACAGCTTGTGGAACCAGAACCCCATGTGCCAAATGTCCTGCCCGCCTATAACAAGCGGCGACATGTCGCCAAGATCCTTTATCGTTTTGCAAAGCGCCAAGAACTCGTCCCAAGTGCCAGGGATGCTCAAGCCCTTTTCAGTGAAGTACTTCTTGTTGTAAAGAATGCCGTTGGTGTTCTCTCCAGCGAATGGCGCAGTATAAACTTTGCCGTCAAACGCCGTTGTGGTCTTGAACAGGCTCTTGATGTTGTCTGCAAGCGGCGCCAGCTTTCCGGCTCTTACATAGACCGCCGTGTCCCTCATTTCCATCATGTCCGGGAATTCCCCGACGCTGTCCTTTGTCTTTAGAAACTCGCTGTAAGCTCCGCCATCTCCGGGCTGGATCTTGATGACAATATCCGGGTTGGCCGCGTTGAAACCGTCCACTACACGATTCATGGAAGTCTTGAAGGCTTCGTCTCCATCAGCGAATATGAAAGTCATTTCCAAAGGATCAGCGGCTTTGGCTGGAGGCGCGGTGGCTTCAGGAGCTTTGGTTGCTTCAGGCGCCTTTGTGGCATCAACCACGGCTGCGGGCGCTTGGGTTGGGCTTGGCGCAGCGGATCCTGCGCACCCAGCCAGGGCTGAAAAGAGCAGTGTTGCGCATAGCAGAATGGCCAGTAGTTTTTTCATTCAATTTTCCTCCTTAATTATTAGCGAAAGAGCTTTTGCCAAGAAATATTTGATTGCATTCCTCAGGCAACGCCTTTCGCTAGGCTTTCTCTTGCGGTATTGCTTGGCGATCTTGTGTCGCTTGAATCACAGCGAGCGCGCATTGCGTAATTATAATAGCAAGCCGGAAAGAAATATGTCAGATGATTTTTTAAGAAGAAAGTAAGGTGTTTTAAGATCTTATAAGCAATATATCCAACCCCGGACGCAAAGAGCAAGAAAAACTTGGTTCAATAGACAGTGAACATAGGCGCAGGGCGAAAGAACATCGGCAAAACGCAAGATTTGCTTGTGAAGCGAGAGATTGATAAAAGTTTAACACGAAAGGGAACAAGAGGCGAGAAGGCGGTTTGGCGGCAGTCATAGACAGAAACGCTCATAAGCAAAGCCTTGGAGGGATAGAGCGCGGCCCCTATTCAAAAGAAACGCATTGCATGACCAGCGCCAGCGCTTGCGCTTGCTCCGATAAGGAGCTTTTCTCGGCCAAGCCCAACTTCAGCCACGAAATCCTAACCCCTGGGGTTTGGTTTTTTTTTAGCGTCCGACTGGGTTTTTCTTTTCGCGTCCGCCCGGGTTTGGTTTTTTTATTTAACGCATTCAACTGGGTTTGGTTTTGTCTTTTACACATTCGACCAGTTTTTTTATCTTTGAGCGCCGTGAGCGCCCCAAGTTCGCCCCCAGCGCCCCCCGCCAAGCATTTCTCACAAAAAACACGCATAGGTCAAATTCTCAATATTTGTTGAAAGTGGCGCATAGGCGAAAACCTATAAGAATTGCGAGATTTAGTGCGAAACCGGTCTAAACGTTGCGTTTTGTTAAATATTAGTCATAGCGCGGGCGCTTATGCTGGGGGCAAGCGGGCTTGGAATGAGTTCAAGCTTCAGTGATTTTCATCAATAATTGACCCAGTCATCAGATCAAAACAAAGCCAAATTTTCAAGCAATCCTGGCAATTTGCCCCCCAATCGGGCGAAGGCCGGCGCTTGAAGGTCAATATCCGTATAAAATTATGATTATCAACCCTATTTTATCGATTTTCCTTTTTATCTTGACATCGAGAGCTCTTTGCCATATACTGATTCTACAAGATTCATATCACGACAAAGAAATTCAAGGATTCGTTCGTGCTATTTTCATTCTTTTAGAAGGCGCTTGCAGAATTGTTAGTGCAATCTGTCATTGCAGCTCTTGGGGCATGCTTTATTCATGCCTTGTCGCGCATGGCTGAATCCTGGGGGGGATCTAATTGAAATCGAAAGGCGCCTTGCAGAGGGCGATAGCTGAAAACGCGGCGGGGTATTTCTTCCTTGCGCCGTGGCTTCTGGGTTTCCTGGCTTTGACGCTGTACCCAATGATCATGTCCCTCTACTACTCCCTCACGCAGTATGACATGCTGACGGAGCCTGTGTGGATAGGCATGGGGAACTACATCAAAATGTTCACAGGGGACGCAACGTACCTGAAAAGCCTTCAGGTGACATTCGCATACGTGTTCCTGGCTGTGCCATTGAAGCTGGGGTTCGCCCTTGTCGTGGCTGGCATCATGAACCAAAAGCTGAAGCTTATCGGGCTTTACCGCACTGTGTACTACATCCCGACATTGCTTGGCGGATCAGTCGCAATAGCTATGCTCTGGAAGCGCATCTTCTCTAGCGACGGGATAGTCAACGCGATCCTTCGCGCCGTCTTTCACGTCAATCCCCCAGCATGGATAGCGAGCCCCAAGTACGCTCTCTATACCCTGGTAATCCTCACGGTCTGGCAGTTCGGCTCTTCCATGATAATATTCCTGGCTGGCCTGAAGCAAGTGCCAGACGAGTACTACGAGGCGGCCAGCGTTGACGGAGCGGGCAAGGTCAGGCAGTTTTTCTCAATCACTGTCCCATGCCTCACCCCAGTTATCCTGTTTAACCTTGTAATGCAGCTTATCTCGGCTTTCCAGGCCTTTACCCAGGCCTTTATAATCAGTGGAGGAAAAGGCGGCCCCTTGGACTCTACCATGTTTTACACTCTCTACCTGTACACAAAAGGGTTCTACTATTTCGAAATGGGCTACGCCTCAGCCATGGCTTGGGTACTGCTCGCAATCATCGCGGTTTTTACCGCGGTCATCTTCAAGACCTCAGACTCTTGGGTGACCTATGGAAGCGGGGATTGAGATATGAGCACATTGGCAAAAAGACGACTCTACGCAGCTCTGTCACACGCTATCATAATCGCCTTTGGCGTTGTCATGCTCTATCCTATACTTTGGCTGATTATCAGCTCCCTTAAGCCGGGAACCGTCATCTTCTCGAACCCCGGCCTGATACCCGAGTCAGTCTCCCTTGAGCACTATGTCAAGGGCTGGGCGGGAGTCGGAAGGATCCATTTTTCCGTCTTTTTCATCAACACCTTCATAGTTTGCGCGGCTGTGGTCGCAGCCAACATAGTTTCCTGCTCAATGGCGGCGTACGCCTTCGCCAGGCTCCAGTTCGCCATGAAGGCGCTTTGGTTTGGCGTAATGATGCTTTCGATCATGCTCCCCACGCACGTGACCACAATCCCTCGCTATGTAATGTTTCACTCCTTGGGCTGGGTGGATAGCTACCTTCCGCTCACCATACCCAAGCTTTTGGCAACAGACGCGTTCTTTGTCTTCCTGCTTGTCCAGTTCATGAGGGGAATCCCCAAGGACTTGGATGAGTCGGCGACACTGGACGGGTGCGGCAGGGTAAGCATATTCTTTCGCGTGATCCTGCCCCTTTCCGGTCCCGCGCTGGTCACTACAGCGTTGTTCAGCTTTCTCTGGACATGGGATGACTTCTTCAACCAGCTGCTCTATCTGAATACTCCCGCGAAGTATACGATAGCGCTGGGGCTTCGCATGTTCATGGACGCCTCGGGGAACTCCTCTTGGGGCCCAATGCTTGCGATGTCGGTCTTATCCATGACTCCATGCTTCCTTCTGTTCTTTTCCTTGCAGAAGTACTTTGTGCAAGGCATAGCAACCACTGGCTTGAAGGGGTAATTCCCTGTGCATATTCCAAAAATTGATTTTAGGAGCATATCCCAAAATTATATCCGAGGCACCGGAAAAATCCGGCGTTGAAGCATTCGCCAGGATTTTTCCGGTGCCATTTCGGAATTTTGGGATATGCACTAGGTCTTGCAAAGGCGTAGCTAAAACTAGCTTTGCTTTTGCACTGCCTTTATAAAAATTTGGGACATGCGCAAAGCCAAATCTCCCCTTTCAGGGGAAAATGCCTGTCCGGAATCCGGACAGAGTACGAGGAGGATATTATGAAGAAAATAATCGCATTGCTTCTTGCCGTTCTGATGGCCTTCGGGCTTGCGGCATGCGCCAGCCAAGCGGCACCCACCCCGGCGCCAGCTCCAGCGGCGACAGAAGCGCCAGCAGCGACAGCCGCTCCAGCGGCGACAGAAGCTCCAGCTCCAGCGACAGAAGCTCCAGCTCCAGCAGCTCCCGAAAAGACAGAAATCCGCGTCGTATGGTGGGGCTCAGACACTCGCCATGAGGCAACTTTAAAAGTGATAGACCTGTTCACAGCAGCTTATCCTGACATTGCAGTTTCTCCGGAATACATGGGCTCTGACAGCTATTGGGACAAATTGGCGACTCAGGTCGCTGGCGGAAGCGCCCCAGACGTAATCCAGTTCGGAGGGAACTATCCGGACTATGTGGCGAAAGACGCCCTGCTTCCCCTCAACTCCTACTTTGGCAACATCATTGACCTTTCAAAGGTCGACAAAGATGTCATCGACGCCGCGACAATAAGCGGAAACACCTATGGCCTCTGCCTTGGAACAAACATCCTTGGCATCGCCTACAACAAGACCATGATCGAGGCAGCTGGAGCTTCTCTTCCTGTTCCAGGCGCGACATGGGAAGATTTCGGCGCTTACGCAAAAGAACTCGCCTCCAAGCTTCCGGTAGGAGTCTATCCGATCTCTGACGCCAGCGGCGTGAACACAAACTTCATCGGCTTGTATTCAAGGCAGAGAGACGCCAAGATGTACACATCCGAAGGAAAATCCTTTGTCACAGTAGACGTGCTCAAAGACTTCTTTGACATTTGGGCAGGCTGGAGAACCGACGGAATCATTCCTAATGCGGAGATCACAGCCGAGTACTCTGAGGAAGGCCCAGACAACGCTTCCATCGTAGCTGGAAAAGCGGCAATGACCATACTTTACACGAACCAGCTGGTATCCTACCAGAACTCAATGCAAGACGTGCTTGATATCATGCCTCTTCCAGACGTAGAAAAGAACGCGCAGTGGATCATGCCCAGCCAGTACTTCTGCATCAACAAGGCTTCGGCTGTTCCGGATTCAGCGGCAACATTCATCAACTATTTCGTGAACACCCCAGAAGTTGGAGTCATCCTTAAGAATGATCGCGGCGTCAGCGTGAACTCAGAAGTAAGAA
Organism: Clostridiales bacterium; assembly: GCA_031270945.1. Taxonomy (GTDB): domain Bacteria; phylum Bacillota; class Clostridia; order Lachnospirales; family WQUN01; genus JAISWZ01. Next base: position 694 of record JAISWZ010000548.1, on the reverse strand, counting down.
CCGCCATCTCCGCCACCTCCACTCCAGTTGACCAGAAGATCTACAACCTGTACGCCGTTCTTGCGGCGCACACAACACCTATGGATCCCAATGTTCCCAACGACCAGGAATTCACCGACGGCTTCAAGAGAATCTCCCAAGAGATCGCTTTCGGCCAGAAGGACACAGCAAAGGCCGCCCAAGAAGCTTATGACTTCCTGCAAGAAATGATAGCGAAGAAGTAGTTTTTCTTTTTCACAGGGCCGCCCCCGGGCGGCCCTGTTTATGTTTTTTTGGTTTTTTAATAAGGCTGCTCTTCAGGCGCTTTTGAAACTTTTATTAAAGGTCTGCCCTTTCATTAAGTGCATATCCCAAAATTCCGAAATGGTGCCGGAAAAATCCTGGCGAATGCTTCAACTAGTTTGCTCGGGCTTCTGCGAGCAAACATCCGGATTTTTCCGGCACCTCGGATATAATTTTGGGATATGCTCTAATTGCCGGAATTTTGGGATATGCACTTGGTAATGAATCTTACTTGCGAGCCAAGCAAGCTTTCGCTCGCGAGCCGCCTTCGGTAGCGAACAACGCATACCGACGCATTCTTAGAGAGGATTGGTAATTAAATGATTGACACTAACATCTTAAAAGAAGACGCAAAGGTCCAGATCAAAGACAACATTGCGAATCTTGTGATAATCACCATCATAGTTAACGT
>JAISWZ010000519.1 GCA_031270945.1 Clostridiales bacterium | reverse complement strand
TTTTTCGTCGGATTTCACAAAGTTTATTGAATGAGGCAAAAGCGCGAATTTTAATCTTCGCTCGTTTTTTCCATTAAATACTTATCTGGCAATTTCCGGCATTTCGCTTTTATCCGAATCGTCCTAGGCGCTGGCATGCCTTTTCTGACAAGCAAAAGCCGCGTTACCGATAGATCGGGTACGCGGCCAAGGCATTTTTTCATAGCGTCATGCGCTTGTCTAAATTTGGCGGCCAGCGCCGAGGCATTAGATTTTAATAAAAAAGATGCCGAAGACTGCTGAGACCTAGTGCATATCCTAAAATTCCGTAAAGGTGCCTGAAAAGTCCTGGCGAATGCTTCAACGCCGGACTTTTCAGGCACCTCGAAATAAATTTTAGGATATGCTCTTAATTATCTAACTTATCTTGTTTGATCCAGCGACAAGCTCTTTGCCGCGACAGTCCTCTAGGCTAAAGTGAATCCCTGACGCTTTTATTTATATTCGCCGCACCAGCGACCTCTCTGCGTAAGCGGCCCTTCTAGATCATCGGCAGAGCCTAATTCGCCCTATCCTAATCATCCTCTCCAATCGGCGCCACAAACCCCTTAATCCCCGCAACGATCTCTACCAGCTCTTTGAGCACCTCAGGTATGTTAATCCCCTGCGGGCAGATCTCGGTGCATTTCCCGCAGCTAATGCAAGCGGAGGGGCGCTGGCTGGGCTTCATGGCGTCTATGACCATCTTCGCAACCAGAGATGGAGTGAAGTGGCAGTCGTTGTACAACGCCAGGAACTTGGGGATATCCAGGTTCTTGGGGCAACCTGGGCAGCAGTAGCGGCAGCCGGTGCAAGGCAGGAGCTCCGCCAGGCCTGAGACTATGCCTGTGTACAGCGCAACCTCCTCTGGGTTCAATGGCTTGCTCTCGCCAAAGGTCTTAAGGTTGTCCTCCAACTGCTCCATGGTTGTCATCCCGCTCAGGATAACCCCAATGTTTGGCAATGTCTGGAGCCATCTGAAAGTCCAGGCGGCGATGCTGTCGTCAGTCCTTGCAGCTTTGAGCTTTGCTTCCTTCTCTTCTGAGAATGAGGCCAGCTGCCCTCCCCTGACTGGCTCCATGACCCAGATGGGGATGCCGCGCTGGGTAAGCGCTTCATGCTTTAACTTCGCGTCCTGAAGCGTCCAGTCCAGAGCGTTTAGCTGGATCTGGCAAAACTCCATGTCATCTCCAAAGCGGTCAAGGAACTGCATGAAAGCGTCTGTTCTTGCATGGACAGAAAAGCCCAAGTGCTTGATCCTTCCGGCTTTCTTCTGCTCGACCAGGTACTTCTCAACCCCGAAGTCCTCGTTGAAGTAATTGTTCAATGTATACTCGCAAACGTTGTGGAGCATGTAGAAGTCGAAATAGTTAACCCCGCACTTCTGGATCTGCTCCTCGAAAATCTCAGCCGGCCTGCATGCGTTGCGCTTCTCGTACCCCGGAAACTTGCTGGCCAGGTACCAGGAATCCCTGGGGAAGCGAGAAAGGGACTTCCCTATGAACCTCTCAGACTCGCCAGCGTGGTAGCCGTAAGCCGTGTCGAAGTAGTTGATTCCGCTATCGTACGCGCGTTTCACAATCGCGTCCGCAGTCTCTGTGTCAATAGCCCCATCCTTCGTAGGCAGCCTCATGGCGCCGTACCCCAGGGCGGAGAGCTTCAGGCCCTTGAATGTTACGTAGTTCATGTTTGCCTCCTGTAAAGCCTTCAAGGCTTTGTTTTTTATTCTTGTGGCGCGGGTCGCGCCCCGCGCTGGCAACAAGCCGCTGTCAAGAGCGCTTTTCTATTCCTTGCCCTTTTGGAATAGCTGCCTTCTCCCAAGCGGCGCTCAAGCTTCATAATAGCACCTGGAGTTAACTCCAGGTCAAGCGCTTTTTTGGGCTCTCGCCAAATTTTAATCTGAATCCGGAGGCGCTGGATGATTCGTTCGTATGGATTGAAAATAGGCGTGATCCGGGTTAGGGTTAGAAAAGCTAGCTCAGCTTTTGGCCCGGCAAGCCAGGCCCTCCCAAATCTTCGCACAAGAACAGCGAACGCTTGACAAAAATCTGCATTTGTTGTAAGCTAAGCGGGAAGGACGAGAAGCAAGCACTAAAGGTAACGCAGAAAATAAAAGGCGAGAGCAAGAAGAAAGACGGCAAGGCCAAGAAATAAAACGTGAGGGCAAGAAGAAAGACGGCAAGGCCAAGAAACAAAGACGGCTCCCAAAGCAGCGGCACCCCCACAGAAAAGAGGCGTCATAATGGAAGCAGAAGTGTTAGAACCCGTTCAACCCATCCCAGAAAAAACGCGGCTAATCTCCCTGAACCTGGTCTACGACTACCCGGTCTTTTGGAGCAAGTACAAGGTTTTGCGGGACTTTGCGCAGAACTTCTACGATTCGGTAGGGATGGAAGAATGGAACGAAAAGTTCCATTGGAGCTTCGAAAACAAGACGATAGCAATGGAAGTGGATGACGTAAGCTTCAGCTATGAATGGCTTGTGCCAATAGGTGCGTCAACCAAGCGCGACGATGGCAAGCGGCACGCAGGCTACTTTGGAGAAGGCTTTAAGTTGGCGTCTTTGAACGCTTTGCGGGATTACGGCTGGGATGTTTCAGCCGCTTCCTCTGACTGGGAGCTCAAAGTCACGTCAAGCCAGATCATTGTAGACGGGAAGCCGCTCAAAAGCCTGGCGTATGAGTTGGGGACCCGTGAATACTCGAGCAAGACATCGCTTATCATAAGACGCGCTGACGTTTCGGAAGACCTGGTTCAGGCGGTCATGCTATCGTTTTACTACCCTGAGAACATCCTTCTTGGCGAAAAGCTCTGGGAGAACATAAGCGGAGCGATATATACGCGGAGCTCAGCGCCGCTTCCCAAGAACTCATTCAAGACCCCTGAGTTTGGCGCCGCCGGAATAATCTTCGCGTCATACCAAAACCTCGGATCAATAGACGTGCCGTTTGTCTTCGCCAACCATACCTTCAGGAAGGACGACAGGGACAGGAACGGGCTGTACGACTTTGACATCATAGAGCTGATCAGGGATCTGATCCCCAGAGTGGATCCAGAGACGTCCTTGCTATTGCTTGAGCACATGGAAGACAGATGGCATGACTATCCAAATGGAAGGTATGACCTACATTCCTTTAACGCAGTCATCACAATGCTTGCGGGAAAGGTAGCCTCGTCAAAAACCGTTGCTGAAAAGTTCATGAAGGCGCACCCTAACCTATTGGCGGCAAAGGAAGTCCGCAAAAAGGACATCGTATCCAAGAACCGGCGGAATCAGGCCTTGTCTTGGAAGGCGAACTGCGGGGTCAAGTACAAGCTTGTCCAGATCAATTTCCAAGAGATAGGCTACCCTACCCTTGAGGAAGAATGCGAGAAAAACGGCGGATATTCGCTGGTGAAATGCCCTGACCCCCTCCAGGCGAAGTACATGCAAGTGATGGAGGATTACGTCAACACTATTTACGGCGCTTCGTACTTTGGCTTCGAGAGTCTGCCGGAATGCAGGATCATACTCAATGAAGAGGCCTCATGGGCAGGAATGGCCACCTGCTTTCCCCTTTCGAGCAAGTCTTGCAACAAGCTTGGGAGAAAGCTTAAGTTTACAATGAACACGGTTGCAGTAAAGGGCAAGTACCTGAAGAAAGACTGCTTTGCCACTTCCGTCTCAATCTACATCCATGAGCTCTGCCATGTCTTCGGCAAAGACAAGTCCGCCAACTTCTCCGCCGCGCTATCTGAGGCCATGCAGCTCCAGCTTTCAAACATTGCGGCGCTTCTCAAGGCCCGGATTGCATGGAGCGAGGTGGAAGGAGATGCTGTGATAGAGGAAGGGCAGATCCCGGAAGTTTTTGGAGATGACAAGGAGAGCGGCGAAAGGTAGGCTGGGTAATCACAACAAAGAGGCTATTTTAACTGTCTTTAAGCGTGCTAATCCTGCAGATTGCTTTAGAAAAGCCATTCCTAAAGTGAAAGTCAACGAAACCAAAGTAAGTCAAACCCAAAACACGGCAAGGCAAGCAAAAGAGCCAGAGCGGAGCTCTGGCGCTGTTGCCTTTTTTTCTCTTTTTCTTTTTATCTTTTTCTCTTTCTTTTCCATTCCTAATCCAGTCTTAGCTCTCCCAGCATCTTCACCAATGCCGGACGCCTAGCAAACGCCTCAACTATCCCCTGCCTTGCGCTATTCGCGTCAAATCCCAGCTTATGGTAACTTTTCAGCTGTTCGCAAACTTTTAAATACGTCTTGGTGTTGCCTTCCTGAACAATTCCTATAATGTACCTGCGAAACATGTCGTTAAGCTCAGCTGCGCTGTAGTTCGGGCTTAAAATCCGAAACACGTCGTCAAAGATCTCGGGCTGGAGCGAGCAAGCCTTGAAAAGCTGTTCGCTGTCGCCCTTGAGTTTCAGGAACCGGATATATCTGGGTTGGTAGACCTGGGGGTTGCTTGTCTTTCCTTTCATTTCCCAAACCAGGGATGTTTCTATGTATTTCCATTCCAATTCGGTGTAAAGCTCTTTCATCAGCCCCAAATTTTCAAAGTATTCGTCATCAGTCAGATTCATGTTAAACGCCATTTCTTCCCTTGTAGCCCGAAGCCCTGCCTTGTCCCCCATTTTCTCGTACAGTGCGCAAAGCTTCCAACCCCAGTCGGCGGTTTTGTACTGCTCCAGCTTTTTCGTGCAGCTCACTATCGCTGTGCGAAGATCTCCGCTTTCCGCCAGCATGTCTATGACTCTAAGCTCATAGTACCTGTCGTTAGAGTCCTTGATCCGCTCCGCTCCAGCCTTGGCGTCTGCCAGCGCGTAAAGAGCCAGCATAGCCTCTTTGTGCTCGTCTGAATGCAATGGCATGTTTCGCTCTTCACTGATCAACTTTACGAACGTCGATATCCATTCCCTATACTCCCGGCCCAAAGGGCCGGCTGAGTTTATCAACCCAAGGATCGTGTCTTGGCAGCAAGCCTGCTTTGCCACGCTTGTAAAGACGCTGATCATCCGCTTTCCAACGTCCGGCTGGGCCAGTTCAGCCAGCGCGTCCAGCTTCTCAAAAATCGCCTTCTTTTCTCTCTTGGCATAATACTTGTTTGCCCAGGCCAAATTTTCCATGGAATCTAGTGCATCAAGGGCTATGGACTGCAAGTCAGCCGCCATTCCAATATTTCCGTCTTGATAAGCCTCGTCACCCATCATAGATATTGCCATAATGCCTGTCTTGCCTTTCACATCCCCAATGTTAAGAGATCTCCTATCCCTGATCGCTAGCTTCATGAAGCTGGAAAACCCCAAAGCCACAGTCATAGGATCCTGCGACGACAGTGCGCTCTTTGCCAGCTCCAAGGCGCTGACCCTGGGCGCGTTCGTGTACAGTTCCGCCGCATCAGCAATGGCTTTGGTCACCTTCGCCTCAAAAATGTCAGGCGGAGTCATGACCGCTTGAGCTCCCAGGCAGGATTCCCTTATGGCAAATATAAGGGCAAGCTTGTGCTCGCAGTTTTTTTCCTGGCATTCGCAGAAGGAGTAAAAGTCAAAGACCTCCCCCGTTTGCGGATCGTATGAAACAGTGACCTCGAATGTCTTGCCGTTATCCTCGATATAGGCTTGCTTGGCGAAATCATCCAGCTTCTTGAACTTGATCTCGCTTTTTAAAAATAAATGCAGCGCTTTTTTGCATCGATCAGGCGCTACGTATTCTTCAAAGTTTTCTATGGACTTCATGTCGTCTCATCCTCCTACGAGGGCATATCGTAAAGTCATGACATGCCCTCTAGCCGCGATTTTCTTAAAATGTGTCTTGAGCGGCTTAGTCCAGCTTTTGGTGCTAGTTCTGATATGGGGCTTGTTCCGCTTTGGGGCTTGTCCAGGTTTTGATTTTCGCGAGAGTTCCCGGACTTTTGCGATTAACCCCGTAGCCCTGCGGGCTACGGGGTTATAAACTCGATATTTAAAGCATTTGCTGCTTGAAAGCAAGACTTTTATGCCTGTCAATGAGATGTTTGATTCTTTTGTCCGCTCTTATGCCTTTCAAGCGAAATCTCGCTTTATGCCTGTCGAAGTGAAATGCCTATAAAGCTCTGAAGCGCTGTTTCCCGGTTTGCCAGATCAAAAGTTTAGACTAGACCTGAGACTTAAGCCTTAAGGTTTAAGGTTTAAGGGTTAATTCTTAAAACCCCAACATCCCAAAGCCTAACCTTCCTAGCCCAGCTCCAGCTCATCCAGCATTTTCATCAGCTTCTTGCGGTTTCCGTACCAGTCCCTGAGCTTCGCCATTGCGCCTGTCACGTCCACTCCCAGCCCGTGGTACTTCTTGAACAGTTCGCAAGTTTCCTCATACAGCTTCAAGTATGAGCCGTGTCTCTGAAGATCCAGTATGTATTTCTCGAAAACCAGCCCGAGCTCCTTCTCGTATCTTGGGCGCAGCGTCTCTATCAGCTCGTCTAGCAAGGCTGGCTGGTACAGGCAGATGTTGTAGAGCTCGTCGATATCGCCCTTTTTCTCCAGGTAGCGGACGTAGCGTCTGCTGCAGGTCAGAGGAGAAAACTTATCTCCTTTCATTGTCCTGACCAGGATCGCCTCAACGTCTTTCCATACCCGCTTGGTGTACAGCTTTGGCATCAAGTCAAAGTTTTTGAAGAACACCTCGTCCGACGCGGACTTGTCAGTTGCGATTAGTTCCCTTACGTCTCTGCTCTGGGCAAAGTCTCCGTATATCTCCAGAACTTCGCAAAACTTCATCGCCCATTCGCAGCTTCCGCTGTCCTTCCATCTTCTGTCGCACTTCTTCAACGCTTTTTGTATGTCCCCTTTATCTACAAGCCTGTCGACATAACTGAATTCCATCTCATACATATTTCAAAAGCTCCCCTTGAAACTTTTTCTTGAGGGCGTATTTTGGGATGCGCCTAAAATAAGCCTTAAAAGTCCGGCGTTACGATCAAAGCAACGCCAGGATCTCATCGTTGCCTTTATGCAAGCGAGCGCTTTGCCGCTCGCAAGTATATCATACTTCGATCTTATGCGGATAGCTACTTCACTATTCGGATGCGCCAAAGGCGCGGGTGGTGTTTGGTTTTGATTTTGAAAAGCGTGAGTTTGGCTGGGTACAATAATACAGACATTTTGTAACAAAATGTTACGTACGACCCCGCTGTTTTAACAGCGCTCAGGTGCGAGCGCTGTTGGTTTGGTTTTGCTTTTTTGGGGTTTGATTTGTATCTCGCACTGGCTCCAGCTCCACTGGCTCCGGTTCTACTGGATCCAGTTTAGGCTCTCTGCGCGCCGCTCAGGTCTGCGTTGCATATTGACCCCTTTTTTTAAACAACATATCTTTTTTCGCCAAAGATCGTCAATCTAAACGAAGATCATCCAGCATTTCCATTAAAGTTGGGCGATTTCTATGCCATTTTCTCACTTTCGCCAAAGGGCTGGAAATATCCACACCCAATTTGCTATATTTTTTAAATAGTTCGCAAGTTTCTTTATATTTCGACAAAGTGGATCTACTTGCCACCCGAAGCACGTGCCTCTCAAAGAGGTTGCTTAGCTCCTTTTCGTAGCGGGGGCGCAGGAGTTCAAAATAGTTGTCAATCAGCTGGGGCTGGGCTAGGCAAATGTTGTAAATTTCGTCCACTGCGCCTTTTCTAGCCAGAAACCTGTGGTACCGCTCAGAGCAATTCGAGGGTGTGTAGCCTCTGCCCCTCATGTCTTGAATCAGCTTTTCTTCGACGCACTTCCATTCCTGCAGAGTGTAGAGCCTTTCCATCTTGTCAAGATTTTCAAAAAACTGGTCATCAGTTATGTTAAGTGTTGCCAGTTTCTCTCTGAACCGCTTGCTTTCATCAATGGCGCCACTTAATTCAAGCACTTCGCAAAGCTTTTGAGCCCATTTAAACTTGCCGTAAGTATTCCACTTGTACCAGCACTTCTCAAACGCTTTCGCAAAGTTGCCAGCGGCTACGAGCTTGTCTACATACCTGAATTCTTTGTCGTGCATCGCGCACCTCTTGAAACGCAAAACAAAACTTATAAGTTGAGTTTGGAGGCAAATCTAAATCCTTAAATCTTGCAAATCTTCAGGCAAGACGAGCCTGGAGCGCAAGCGAAAAGAACTGCTTTTCGCTCGAATGGCTCGTCCTGCCTTTGCGCCCTTTTAACGCACTTTCACGACTACCTGTTAAAGTGCTCCTTCAGCCTTTTCATTTCCTGGTTTTCAAACATGATATATCTCACATCAAGCATTGACGCAAACTTTCTTCTAGACGCTTTGTCTTTGCATAAAGGCACAGCAAACCTGGACAGGGCAATCATTGTGTCTTGGTAAACCGTTTGCCTTGCGAAGCCTTTTATGGCATGAAGCAGCTTTTTGCCGTCTTCCGCGTTGACCTGCCTCAAGACCTGGTCCATCTTTGCGATTACGGCGGGCTTTGCCTTTCTGGCCAAGTCCTTGTTGCTCCACGCGTTTATCGCCATGGCGTCCAGCATGTCAATGGTTATCAGGTAGTAGTAGCCCGCAACCAAGGGCATGCCTCTTATAAGCGCCACATCCCCCAGGACGGCAATGAACAGCGCTCCGGTGTCCTTGTCAATGTCTTGCGGGTGTATGGTCTTGGTTATATAGACATAGGCTCGCATGAACACCGAAAAGCTCAGCGCGAACTTCAGCCTATGCGATACAGAGAAAAACTCGCTGGCTCGGCTGAGAGGGTCTTTGAAGCCGTGAAGGCAATCTTCCAAGGATCCTTTAAGCGCGTTCTCGCGGGGCTTGAACCCGAATATGGGCGGCATGCTCTGTCTTGACTTCGCTCCAAGCGCGATAAAGTTGATCTTGAAGATCACGCAAGCCATGTGCTCGCATACGCCAGCGCTCCTGCATGTGCATGAGCTCTGGGAAATGTTTATCTCCTCGTCCTGATCCAGCGCTATTCTTACATGGTAGCTGGCGAAGCTCTCAGTCCTGACATCCACTTGCGACGTAAAGAGATAGTCGTCACTAAAGTTGAAGTTGCATGAGGCGCCGTGATATAAAAGATCCAGCCCTCTTTGCAGGATGTGCTTGGGGATGTGCTCTTGGAAATTTTCGAGGTTCATGCGATTGCCTCCTATGGTGGAGCGGAGCTTGCAGATCTGCAAGCTCTTGCTGCAAAAATCTCTGGGTGCATATCCCAAAATTATATCCGAGGCGCCGAAAAAATCCAGGTGTTTGCTCGCAGAAGCCCGAGCAAACTAGTTGAAGCATTCGCCAGGATTTTTTCGGCGCCATTTCGGAATTTTGGGATATGCACTAAGTGCGTATTCCTCAAGTGCGAAGAAAAGGCGTGCGATGCGTGACTTTGATTATGCTCTAAGCTCTGGGCAGATCCTTGAGCATCTCTTCCAAGTTGGGGCGGTTCGGGTATTTCGCTACCAGCTTAGCTTTGACTCTTTCGATGTCAAAACCCCGCTTCTGGAACGTTCTCAGCTCTGCGCACACCCTTTTGTACACGGTTTGCGTGTTGCCGGTCAATGCGAGAGCCAAGATGAACTTTTCAAAAAGTTCATCTTCGGAGTCGCTATAGGTGGCATGAAGGGCTTCGTACGCCTCTCCGAAGCAGATGGGATGCTTTTGGCAGATCTGGTATAGCTCCGGGATCTGCCTTTCCCTGGACAGGAACTTTATGTAACGCATGCTGTAGGCGCCTGATGGGTTGCGCTTCATGTCCTCTATCATCGAGTCCTGAATGCTATTCCATTCATCTTCTGGGCAGAGCCTTTTCATCTCGTCGTAATTCCTGAAGTAATCCTCGTCCCTGACCTCTATCTCAAAGGCAGCGAAGTTTCTCTTCTTGCGAACCGACTCGATGTCTCCCAGCTTCTCCAGGATCTCACACTCTTTCTCGTCCCAGAGGCACCAGCTTCTCTCAAAGAAGTGCTTGCGCTTCTTCTGGACGATATCCAGCGCTCTGGCGTAGGCGCCTTTTGCTATGATAAAGTTGACATACTGGTAGAGCCTGTCGTCATCTTCGATTGTTTGGTCAATCAGCTCGTCCAGCAGCTCATTTTTGCCAGGATCAGACCTGGCAGCGCCAAAGACGGCCCGAAGTCTCTTAAGCTCTGGCGACTCAAACGGGACGTTCCTTGATCTCAGCGCTTCCCTGAAGGTTTCCCGGGTGTTTGGGTCTGAGCAAAAGTGATCGACTATCTTGGCAGATCCCAAGATAGTGTCTTCATGCTTCGCCTTTTTTACTATAACAGTAAGCCGTCTTGTCAAGACGCTTGCGGTCAAGTCATCATCAGCCAGAAGCTCCATCTTTTCAAAGATGCCCTTTTTCTCCTTCTTTGCCAGCTCCTTGTTTCTCCATGCGAAGAACTCTACTGCATCCAAGGTGTTTATGGCTATCGCCGCAAGCTCCGCCGCAAGCAGGCACTCCCCTCTTTCAAAAGCCTGGTCTGCCATTTCAGAGATGGCCAGCACTCCTGTTTCCGGATCGATGTCTTCTACTGTCAGCCTTCTTTTTTGGCGTATGGCAATTTTCATGTAATTGGAAAATCCAAGAGCTATGTCAAGTGGTTCCGTGTAATGCATTCAGGGCTGAGGAGCGAAAAAAGTGAGCCAAGAATTGCTTGACAGCTCAGCCTAAATTAGCTATGATTATAAAGAACCAAAAAAATTCGTCTGAGAGGTGACATTATTTGGCAATTAGA
>JAISWZ010000516.1 GCA_031270945.1 Clostridiales bacterium | reverse complement strand
TTTTGGTCATACCAAGTGTCTGCCTCATATTTTTGCATTATTGGAAACTGGATTCGGTATATGGTTTTTAGCTGATCCAGCGTCATGCCAAGGGCCATGGCGCTTAGCACGTCGAGTTCGACGAGGGCTTGGCGGCGTTCATAGTCAGTGCGCAAAGGGGTATGCCAAGTCCAGCCTGAAGAGAGCGATAAAAACTTGTCAGGGCCAAGGCGTGGATCTGCTTTTGACCAAGAATAAGAGCAAAAAGACTCGCTCCATTCTGACTTCCATAAGTCTGAGTAATGCTTTGTCAAGCAGTTAAGCAGCAAGGATCTGGCAACTATTTCTTTTCTGTTTACTGTCTCTAGCGGTATAGGCAACTTGGTTAGAACGTTGAAATGGGCGTTTGATATGCCTAATGCCCTAATAAAGTAATCGTAAGGTATGGATGCCATGAGGCCAGCTGCGAAACCGGTCAATTCTCTAAAGCAAAGAGATATTATTCCATTTATATGGCAAACGCCAGGAGGGATAATAGCGGATAGCAAAGTCCTCTCGCCATTCGGGTCAACCATTTGCCGTTGAGCGACGCGATAGTTGTCAGTGAAACGCTCAGAATTGGTGATCTGAATCAATTTAATGTATTCGTCCATGGGCATGCTGGGCTGGTAATTGCATCTTTGCAAATAGTCGTCTGGCGCATTGACGAGATCCACGCAGTCGTAATCGCTGTTTAATACAGCGTTAGCGCGAGAGCATTTGAAAAGCGGATTGCCTACATTGATGTGAGGCCCGGAATAAATCGCTTTCTCTATAGAATCAGGGAAGCTTACGTTGCGTGACATTATATTGATCTTTTGAGAGTTTGTCTCATCCCACATAACAGACGAGAACACTTCCAGATCCTTGCTGCCAACGCAAATTGGCTGTAAGGCAAATAGACTTATTACATCAATCATTTCACGAGAATGTATCGCTGGCAAGCGAGCTTCCAACCATTCGCAACTTCCGTCGAGGGTTTTGGAAAACAAAAGAAGCTCTTTTCTTGTAACATGAATAACTCTGCCAGGATGGCCGTTGACGTTCCACTCGTTGCTCTCGTTCTTTATGCCTGGAACGCTTCCGGAGATGGACTCGTCATAGCATTGCTCTATAGTCGAGGGTTCGAAAAGGTTGCTGATTGAATCAAAAAACGCCTCCCGTGGTGCTCCGTAAATGTTTATGCTGAATGTCGTGTGGTGGTCGATCTCTAAAAACAACTTTTTCTCGTTCACGAATTGGAAATGATATTGCAAGCGTGAGTTAACGATCTTTCGCAGCGTCTCTCCATGGGGATCATCGTAGATGCCATCAGGGTGCAAGAAGGCGCTAATCCCGCTAGCAAGCCCAAAAGTCCAAGCTTGCGGCAGAAAGCATTTATACAGGTTCGATTGCTGGCCTTTCAGTTCGCTGTAGTTTTGCTGAGCGTTTAAAAAGTTCTTGATGCCCAGCATGGACTCGTACTCGAGAAAGTAAAGAGCTTCTAACGACGCGTCTTTTAGCGCTTCCTGCCTCTGATACGCGGTCTGAGTTGCCGTCAAATCCTTCACAGCAAATATTGGATCCTTGTCAGAAAGCACGTTTAACTCTTTCCATTCCAACTTAATCCAAGGAGGGTTCCCCAAGATCAAGTCAAATCCGCCCTTGTCAGCAAAAATATCGGCGAACTCCAGCTCCCAGTGAAAGAAGCGCTGCTGCAAAGATATTTTCTTGGCCAAAGCAAGCCGTGGATTCGTCTTGGAGCTCACCGATTCAACCGGTCCTTCGAGGATCAAGTCCATGTCAAAGAAAAACTCGCTTCTTGTCGGCAGGAGCTCAGCGTCTCGAATCGGCCAAAACCAGAGGGCGCACCAGTAGTCCATCGCAAACTTCAAGCGGGCGTACGGGGATGCGTTGTCCCCGCCTACAGTTCGATAGAGCTGATCAAAGATGTCATCCTTTTCGCGGATCGTGGTAGGCACTTCCGCAACGTCTTCAGTGTGCCCATATATCGAAAGCGCGTCAGTCGTTCTTCCTCGGACGCTCCTTAGATGGTTGATCTGCTTTCCCCAGAGCTTGTCAACGACGCCTGTGATTCGAACCAGGGTTTCGATTTCATTACTTTCGTAGGGCTTGTTAAAACCCCTGCTCCAGCTTCTCAAAGCTTTGATCTCGTCCGGCGCAAGCCCCTTAATCACTTTGTCAGGGTAGTTCGCCATGCCAGGGTCGCCAGTTAGAAAGTGATATACATGGTTTTTTGGCGCAGTGGCTTTTCCAGGCTGAACGCGAACTGGAGCGTTTTCCCACCATCTGCCCGCTTTGATTGCCTCCAGTTGTGAAATAGGATAGACTTGACTGCGAGCTCCAATCAATGAGTTGCCATTAAAGAGTTGCGCCCTAAACCAGGGAACGAATGCGCCTTTGTAAATCGTGTTTAGCCAAAGTGAGACTTCCGCCAATTCTACGGCAACCGGGTTCAGGTCAATCCCGTAAACGCACCTGTCAGCCAGGAACATCTTAACTTTTTGCAGTTCCTGAGGTCGATCCTCATGGGAGATTAAAACACAGGTTTCCTTTTGCTTTAGCTCGATGTAAGCTTCAGCCAGCTGGTTCACCGCTTCATTCAAGAAAGCGGCGCTGCCCATTGCGGGCTCACAAATGGCAAGCTTAAGGATGTCATCAGAAGTCTTGTCTTTCAAAAGCTCTTTGAGAGCGTATTTGACCAGGCACTGAGTCAATACTTCAGGGGTGTAGTACGATGCTGACTTTTCACGCTCGCGACCAGCCAGGCGATAGATGTATTCCCCTTTTTCGTATTTCCTGAGCTTGCCTTTCATCTCTCCTGAGTCGTAGCGCACCCGATCATCTTCGTCGTAATTCTCAAGCTCCCTTTCGGGAACGAAGTATCCAACTTTTAGCTCGTCAAACTCGTCTTTCTTGTTTTTGACCTCGTAAAGCGTCTCGGTGGCAATGAAGCCGCGATATGATAGCAACGCCTCATAAACTGCGCCCATTTGGTTGATTCCAAGGGTGGAGTAAGATATTCGACCGATCGAAGACCTTTTGCCTTTGCCTCGCGAAATGCTCATCAAAGTGATGATCTTAAGCATAACCTTGTTTCTGAGCTTTGCCTCGCCAATCAACTTTGTGTACTTTGAATCAAATATGTGAGCTTTCAGGGGCTCGACAATAAAGGCTTCCTTCAATGAAACCCTGCCAAGCTCCTTCTTGTCTTCATCGGGATAGCCGTTGTAGATCATGTCAAATTGCTTGGAGAGAGTCTCCTGAATGTAGTAGCCTTCCCCGATCTCAGATACATCCTCCCGAGCCTCGTCAGCTATCTCCCGCAAGTGCTCAAGTGAATAGCCGGTCATGTATGATCGAGCCTTTATAGGGGCGTAACCCAACTCAGGCCTGGATTCTATGAATAAGACAAACAGCATCCGGTACATATAGCGAAGGCATTCCATTGTCAGTTGATCGGTGTCGACTGGATTCGCTTCAAGATCGATATGCTTGTTGTACTCCAGGTCATGCAACACTTCGTTGCCCAGGAGCTCTATCGCTTCTCGCAAGGCGTATTTCAGGTTTTGGGAAACGCCATTGGCGTGGCGATGCGAATTGTCATTCAGCTTGTCCATGAGCGAAGACCCTTCATATGGACACAGGGATTCCCTGTGCAGAAAAACCGATACGGCTTGCAGTGTGCTTTCTTCCTTGCGGCTGAAGATTATCTCCAGGTCAAAGTGAAGGTAGCGCTTCTCGTTCCATTTTAGGCGGTCAACCAGAGCTATTCCAGTCAGGCCTATGAACAATAGCCATCTGGGCGGCTCGCTCGCGCCAAAGAATATATTGGTCGCAAGATCCTCGTTGGATAGCTCGGACACAAAAGGCGTAATCAAGGCATCCTTGTCCAATACAGAACTGTCAAAAGCCTTCTCGTCCATCATGCTGCTGTCCTGATCCTTAGTGAAGCAGAGCAGCACCCACAACGCCGGAGCGCCAGACGCCTTCTTCATTTCAAGGTAGATGGGGACAGACAGTGTGTCGCTTTGTTGCACCACCAAAGGCTCGGCTTGAGGGTACCCCAATGAATTGAGGTAGCTGTCCGCCAGCTCTTTTATCAAGGACATGTTCTGGGTGTCACTGCGGCTATGCATTTGCCTTTTTTGAACCGATGCGAATAGCCTGCCGCTATCGCGCAGGAGTGACCAGGGAGTTTTTGCATTATTTTCTTTCCTTGCTTCAGCTTTGCTCTCGTAGTCATCTCTATCTGAGAAATCAGAATTGTTGGGCACTTGGTGAGAAGCATCATCCGCCAACTCGTCTTCAGCGCTAGACCTGGAAGCGTCCCTCCAGGCTGATATCGTATCCTTGGCATTTTCCTCAAAAATGGAAGCCAAGTAGTGGTTGGAAAAATATTCATTGCAATTGGTAATTCCGGTTAAATCCATTGACAAAACACATGCACCCTATTCTTGAATGGTCTAATATGCCGATAAATGGGGCAGCCTTTATTATACATCGATATTGACTTGCGTGCAAGTTTTAGTATCGTTTCCTAGCCCGCTAGATGAGCCAATATCCCGCCCCCTACCGTCCGGATAAAAATTTAATGAGAAGGGTAGCCAACCAGCCTGATATTTGATAAAATTCATATGTGTTATATGCTGACGACCGGTACGATTTAGAATTCTCTTATCGGAATTTTCGTATCGTTAGCGGGAGCGGCCCGACTGGGTTCCGAGGCGGGCAACGATAACATGCATGAGTCGTCAGCACTAAAAGCATATCCCAAAATCATATGGCTTGCAAAAGTCACGAAAGTTTGCTCGTTGAAGCCCGAGACAAACTCTGTAGAAGCATCGCGATGACTTTTGCTGCGCCTTTTAATGAATTTTGGAATATGCACTAAAAGGAGGGATTGTTACGACATTCGATGAAACAGTGTCAAAGGGGATGAGCTTCCTTACAACAAGCGGAGCTTTCCTCTCAACTGCAAGCGATGGCAAGGAAAACACCATGACCATATCATGGGGGTTTGTCGGGGTTATCTGGGGCGCGCCACACTTCATTTGCGCCGTGAGGCCGCAGAGATACACCAAGGAGATCATTGACAAGGCTAACTCATTCACTGTGAGCGTGCCTTGGGGCGGGCTCACGAAGGAGCTTGGCATTTGCGGATCCCAGTCAGGCAGGGACATAAACAAAGGAGAAGTTGTAAAGTTTGTCCCGGGAAAGAAAGTTGACTCGCCTGTAGTCGCTGATTGCCAAACCTACTTCGAGTGCGAGATCGACTACGTAACCCCGCTTGACGGAAACGGCTTGACGCCAGACGTCAGGAAGACCATGTACAACGGGGACTATCACACATTGTACTTCGGCAAGATCGTGGAGACATACGGAGAATAAAATATTAGGATTTTTTCAAAGAGATCAGAGCGCATTGCACTCTTTTCTTGCTTGGCGGGCTAAGCTGTGGTATACTCTATACAAAACGGCGGCCCGCTTCTTTTTTGCGATCTGGCATATATCATCTCATGATATGAAAGACTAAGTGCATATCCCAAATTTTATTTTAGGGCTTGCGAAAGCCACGCGATGACTTTCGCTGCGCCATTTTAGAATTTTGGGATATGCGTTAGTGCATATCCCGGTTCACCTGGGGATTGAAAAGATGGGCCATAGGCCGAGAACAAAGATATCCGCATGACGCGGGGAAGGAGGCACCTCATGTCAGCAAGGCTTAGGAAGCATTACCGCGTGGCAAGGCGTGAGACAGAGCCTGCGGTTGAAGAGAACGGGATATTCATTCCAGAGCAGCAGAAAACTGTCGCCTTTGGCGCGGCACTGTTCTTGATGGTACTTGTTCTGGTGCAGAGCGTGCTTTTGGGTTACCTGATCCTGTCCGACCACGACGAAGACTGAGGGCACGAGACGCGCCTCGATGCTGCCTTAGGGCGTAGCCCTAAGGCAGTTTGGCGCGGTTTTTATGCACTGATGAGCGGATCTTCCGGGGAAAAAAGAAATTGGGATACGATTTTTTATAAATATCTTATACCGCTCGCAAGTTTAGGAGGAGCAAGACATGAAGCTAGGCATTGTAGGTCTTCCCAACGTGGGAAAGAGCACATTGTTCAACTCATTGACGCAAGCGGGGGCTGAGTCAGCCAATTACCCGTTTTGCACCATAGATCCAAACGTGGGCATGGTAAGCGTCCCGGATGAGCGGGTCGACAGGCTTACGGAGATGTATAAGTCAGTGAAGAGAACCCCGGCAGTGATAGAGTTTGTGGATATAGCCGGGTTAGTGAAAGGCGCGAGCAAGGGGGAGGGTCTAGGGAACCAGTTCCTGGCCCACATCCGTGAAGTGGACGCCATAATACACGTAGTGAGATGCTTCGAAGACTCAAACGTTGTTCATGTTGAAGACAGCGTTGATCCGATAAGGGACATTGAGACGATAGACATAGAGCTGGCGCTGGCGGACATGGAAATGGTGTCGAGAAGGCTAGGGAAAGTCTCAAAGACGGCTAAGACGGACAAGTCATACCAGAGGGAAGCGGAGCTTCTGGAAAAGATAGAGAAAGAGCTGGAGAAAGGGAACAAGGCGACTGACGCCATAAGAAATATGGGGCTGTCAAAAGAGGATCTTGAACTGGTCGCTTCCTTTAACCTTCTTACCGCTAAGCCAGTGCTTTACGCAGCGAATGTATCAGAAGACGGAATAGTTCCGGGAAATCCATTTGTGCAAGCGGTAGAAAAACACGCGGAAAAGGAAGGAAGCCAGGCTTTCGCTGTATGCGCCAAGATCGAGGAAGAGATCGGAGAGCTGGACGAGGCTGAGAAGGCGGCTTTTCTTGAGGATCTTGGAATAGCCGAAAGTGGGCTCAGGAGGCTGGTCAAGGCAAGCTACAAGCTTTTGGGGCTTATCAGTTTCTTGACGGCAGGACCAAAGGAATCTCGGGCCTGGACTATAGTGAACGGAACCAAGGCACCAGGGGCGGCGGGAAAAATTCATTCTGATTTTGAGCGAGGATTCATCAGGGCTGAGATAGTAGCATACGATGACTTGATGAGGCTTGGATCATACCAGCTGGCGAAGGAGCGGGGACTGGTTCGAAGCGAGGGAAAGGATTACGTCATGAAAGACGGAGATGTAACACTCTTCCGATTTAACGTTTAAGCAGCTCTCGCTAGAGGAGGGAATTTTTTGGATTTCAAACAGCTCGCGTTAGATGAAGAAGAGTTTGCAATAGAGGCTCGAAGGCATATTCACAGGCATCCCGAGCTTTCAGGAGTGGAGTACGAGACAGTTTCGTACATCAAGGGATGGCTTGAAAGCTTTGGGATAGAATACGTCGACGTTCCGCCAGGAGGAATACTTGGTTTTATAGGAGACGAAAGCAAGGGCAGAACGATACTGCTTCGCGCTGACATGGACGCTTTGCCTATAACAGAAAGCCCGTGCAACCTGAAGTTTGAGAAGACTGTCGTGTCTGAGAACCCAGGCGTCTGCCACGCCTGCGGGCATGACGCCCATACCGCCATGCTGCTGGCCTCAGCCAAGATCTTGAAAAAGATTGAGAAGAGCTTGCCTGGCAGGGTTTTGCTCTTCTTTGAGAGAGGCGAGGAAGCTACAAACAACGTCATCTACCTGCTGAAGCACATGCTCTCAAGTGGCATCAAAGTGGACGCTGCCCACGCGATACATATGGCTACGCCCCAGTCTGGCATGTTCATGGTCGAAGAGGGGCCAAGGCATGCTGGGAACTTGACATTGGGGGCTGTTATCCACGGAAAGGGCGGGCATGGATCAAGGCCGGATCTGTCAAGGAACCCGCTTGACGCCTTTGTTGCGACTTACGCGGCAGCGCCTGAGATACGGATTAGCTCTGTCTCTCCTTACGATCAGCTGTCTTTTTCCATATGCCAAGTGGAATGCGGGCACAGCCCCAACACCATAGCAGATGACCTGTCGTTTTTGGGAACGGTCAGGTACTACAATGAGAAGGCGGGCCGAAGCTTCGCTGAGGGATTTATCAAGAGACTATCGGCTGAGTGCGAGCTCAGGGGCATGACCTTTGAGCAGAGGCCGCTCAAATTTGGGCTTCCTGTCATAAACAACCCCGCTTTGGCCAGGATGATCAGGGCCAACATTGTGGCCCAGTTCGGGGAGGACAGGCTGCGCCAACCCAGGAAGCCTTCCATGGGATCTGAAACCTTTGCCTTTGTTGGAGCGCTTTACCCCAGCGTCATGATCGGGCTTGGATGCGGCAACGAGGAGCTTGGAATGACCTCAGGGATTCATACGCCTGGGTTTGACATAGACGAGGCAACGCTTAAGGCTGGGGTGGAAGAAACGGTTTCGTTTGCCTACCGATTCCTGAACAGCGATGAAGCCTTGCCGTTTGAGCCTTGGGACAAGCCAATAGAAGAGCTTTGGAGCAGAGAATAGTACGCAAACAGGGGTTGGCGCAGCCAACCCCTGTTTGCGTAAAAAATAAAAAGTTTTGGCAATGCAGGGAAGTATTGTAGACAATCAGAGGCGACTCAGAAGAGCGCCTCTCTTTTTTATTTTCATAGATCGAAAAAACGGCTAAAAAGTCTGGAAAATTAGGCAGGAATTAATGAATTGAGGGGCTAGATGCAAAAGCTTCTTTATTTTTTATTCCTAACGTTCGAATAAATAAACAAGATCCTTGGAAAAATAGAAATAACTTGTACCACCTCAAATTCCCTTGGCATATTTCGACTCCACAAGACAAGATTAAAATTTCCTCGACAAATCTTGACAAGCAGAAACTTTGGTGAGAGAATAGTTAAGGGAGGAACTCGCGCCTGGACAGGCCTGTTTTCTGTGGAACAGAGCCATGGGCGGGCGCGGGAATGTGGGTGAGCAAGAGCGTGCCCGGAGACTTTGGGTGCGCACAGCTTCAAACGAACCTTTATGCGTGACTGGCGAGGCGCTTGAGGTTCGTCTAAAACAAACAAAAGCAAACAAAAGATGATCTCTAAAAACCATATCCCAGAATTAATTCCGGGCTTGCAAAAGTCCGGCGCCAGGACTTTTGCGGCGTCTAATGGGATATGCGAAAGCAGGCACACAGGGTTGGAATCAAAACACGGATTTTAAAAGGGAGGCTTTTAATTGAAAAGCAATAGATTGTCTTTGCTTGTTGTTGCTGCGTTCATAGCACTGCTGAGCGCCGGGTGCGCGCCAAACGAGGAGCCTGGCACGGGCACGGTAACCGATCCGCCACCGATTGAGGATGACGCGAACACGGCTGCGGATCCCGGAGTCCCAGAGGACGAAGAAGTCCCGCCTGGCGATGAGGTTCCGTCCGACGAGGAGCCTATCGACGAAGAACCAGGAACCGACGAGGAAATCCCGCCTGACGAAGCCGACCCAGGAACCGGCGAAGACGTGCCGCCTGAAGCAGACCCGGAAGCCGGCGAAGAGCCCCCAGCCGAAGGCGAGGAAATGCCGGCCGATGGCGAAATGCCAGCTGGAGAGGAAATGCCTCCCGAAGAAGGCGCTGAAGCAGCGCCAGAGGATGACACAACAGCAGTAGATGACGAGACTAATGCGTAAGCGCGTATCCCAAAGATATGCGCCAAGTAGAGAAAGAGCCTGCGCAAGGGCATAAGGCGTAAATTTGCCCTTGAAAAGTGCTGGAGAGGCTTTGACGGCAATCACGCCTCCAGCAACAAACAAGGCGCGCAAAAAAGACAAATTAGGCTGAAAAGCCTGAATATATGCATGCGGGGCTATGCCCCAAGGCTGAAAGCGCCTTTCTAGAGGGTTGCCTAAGCCTTGAATGTTTTATGGCCAGCAAGTGATAGAGGACAGGAAGCGGCCAGGCGAGCGCTGCAGCGCTCGCCTGGCCGCTTTGAATTTTAGACGCGCTCATAGCCGCTTCATAAGGCAATAGCCTTGTGGAGCGGCTTTGCGCGTTGCCCGAAAAGAGAAAAACTTGCTCAAACGAGCGGACATATGGCAATAAATTGAACATTTCTGACTTCATCCAATTTCCTTTTTTGTTGCAAGATTGGACGCTTGCGCAGTAATGCCAAAAATATCTCCAGATTTATGGGCTTTGCGCAGAAAACGATTTGAATTTGCAAAATACGTCGTATCTTGACAAAGGGCTGAAAATTTGAGATAATAGTTTCGCAGAATGTTCGCGAGAGGAGGGACTCGCGGCATATGCTTTCGAGCGGACGAAACGTCGTCCGCTCGTAGGCAGGACGTCTTGGCGCATGAGCGCCTAGGGCGTATCCCGCATGCGAAAAGCGCGGCAACGCGCCTCGTGTGCCCTAGAGCATATCCCGAAATATGAATTTTCATGCCTCGCCGATTTTGGCTTATGCTCCTAATGCCTGCGCCCGAAAATGGGCTTCAAATACGCGCGCGAAGTTTTTAAAAGGCGGAAGCGCGGCTTTCGCCCTAGAATTTAGAAGGGAATAGATGAAATGGATAACAAAGCTGAAAGCTCAGGCAATTACAGAACCCTGAGACTGTCCAACAGGACATACTCTGCGCTGAAATCGCGCAGGCGCGACAACGATCGCGACCTAACCCTTAAGCTGGAGACAATGATCGTCGCAAGCCAGTTCATGAGCGCCGAGACGAAAGATTGGCTTCTGAAGGGCCTAAGAAAAAAGATAGAGCTGCGCTAGCAAGGCAAAGCTAGGTTTCCGGCGCTGGCTTGCTTTGGGCGTGCCGCTCGCAAAGATAGATATTTGGCAAGAGGGGGAGCTTACTTGATAAAAGCGCGCTTGTCTTGGCTTGTTGCCGTTTCACTGATAGCTTCGTTGATTGCGGGGTGCGGCGATCTTGAAGAGGATGCAGCCGAGACTCTTGCGTCAGAGCCCGCGATGACTGAGAGCGCGACTGAACCTGACGTGGTTGAGCCAGTCGTGAAGACCGCCAAGCCGAATAGCGGCTGGACTTATTTGGTGGATGACACTCCAGCGCCAACGGAGGGCGATGATCTTGAAGCGCCAACGGAAGGCGACAACCTTGAAGCTTTAATCGAGGAGACAGAAGACGCGGTTACGGAAGAGCCGGAATCGCCTGATCCGCCCGAAACACCTGAGCCAACTAAAGAGCCCACACCCTTGCCAACTGCTACCTTGACTCCAGAGCCAACGCCCGTTCCAGTAATAACTGTGACGCCGGAGCCAACACTTGTTCCAGAAGCAACTCTAACCCCAGAGCCGTCGCCGACGATAGAGCCGTCGCCGACTCCCGAAGCAACGCTGACCCTGGCGCCGTCGCCGATAGAGCCGTCACCGACTCCCGAAGCGACGCAGACCCTGTCACCGTCGCCGACCCCCGAAGCGACGCAGACCTTGGCGCCATCGCCGACACCCGAAGCTGCTTCCCCTGTTCCGACTCCGCCAATCAATCCAGGGGTTCAAGACTTCAGCTTCAAGTATGCTGGAAATGACTACCGAATGCCCGCTCTTTGCAAGGAGTTTGGGGATAATGACTGGACTTTCAATTTAGGGCTTGACACTGTGATTGAGCCTCGCGCGGTTGTCAACTTCACCATGTCGAAGGGCAGCGAAAGGCTAATGACAATAGCCGAGAACTACGAAGACACGCCCATGCCTCTGAAAGACTGCCGCTTGGCCTATATCGGATGGAACAACTACAACAACAGGTTTGCCCTTCAATTTTCCAATGGGCTGACAAACACATCTAAAATGGAAGAGTTTATCGCCGCGTTCGGCGAGCCTTCAAAAAGCGGCAAAAACGGAGACTTGATGATTTACCAATACGGGAACCACGAAAACAGATCCTATTTTTTCACTGTAGACACGAGAACAAACGAGCTGAGCCAGATAGACATCGTATATATTTCCGAGTACCAAGACGAGTTCGGAGTATTCATGACAACATCTCCGTCAGATTAATCAAGAAGCGCACAGTTGCGGCAAAGTTAGGCTCAAGCAATTGAAATTGGACAGCAGGCGCATAACGCGAAATTTTGCGCAAAGGAACTTTCTGCAATGAAATAAGCGACTCTTATTGTCATATAATGGATTTGAAAGACAAGAAGGGTGAACGGATGAAAACTAAAAGGCTGTTTTGGATTGCTGCCATTTCAGTGCTGCCTTCTTTGATGTCAGGGTGCTCCGCCATCCTTGCCCAGGGAAATAACGCAACTGAATTTGAAGCGGCAGAACAAGCAACGCCTAGCGAGGAATGGGTTGAAGTGGAGCCCATTGCTTCAGAAGACACTATTTTCGAAGACCCCTATGACGGCTTGAATGGAATGTGGATTCCAGATTTCGTAGTGCAGGAGCCTAAAGACTTAAAAACGGAAGAGCCGGATGGCGATCCAGAAGTCCAGCCTGGCGAGATTGGCACAGAAAATCCTGAAAATTCAGAAAATCCTGAAGATCCTGATAATACAGAAGATCCTGAGGCGCAGCCAGATGGGGAAGAGACAGAAGCGCCGGATGGAGAAGAATTGCCTTTAGAAGATTCTGAAGATCCGGAAGCGCTGCCTGAAGAGACAGAAGCCCCAGTCGAGGTTCCTGCGATGTACAACTCAACCTTCGAGCTGGACGGGGAAACCTACACTTTGCCGGTCACATATGAGCAATTGCAAAAAGACGGCTGGAAGGGCGACAGCAAGAAGATGAAGGCTGTTGTGGAGCCTCTGGGCAAAACGGATTATGTCCGCCTTGCCAAAGGAAGACATGGCATATTCGTTAGGTTCGCCAATTTTACTATAGAAGAGAAGCTTCCTGAAGAATGCGATGTATGGTGGATCGCCTTGACTGAAGCTGAGGGAAGGACAGGAACAGAGTTTGTCATGCCCAACGGGATAAGCGTTGGAGCGTTGAATGATGAGATATACGCAGCGTACGGAGCGCCTTCGCGCTCAGTAGAGAGAGAAACAAACATTGGGTGGGAGTACAAGTCTCCTGACACATATACTGGCGTTTGGGCCACATACAGCAAGTCTACGCGAAAAGCTATTGGCGTAGGAATGGACAATCACGATCCGAAGTACTCGCAAAGCGCTATGGCATCGATTATCGAACTGACGGACTACATAGCGCCAACACGCGTTGGGGAGGATTTGAGCAGCTTCGATATCAAATATTCCGGAAGCTATTACCACTTGCCCGCTCCCTTGAGTGAGTTTGTGAAAAACGGCTGGAACTCAAACCTGGACATGGAAACGATCATTGAACCGAAGTCCTCTGCCGCTGTAGCATTGAGCAAAGACGGAAAGGTCTTGGAAACAAGGGTCGAGAATTTCACGCTTGAGCCTCAGCCAGCGAAAGACTGCTTTATTTCCACGATTCAATACAACATCGGAAACAGCATGTTTGAAATGGCATTGCCAAAGGGGCTTACTGAAAAGTCAACGCTCAGGGACTTTGAGGCCGCTTACGGGATCCCCGTGGAGAGAGAAGCGATAGGGGATTTTGTGGTTTACCAATTTGGCGACGAAGAGCACGGGCTGGTCGTAAGCCAGAACGTCAACACAAAGCTGGTGATTTTAATCACTATCACTAATAAGCCTGGAGAGGTCGAGACTGAGGGCGATGCCGAAGGTGATAGTGAGGGCAATACTGAAGAACCCGATAAGTCAGCGGAGCCTGATAAGTCTGCAGAGCCTGTTGAAGGCTAAGAAGACGGGGCTGTGCTGGGTTGGGCCGGCATAGCTGTTGCTTGTAGCGTATCTGTTGCATGTAGCGTATCTGTTGCAAGTAACATAGCTATTGCAAGTCATAAGTATTGCGAAGGGCGGCTGAAAAGCCGCCTTTTTGTTTTGGAGAAAACCGAGCGATTTTCCAAATGAAATTTCTTTAGTGGCTTTGCGGCTTTATAACATAATTAGTTAAGCTTACAGAGATTAAAACCGAGCGCCGCTTATGGCGCAACAGTTCCATGGCTGGCTTGTCGTGTTTTGGCGGTGCACTTGACAGCGCTATGTGGGGAGAACACTCAGGCTTGCAGCCTTTGCCCTGCCTAATCAAAGACTTGCGCCTCTTAATAGGCTAGCCTATGCATTTGAATAACTAGAAAAAAACAACATAAAAGATTCCGCTTGCTTAATTTGGATTCTAATTATACAATATAGGCGGATTGTGAATCTCAGGGAACGCGTACGAGTTTGAGCCAGGAGGAAAACGATGATAGCATACCATGGAAGCAACAAAGTTTTAGAAGAACCGGGTTCTTCAAAGCAGATGGGCGGCCTGGATTTCGGCCAAGGCTTTTATCTCACGACGGATGAGAATCGGGCCCGCTTGTTTTCAAAGACAGCAGCAATTCGCAATGGCGG
>JAISWZ010000409.1 GCA_031270945.1 Clostridiales bacterium | reverse complement strand
AACGTCCATCGAAACGGTCGTACCAGTAACAGTGTAGTAGGCCTCTCCGATAAAGAACTTGACTTCATTGCTCAAAATTCCGCTCTGGTCAGGCGCAGTGCTTACAACATTGATGTAAGACTGGATATCTCCAACCGTGTTAAAGTCAGCATACCATCTTTGAGCTTCATTGTCGTACAATCCATAGTTTTCAGCAATAGCAGTGCCCCAAACGATAAGCTGAAGGCTCTCTTTGTTTGTTACAGGAACAGAACGATCCAACTGTACACCTGCGTTAGAAATGGTAATAGTAGACGCAGTTTTCGATTCAGCTTCAATATCAAAGGAAATTTGTGAACCATTAGTGCTGCTGCTCAACCAGCCACCGCTCTGAGTTGTGAACCCATTGCTTGATGAGGTTGATATGTTGTTGATTTTCAGATCTCCCTCTGTAACCTTAATCTGAACATAAGGCGAGAACAGGAAGCTAGCAGAAACATAGTCTGTAATGCTCAGCTTGACAGTCTTGCCGCGCAGAAGAGCACCCTTGGCATTTTCTTTGATTTGAATGTCAGCAACTGCTTGGTACTGATATCCAATTTTAAGATCGGTTATCTTTGTTGCTACTTCTACAGGTTCAATTACTTTAGCAATAACGACTGGATCCGGGAATTCTCCAACAATACCTGTCGTTACAGGATCAACTGAGAGAAGCAAATCCCCAGTCTGCTTTCCAAACCCATATTCAACGCTTACCCAAATATCAAACTCAACCTTGGCAGTCTGGCCACCGTTCAAGCTCAAATTGTTCATTATTATTGAATTTTCAGTTAATGTAAAGCCCCTATTCCAGGTATTGGTACCATCCCTATATATGTTGTCATTGTTGTAAATTATATGTTCTTCATTTACCGCAACGCCATTATCCTTAAACAAGTAAACTTTAACTTTACGGAACTTTGCGCCTTTGATATCAACATCATTCGAAACCGGCAAAGACAGAACGGTCTTGCGAGTTTTCCACCACGAATTAACAACATTCTCTTTCAAAGTAACTCTTGCAGTTTTATGAACATCGTTAATAGCCTTTCTCGTAGAACCATCTTCCCATTCATTGTTGGTAGGCCCAATATATCGTCCGGAAACTATTGTTGGAGCTGTTCCAGCAGTAAGCGTTACGCCCCAGTCAACTCTAGTTCCAAACTTTATTGTCTCATTAGTGACACCGCTGAGATACTGTCCCTCGACTACAACACTAAAATCACCAAACGGAGCATTTTCCTCAGCTATAGCTCTTAAGCCAGAAATATAAAGTGCTCCTGCCAAGGTAGATGAAGGTTCAAAGTTGCCCGGCAACTCAATCGTAACTTTTCTCCTGTTATCTGTAACAGTAGGAGTGATCGTACCCAGTTTGTCATTATCATATATATCAGTTCCAGGCCAAATGTTCACACGTGTAATATTGTTGCCAGCACCAGCGGTATTATCAGTTGATATTCCAGATTCATAACCGCTATTGCCATTGTCAATCGGATGATACGCACCGCTACTATTACTATAACTCAGATCGCTTCCATTAAAGCTCCAATAAAATCCTTCAGGCAAATAAAGATTTACTTTTGCGCCTGGACGAATTGTAGCTGGCCTCAATTCACGAATTACAATTTTGCCGCCAAATGTATCATAGGCTGTAGCTGGCCATTGGATTGAAGAAACAGTGCTAGATTTTGTTGCTACAGCAAAGATCAATTTCTGGCTGGAAATAGTCGATGCAGAACCGCTTACTATGCTCACGGTTGCATCAACTGTGCCATCAGCAATCCAAACAAGAAGAGGGATATTCAGCGCTTTAAGTTCACTTGCTAGTACAGGCGCTTTTATCGTTATAATCGCCACGCTTGAATCCAGTGCTGAAACTTCTAGCGTATAATCAGCTTCTGTATACGCACTACCAACTCCAGTGGTAACAGCTTCGCCATCATTAGTTCTTTCGTAAAAAGCTCCAACAGCTCCTGGCCCACTAAGAGTGTTACCGTCTCTGTTAGTTATCGTGCCTCTGTCTGCAACAGTCGTAGTATTATCATATGCCAAATACCATTTGGCATTTCCAAGTTGCAACTTGAATTGATAATCCGACAACACATCAGATTTGAATGGTATTACCAAATTAGTGCCTCGTGCAATATTTCTAAGGCCGTCGATATATTGCTGTTCTAAGCCAAAGTCATCCCTCGCCGAATCGCGGTCATTAATAGGGACAATCGCCTGAGTTGTCGCCAAGCTGTCATTTGCCGACAAACCATACTCCGAACCAGCGTCAAATAGCAATGTGTTCGACCCTACCGAAAGCGTGTTGACAGTCACGTTATCAGTGGCCGCCGACGCTGTGACAGGCAAAAGCGCCAGAACCATGATAACTGCCAACAAAAGTGCAATCTTTCTCTTCATACTCTTTCCTCCTTAAGGAAAATTTAGGATGTTGGAGTCCATTTTTAACCTTCCAACATGTAACATGGCATTTGAATTAGCCCCTCAAAGCGAAAAACGCAGTTTTGAGAAAATGAAAGCATTTCGGCTGCTCGATAATTGGGTCGTTCAACGCCAAATACAATATATCACGACTTCCCAGTTAAAACAAGTGATTTTGAATAATGTAATGCACATGTAATAAATTCTTTCGGACTGTAGCTTGAAACCTAGGTTTCCTTTATCATTTGCGCGTAACTAATCAGCAACTTTTGCCATTATCTTGCAATTAAACATCCAAGATTTTCTATAACATATTAGCTTTGAATCAGGAAATGATAACAGTAATCGTGTGAATCGAGTTCTCAGGATACTTCCTAAAGGCTCGGCCCTATTACTATATCCCTCCTTATCTTTCAAAACCTGCTAGACCGATGAGTGCTTGAATACAAAATCCAATCGCCTCTGCCCGTCTTTGCTGCCAGCCGGGCGCTTCCAACAACGATTAGATGCTCAGCCTCATCGCCGTCAGCATAGATAACACCTCCATCCGCTTAAGCCGCAATCCCAAAGAGGCAATCAATCGTTTGCTGAGCCCAAGCTCTTGGCGCTCATTGATTGAGTGCATATTCCAAAATTCCGGAATGGTGCCGGAAAAGTCCTGGCGAATGCTTCAATAGTGTTTGTCTCGGGCTTCAACGAGCAAACTTGCCGGACTTTTCTGGCACCTCGGAATTGTTTTTGGGATATGCTTTGACTCTGCTCTATATACGCGCATGGGATTGCGCAAGTTCCATCTTAAGTAGATTTGACCCGAAACTGAAAGCTCTTTGCAACAATAGCTGCCCAAGCCCTGCTTGGCGGCCCGCCCCTACCGTTAAACCAAGCTTTCTTCATCCGCGAAGCGCTCTACCGCTTCCGAATCCTCTATGAATCGAGGTACTGCCAATGACCATTGTCTTTATGGTATTCGCCTTCGCGGCGCTCATTTTTGCTTTCCTGCTTGACGGCGGGCATATCGGCGGACTGTGGAGCGCCACCGCGTTCATGATAGTCATTGGAGGCACGATAGGGGCTACTGGAGTAACCATCCCGTTAAACACCCTAAAGAATGTCGGAAAGCTGTTCGGGGTTGCCTTCAGGAACAAGAACAAAGACCTCATCTCTCTTGCCCTGTACTTTCGAGACCTTTCTACTAAAGCAAGAAAAGAGGGTCTTCTCTCCTTGGAGAGCGACATGAACTCAGATGACATAGACCCGTTTGTCCGCAAAGGAATATCCCTCGCCGTCGATGGAACCAACCCTGACCTTATCAAGTCTATCTTGGAGACTGAGATAGAGCAGATGAGCAAGCGCCACAAATCCCAAATCCAGATATTTGAGTCAGCCGGAGGCTACGCGCCTACCATGGGCATCCTGGGCACAGTCATGGGCCTGGTGCACGTCCTTTCCAACTTGGAGGACGCTGGCTCACTTGGAGAAAAAATAGCCGTCGCTTTCTTGGCTACCATGTATGGCATCGGAACAGCCAACCTTCTCTGGCTTCCTATAGGAGGCAAGCTTAAGGCGCTTGACTCGAATGAGCTCAAAGAAAAGCTCATCGTCATCGAGGCTGTCCTGTCAATTACATCTGGTGACAATCCCCAGATTATGATGCAAAAGCTAAAAGTATTCCTAGATCCTAAAGCGCTGGCCGAGCTAGAACAACGTGAAAGAAGTGAAAGCGCATGAAAGAGGAGCCCGAAGCGCCTGAGAATTCCGAGCGTTGGCTTATATCATACGCTGACTTCATCACCCTTCTCATGGTCTTCTTCGTTGTCCTGTATTCAATGAGCAAGGTAGACGAAAACAAGTACGAGCAGCTGTCTCAGTCTCTCAATGACGCGCTGAGCGGAGGCGCTGGATTCTTTGACGGATCCCAAGGCGTTCCGGTTCCTGAAGGCGGAGGAAACTCTATCAAGCGTCCTACCCCAACGCCTACCCCTTCCGGCTACGGGCCTGTCGGCGGCGGCCAAAGCGAAACAGAAGAGACCGAAGAGATGGAAAAGATAGAGGGGCAGCTTAATACCTACTTTGACAAGAACGACGTCACCGGTTCTGTCTCCATGAACATAGACGAGAGAGGTCTAGTTGTTAGCCTGAACGACACAATCCTCTTTGACCTTGGCAGTTCCTCCTTGAAGGACGACGTCCGATCACAGCTAATCAAAATAGGAGAGGCGCTCAATTCCCTTGGCAACTACATCAGGGTAGAAGGGCATACCGACAATCTCCCAATCAAGACATCCAAGTACGCCTCCAACTGGGAGCTCTCCGCTGAACGCGCCACAAATGTCGTTAGACTCCTCATTGCCGAAGCTGGCGTCCCGCCCCAAAAGCTCTCAGCTGTTGGGTATGGGGAGTATAAGCCTGTTGCAGACAATAGTTCCTCCGATGGAAGAGCCCAGAACAGAAGAGTAGACATCATCCTCCTAAGCAGCAAGTACAATGAGCTGGAGGATACGATTATGAAAAGCGCTACTGAAGAGCCTTGATTTCAATTTGCTTAACGTCCTGCTATCCAGTTTTGCAGTAACTAATCTTTGTTTCCGCCGTAACAACCATCGACCATGAAAACGCAAACGGTTTATTCACAGGGTTTGTCTGCATGATTCTCTTCTATTAAATCCTTGATTTTATGCCCTTTAGGGAGTTTTTGCCGAATAATCAATCCATGTCTCACAACAATCATGACGTCAAAAATCACATGTATCACTTTACAGTAAAATTCAAGGGCAATTCTCCTCCAACAATGACTATTAGCCCCTGTTTTAAGCGCCTAGATTAGGCGCTTTTGTTTTGCTCAGCGCTTAAGATAGAGGTTAACGTCTTCGAATATCCAATTTATTTTAACCTTTCCACTAACCCGCTGTAATATTTGCGAAATAATTGTCGCATAATATTAACATCGTTGCAGCATCTTTAGCAGAGATTGCCAATCCCCCTAGGCATGCCGTTACTCTGTCGCGCAACGACAAATGCTGTTTTTACAGCAGTTATACTTATTCTATGTCTAAACAAAAAACCTAAAACTTATAAACCTTAATAGCTCAAGATAGTGGCATGATTTGGCCTGGAAATACTGGCATAAAAATATTTTCGCAAAAAGCCTGTACAAGATACTAAAAACAAACTATAATGATCGCAGGCGTATCTATGCTCTCAAATCTTTAGGTTGATAAAAATGCTAGCAGAAATGTAATCATTTTGTTATTGATTTTTAAGAAAATGAGAGTAAAATTGATACGTGAATGTATGCCCGCAGGCATGCCAATATTCTTGAACACAGGAGGGTAAGAAATGAAGAAGCTTAAAGTACTTGTGGCTTTGCTCGCAGTAGCATCAATGGTGCTTAGCTCAGCCGCATTTGTTTACGCTGACGAAGCAGTAGTAACAGACGCACCACTTGTAGCCGCTCCCGCAGAGGAAGCCGCTCCCGCAAAAGTTTATGATGATCTCGCTACAACCGAGAGAGATTTCTTCAATGCCAAAAACTATGTTCTCGGTGCGTATCCTGTTATCACAGATTATGACGCTCTGAGCGCTAAGATCAAAGATGACCTTGAGACCAAATATCTCCTGGCCAGAGATCTCCCATCGTCCGGTTCAGCAAACAGCTTTAATGTCTCTTATGTTGTAACGAACGAGGGCCAGTATGCTGTCATCGAAGTTACATACAACTACAATTACACAACCATCAAGACAGAGCCGTTTGCCGAGAGCAACAAGTATTATATTGACAAAGAGGCAGCTGCTGAAATAACTGAGGAAGAATACACCAAGGCTAAGGAAGCCGCTGAAGAAGAAGCCGCTCCTGGCGAAGAGGAAGAAGCACCAGCTGTTGACGAGACACCTAAAGAAATCGTGAAAGTTCCTCTTAGAAAATATGCCGAAGACCTTGGATACAATGTCGGCTGGAATGGCGAGCTTCAGCTCATTTCCATTCTGAGTGGCGCAAATGTTATTACAACCATCTCCATTGGCAAGAACGAGTATAGCGTTGGTGACGCTATTGTTCCGCTTGAGTCCGCTCCTGAGCTTCAGGACGGAGTAACTTATGTGCCTGTATCCTTCTTCGAGAAGGTTCTTGGCGCAGTATATTCTGTTGGAACCGACGGCGAAATCAGCATCAGTCCCGCCGAGTAATCACATCATATAAACAAAGCCTGGAGGCAGACTCCAGGCTTTTTTATGTTCCTAATATTTTCAAATTTCACCATTGCTCTTGAGAAGTTTGCTTATGCTTTTCTGAAAAATCCACGCTTCAAGAGTTACCTCCTTGCCGACATGGATCGCGCCCATGCAAAACCGACCCCTCCTGCTCATTCTTCGTTACTGTCCTTGTATCCCTCCCAACTCTGAGTTATAATACTGGTGGCCTTGAATAGTCCAAGCATTTTTAAG
This sequence comes from Clostridiales bacterium, assembly GCA_031270945.1. Taxonomy (GTDB): domain Bacteria; phylum Bacillota; class Clostridia; order Lachnospirales; family WQUN01; genus JAISWZ01. The sequence goes on along the minus strand of JAISWZ010000409.1, from coordinate 3,367 downwards.
CGCATCAAGGAGATGGCATCATGGACAATATAAGACTTTCCCCCGATTCGAAAAGCGTTTTTATAATCGATCAAACCCTTCTGCCAAACGAAGAAAAGGAAGTTGAGCTTAGGACTCTCGATGAGATGGTTGAAGCCATAAGCTCGCTTAGGGTAAGAGGCGCTCCCGCTATTGGCATCTGCGCCGCTCATTGCCTATGCGCCCTCTCGTTTAGCGTCAAGAGCAAAAGCAAAGAAGGATTCATATCAGCGCTTAGGCGCTACACCTCCGTCCTGAATTCAACCAGGCCAACCGCAGTCAACCTCAGCTGGGCGTTAAAGAGGATGCTGGACAAAGCCTATGTAACGCCTATTGACGAGATCAGAAGCGCTCTCAAAAAGGAATGCAAGGCCATCTACGATGAAGATGTTGCCATGTGCCTTTCGATATCAGAGAGCGGGCTGTCTCTTCTCAAAGACGGAGATGGCATCCTTACTCACTGCAATGCAGGGCCGCTTGCCACATCCCATTATGGCACAGCGCTGGGCCCTATCCTTCTTGGGCAGGAGCGAGGATTGAACCTTCGGGTATATGCTGACGAAACAAGGCCTCTACTTCAGGGAGCAAGGCTGACCATGTACGAGCTTATGAAGGCTGGCGTAAACGCTACCCTCCTTTGTGACAACATGGCCGCTTCAGCAATGAAGAGGGGCTGGATAAACCACGTCTTTGTAGGCTGTGACAGGATAGCCGCCAATGGAGACGCCGCCAACAAGATCGGAACCATGGGCGTTGCCATTCTAGCCAAGTATTTCGGAATACCATTTTACGTCCTTGGCCCGTCATCCACCCTTGATCTGTCTTGCGCTGTTGGATCTGAGATAGAGATCGAGGACAGGGATCCTAGTGAGATAAGCACCAAGCACTATGTAAAGCCTATGGCACCTGCAGGCGCTAATTGTTTCAACCCCGCCTTTGACGTAACTGACCATTCCTTGATCTCAGGCATCATTACTGAAAAGGGGATCTTCAGGCCGCCCTTTGATTTCTCGCATAAGCCGTAGAACATTTTATGTTACTTTTTAGCTTAGTTGGCGCCTACTCCACATATCGAAAGGAGAACCACAATGTCTTCTACAAGCCCCTCCGAAAGCATAGCCGCAAAGAATGGCGACGTCGCAAAATGCGTCCTAATGCCCGGTGACCCCTTGAGAGCAAAGTTTCTGGCTGAGAAGTACCTTCAGAACCCAATCTGTTTCAATACGATCAGGAACATGCTGGGCTACACTGGCACTTACAACGGCAAGAAGATTTCTGTCATGGGAAGCGGCATGGGTGTGCCCTCCATCTGCATCTACGCCTACGAGCTCTTCAAGTTCCTGAATGTTGACTCTATCATCCGCATCGGATCCGCTGGCGCTTTGAGCGATGAAATTAAGCCCAGGGATGTCATTATCGCTATGGGCGCATCCACAAACTCCAACTACGACGCCCAGTATTCTTTCCCTGGAAAGCTAGCGCCTACGGCCAGCTACTCTCTCTTGAAGCTAGCGGCTGACGCCGCCGAAAAGCTGAACATCAAGGCTTCCGTCGGACAAGTCTTCACGTCAGATACTTTCTACAACGCCAACTCCACAGCCGCCGCCCAGTTCAGGGACATGGGAATCCTTGCCGTTGAAATGGAGACTTCAGGACTGTATTGGACAGCAATGAACCTTCACAAGAAAGCCCTGTCCATCCTTACGGTTTCCGACCACATCTTCACCGGCGAGTCGCTTACAGCGCTTGAGAGGCAGGAGAGCTTCGCAGAGATGATGGAAGTGGCGCTGGAGACTGCCTGGCAATCTGTGGATTAGAAACCGGTTTTCGTTATGGACTGATATCCAGCAGACTACCCTGAAACTGGAGAGCCAGCGCCCAAGCGCCCTATTTCTAAAGCAAAGAGCCTTTCTCAGGCTCTTTTTTGTTATTTCTGCAATCATTTGCCAACAGCCTCTGCGCAACAGCGCCCTACCCTACTCGCTTCAGCGCCTCGAACACACTCAGCCCTTCTTTGCCTTCATCCAAGCACCCCTCGTCTGCTAACCGCGCTGACACTCCTTTCGTCTCGATTTTCTTTCCCAATGTTGTAACCTCAGAGTAATTCTGATATTATAGTTTAAGCGTTTGAACCTTTCGACCATTCATCTAAAAGAGCGTTTATTTCAACACTATAGCCTACTGTCGCGTCCAGCGCCCTACTCGTAGCGCTGGGCAAATCTGTATTGGTATAATTTAATAATTCGAGGATATTTTCACCATGTAATTTAGAGATGGTAGGACATTTTCCCCCTAATTACTCTCTGCCAAACACATCATCAACCGATCTCAGGCATTCTAAAGGATTGCGAGGGAAGGATATGCAATACAGAATCGATGAAAGATCTGGAAACAAGCTTTCTGTCTTGGGCTTTGGGTGTATGCGCTTTTCACGAAACATAAGCGGGATCGACCTTAAAAAATCTGAGGCGCTGATCATGCGAGCGATAGAGGCTGGCGTCAACTACTTTGACACCGCTTACATTTATCCAGGATCAGAAACCGCATTAGGGACAGCCCTAGCCAAGAACAACGTACGGGACAAAGTGTTCATAGCCACAAAGCTCCCGATATACAGTTGTAACGCAACCGCTGACTTCGATAAGTTCCTGAGCGCCCAACTTACAGCTCTCTCCACTACCTACCTGGACTACTATCTGATGCACAACCTTAGTACCCTTGATCATTGGAACAAGCTCTGCGATCTCGGCATCAAGGATTGGATTCGAAAGAAGAAGGCCGAAGGCAAGATCAAGCAGATAGGATTCTCTTTCCATGGCGTCAAGGATGAGTTTGAAAAGTTACTTAACGCCTATGACTGGGACTTCTGCCAAATTCAATACAACTACGCCAACGAAACCTACCAGGCTGGGGTTTCGGGTTTGAAGATGGCCGCAGACAAGCATATGCCAATTATTATCATGGAACCTCTTCTGGGCGGACGGTTGGCTACGGGACTATCGCCAGCCGCATTAACGGAATTCCAAAAAGTGATTCCTGATCGCTCTTCTGCCGCCTGGGCTATGCGCTGGCTATGGAACCAGCCTGAAGTGACTGTCGTGCTTTCAGGAATGAACGCGCTGCCTCAGCTAGAAGACAATTTGAAGTCGGCTTCGGACGCTACCCCCGGCGTTCTCACGGAAGAAGAAAAGCAAGCCTACAGCAAAGTCCTTGAGATTTTCAGATCTACAGACAAGATCCCATGCACTGGTTGCTCTTACTGTATGCCTTGCCCCGCTGGAGTCAATATCCCTGGTTGCTTTGCCAGCTACAACGCCTCTTACTCTCATGGCAGGATAGCCGGTTTTAC
>JAISWZ010000355.1 GCA_031270945.1 Clostridiales bacterium | reverse complement strand
GGGAATTCAGGAAGAGACTACGCGCTTTCCGTAAGGTGCGCCGCTGAGGATCTTGGGTTGGAGAAGCCTGTGCAGGTAACATTGGCGGGCGGAAACTTTACCAAGTGCGAATGCATGGCTGCTGTTAAGGCTCTTGAGGAAAGCTTGAACCCGCCAGGCGAAAATCCTGGATACCAGATCTCGCGGCTAAGCATACCGCCCGTTGCTGGAGCGCTGTTTTGGGCGCTGGAGCTAGGGGGCTTGAAGCTTGGAGAAGAAGAGCGAGAAAAACTTGCGAAACGGGTAATAGAGATGATTGGGATTTAATAAAAAGAGAGAAAAACTTGCGAAACGGGCAATAGAGATGATAGGGATTTAATAAAAGAAAGAGAAAAACTTGCTAAACGGGCTAATACGAGATGATCGGGCTTTAAGGAGGCTAATATGGGTCTTGAAATGCTGAATCCTCCCTCGATAACTGGGATAAAGAAGGCGCTGTTCATTGCGCCGCATCCAGATGACAACGAGATCGGCGCTGGAGGGCTTATGGCCAGGCTGGTTGCTCAAGGGGTTGAAGTGTACGGAATGTGCGTTACGGATGACAGGAGCGTCTGCCCTAAATCAGAATGGAAGGATGGGCTGACTGTAAGGCAGAATGAGCAGCTGGCCGCACTTTCGGAGCTTGGAGCGAAAAGCGCGGGGTTCTTGGGGTTTGATGACAAGACAAGCGCAACCGTAGAGCAGATCTCAGACGCATTGGTTGAGCGGATTAGAGAGCTTAAGCCTGACGCTGTATTCTCCGTGGATCCAACCCTCACAAACGAATGCCACAGGGATCACCTGAAAGTCGGGCAAGCGGTTAGGATGGCTGTAATGGATGCCGTATGCAACTTCTATCCTTACGGAAAGCCAAGCGATCCATGGAAAGTGGAAGTGCTTGGCCAATACTTCACTGCCGAGCCCAATGTGATAGTGGACATTACGAATTTCGCGGAGAAGAAGATTTCAGCGATGAAAAAGCATGTATCCCAGATGGATCCCGAGCTTTTGGGAGCTATAGAGCTCCAAGGCAGGTTATTCGGCAAGCAGGGCGGAGTCAAGCACGGAGAGGCCTTGAAGCTTTACAGCTTTTTTCACCTGCACTGCTTCAACCTTCCGATTAATAAGATAAAGAAGGCTATTTGACAAGAGGGCTGGCTTTATTAGGATAAATTGGCTCGGTTACCGCAAAAGTTTAAGAAGCTTAAAACTTAGCGCATTGCTCTTGGACAACGGTTCCTAAAGGGCCTCAGCTTAAAAGGAGGGTTTGATATGAAGCTTAGAAAAATGGCAATAGCTATGGCATTTGTTCTTTTGATCGCGTCCTTTCCGGCGTCAGTGATGGCGGAGGGCGAGGATTTTGCCATAAAAGCGCCGGAGAATTGGAAAATATCGGTTGGAGACAGCGCGGATTTGGAGTATTCGTTCCCGGCAGACGCAAAGAACAAGGCGCTGGATTGGGAATCATCAGATGAAAAGATAGCGAAAGTGGACCAAGGCGGAAAGGTTACTGGAGTGGCGGCAGGACAAGCGCTTATAGCGGCAACGCCAGCTGATAAAGCGTATACTTCAGACTCTGCTTTGGTGGTTGTGGTGCCGAAGGAATTAGAAGTTCCTGAGCTTTCTGACGTGAAAAGCACAGACTGGTTCGCCAAGGATGTGGAATGGGCTTTCAAGAACGGGATAACATCAGGAGCGGCAGATGGCGTATTTGCGCCTAATACTCCTGTATCAAGGGCCATGACGATCTCTATGCTGCACAGGCTGATAGGAACCCCGAAACCGGCGCTTACAGCTTCATTTAACGATGTCTTGAACTCAAGCTACTACTTTGACGCCGTTTCTTGGGCTCAGGAAAACGAAATCTCTGTTGGCACAGGCGGATCTCTGTTTAGCCCGGAGGTTCAAATAACCAGGCAGGATTTCGCTGTAATGCTTGACAGGTTCGCAAGGCTCATAGACTTGAGATGGACTGTGACTCAACAGTACATTATCTTCGGAGACGAGGAAGAGATAGCGCCTTATGCCATGAACGCCTTGCAGTTATGGTATAAGCTAGACATTATGACGGGATACGGCAACAACAAGATAGGGCCTAGGGATATTCTGACCAGAGCGCAGATCGTGGCCATACTGCACAGGTTCAATGAGTGGGCCCAGTTGGTTGGACAGGGAGAAGAGCAGTAATTGCGAGAGAGCGGCGCTGAATCTTTAGTGATAAAAGGTTTTTGGATATCCAAGAAAAGCAAAAGGACTGGCGGATGCCAGTCCTTTTGCATTTGAGGCTATTAGGAGGTTATTCGGATCGTTATGCGATGAAAGCGTCTTCGTGGCTGGATTTGCCAGCGATTACTACGTAATCTGAGAATATTATCCAAATATAACCTTATAGAAAATCCAGTTACTAAAAAGTTAACTTTTTAAGAAAACAGGCTTGGGAAATCAAGAACCTTTGTTATATCAAGGTTTATGAAAATCCTATTTACGAATTCAAATAAAGTTTAACAACTTTTAATTGCCCGAAACTTGAAAGTGTTGAAATTATTTTAATAACTTTCTTGATAATGGCATTGAATGGGATCAAAACTAGACCATCAACGTATTGTTTAGAGCCTTTAATTGTGATATATTAAGTGCATATCCCAAAATTCCGTAAAGGCTACAGATAGCGTTTGCCCAATGTTCAAGGGCAAAACGTCAAAGTCCTGGCGAACTCAATGCCAGACATAACCAGTAATCGCAGTTGATTTTGGGATATCTTCTTATAATCAAAAAGGAAGGTGAGATCATTTACCCGATTACGAGCAAGAGAATAAAAGATCTTCGCATGAGAAAAGGCTGGATGATGGCTGAGCTTGGTGATCACTCCGATGTTTCCCAGCAATCAATATCGAATTATGAGCGGGGCGCCAAGACGCCAGATTCAGACAAGCTTGCAAGAATGGCTGAGGCTCTTGGCTGCACAACTGACTACCTGGTTGGATTGACAGATGTGGAAAGCCCTGTTGCGTGGCGTGAAGCTACAAACGGGCTAGATGCGCTATTAAACGGCGATGTCGGCCAATACCCATTTAACATCAAAAGCCTTGTAGTGAAATCGATCCAGGACTTGTCAGATGCATATGACAACGCGGTGCTTGCTGGCGAGAACTGCTCCGATTTGTTGCTTGAATGCTTTCAGGCAGACTTGAAAGCGCTATGCGAAGTGTCCAGGATAATCCCTTCCGTGATTGAAGCGAGCACTGTCAAGCCAATCCCTGACGCCTCTCTTCAGGAGGTTTCAATCAACTACCAGTTAATCGCTATATTGGAAGAGAAAAGGAAATCAGATCGGAAGTTTTTTGACGCGGTTCGTGATTCGCTGGTAAACAAAGTTTACGCAACATGCCCAACTCGATTTGTAATAAGCGGCAATGGGAAGATAACGGCATTGAAGTCTGCGGAGCCTGGCTTGGATGCAGCCGGCCTTCCTATTGCGCCATTGCAAAAGATAATGACGGATATGGATATGAGCGAGGCTGAGGCAGACGCGTTTTGGACGGCCATGCGAGAAATGATGATTGGAACAGGAGCTAGAGAAGAGCTTGTCAACGCGGCTATTGAGGAAGCAAGGGCAAGGAGCAATAAGCAGGGGAATGGCGAGGCTGGCGGCAATTGAAGGCGAGGACAAAACGCAACGCATACATAAGAGCATAAGTCACTTGTACTCTGTTTAAAGCGCAAAGACGAATCCCCCAACGCAGTCGCGTTGGGGGATTCGGTTTATGTGAAGCAAGCATAGATTCAAAACTTTAATTTAACCTTGTTATATTCCGAATCGCAACCGCAAAAGCTCTTGGGAAATGCGCAGCATAGCGGATTCAGCCACCCAGCTGAATCCGCTTTTTCTTTGCCAATTATATCGTTCGTCGATTTTAGCTTCGAGCTCTGAAAGTTAACCACAATCAGTCAAATGGCGCTTAGCGTTGTCGAATGTTTTTTTGGTAAAATAGTTTTTAATAATTTCTTTATCTTTCTCTAAAACACTATACACGATTTAATATGTGTGGTATAATAGGATCAGCGTTGGCCAGAACGGATATCCATGCTAGTAGCATTCCTTTGCATGCTTTCTGTATCTCTCGACCCTATGCCAGCGGTCTTCCAGAGACAACAAAAGAGAAGCCTAAAGAAACAGTTAAAATCGAAACCGCTGAAAGCCTGTATGACCAAGGCATGAAGTTTTTTAATGGAGATGGCGTCGCTCAGAACTATTACGAAGCCGCTAACCTCTTTGCTCAAGCCTCTAACAAAGGCAGCGGCTCAGCTCAATGCCGCCTTGGGGTAATGTATCAAGACGGGCTTTTCTATAAGAAGAACCTCTCAGAGGCGGTCGAATGGTTTAAAAAGTCGGCTGACCAGGGCTGTGCCGAGGCTCAATTCAATTTGGGAGGGTGCTACTACAAAGGCCTTGGTGTCGAAAAAAACATCTCTGAAGCAGTCAATTGGTTCCGAAAATCTGCGGATCAGGGATATGTGCCAGCTCAAGTCAGCTTAGGGTTTGTTATGAACATGGTTCAGGAGTCGACAAAGACCTTGGCAAAGCGGTGAGCCTGGTCCGTACCGCCGCTGAGCAAGGAAACGCCATAGGTCAAAATTGTTTAGCAGTCATGTATAATAATGGAATCGGAATCGAAAAAGATCTTTCAGCGGCAGTCAAGTGGTTCAGAAAGTCAGCCGAACAGGGCTATGCTGCGGCTATCTGCAACTTGGGATATCAATACGAAACCGGCTCCGGAGTAAGCAAAGATCTAAGCGAGGCTGTTCGCTGGTACCGCAAAGTAGCGGAGCAAGGCAATGCTTACGGGCAATACAACCTTGCAGTCATATATATAAATGGAACTGGCGTTGAAAAGAACCCTTTTGAAGCAGCCAAATGGTTCCGCCTGGCCGCCGAACAAGGTCACAAAATTGCTCAGTATAGCTTGGGAAATCTATACCGCATTGGCTCCGGAGTAACTAAAGATCTAAGCGAGGCTGTTCGTTGGTACCGCAAATCGGCGGAACAAGGGTATGCTCGCGGGCAAGCCGCCCTTGGCTCTTGTATAGCAATGGAACAGGCGTAAAACAGGACGACGAAGAAGCAACTAAGTGGTACAAAATGGCAGCCCAAAAAGGAATTTAAGAGCTAAGAGCATATCCTAAAATTTATTTTAGGGCTTGCGAAAGTCACGCGTTAAAGCATCGCGATGACTTTCGCTGCGCCTATTTAGGAATTTTGGGATATGCACTAAGAGCAATCTGCATAACTAGTTCATCGGAAAAGCAATTTTCATCATGCAATGATTAATATCAAAAACCATTATACGATCTATATATGTAAAATTACAATAGGTGCATATCACAAAATTCATGGCTTTGTATCGCCGCTTTTCTAAGGTTTAAAATTAATTTTGGGATATGCACTCATATACACAGAAACCACTAATGTTATCTTCATATGATTCAATCCAAAAAAGAATTCATCAAAGGAATGTGATCATGAAAATAGTTTGCGCAAGTTGCCACAGCGAATGGAATGAGCCAGACAACCTCAGCAAGTCAGTTACAAAGTGCCCATTCTGCGGTGCCATGCTTCCCGTTTCCCAAAGCAAAGTCAAAGACATGGCAGACGCGATTAAACGCATTGTAGACCTTCATGGCCCCTCTGTAATTGCGGACAAGGCATTTACGGGACTGCTGTCCGATTTTGCAACGGATTTTCCGAATGAGCGGACATGGATTGAGTCCGCAGTCTCTGAGTTTGATTTGGGAAAACGTTTCTATGAAGCGCATAAATCAGAAAACCTGAGTGACCGTATAACTGCAGTAAACGTTGCTTTGCGTTGCCTTAAAGAGGAAGGCGGCGCAAGCGAAGAAAAGGCGAAATTCATAGTCAACTGCTTTACCTATGGACTTGGCTGGAATGCTGATGACAGCGGCCTTCTGGGGACAACAATAGAAAAACCGAAAGTGGAAGTTCAAAGCGATACTGCTGAAAGCCTGTATGACCAAGGCATGAAGTTTTGTAATGGAGATGGCATCGCTCAGAACTATTCCGAAGCCGCTAACCTCTTTGTTCAAGCCTCTAACAAAGGCAGCGCCTCAGCTCAATGCCGACTTGGGGTAATGTATCAAGACGGGCTTTTCTATGAGAAGAACCTCTCAGAAGCGGTCAAATGGTTTAGAAAGTCAGCTGACCAGGGCTATGCAGAAGCTCAATACAATTTGGGAAAGTGCTACAGCAAAGGTCTTGGCGTTGAACAGAACCCTTTTGAAGCAGTCAAATGGTTTCGCCTGGCCGCCGACCAAGGTTATGCAGCTGCTCAATCCGGCTTGGGGTATCAATACGACATTGGCTCCGGAGTAACCAAGGATCTTAAAGAGGCAGTTCGTTGGTACCGCAAAGCGGCGGAACAAGGGAATGCTCGCTGTCAAAACAACCTTGCGGCCATGTATATAAATGGAACTGGAGTCGAACAGAACCCTTCTGAAGCAGTCAAGTGGTTCAGAAAGTCAGCTGAACAGGGCTATGCTGCGGCTATCTGCAACTTGGGGTCTCAATACGGCATTGGCTCCGGAGTAACAAAAGATCTAATCGAGGCCGTTCATTGGTACCGCAAAGCGGCGGAACAAGGGGATGCTACCGGTCAATTCAACCTTGCAGTCATGTATGAAAATGGAGATGGCGTCGAGAAGAACCCTTCGGAAGCAGTCAAATGGTTCCGCATGGCCGCCGACCAAGGTTATGCAACTGCTCAAGTTAGCTTGGGATATCAATACGAAACCGGCTCCGGAGTAAGCAAAGATCTAAGCGAGGCTGTTCGTTGGTACCGCAAAGCGGCAGAGCAGGGCAATGCTACTGGTCAATATAACCTCGCGAACATGTATAGGATTGGAAAAGGTGTCGAGAAGAACCCTTCGGAAGCAGTCAAATGGAACCGGATGTCCGCCGACCAAGGTGACGCAGATGCTCAATCCAACTTGGGGTATCAGTACGAAATTGGCTCTGGAGTAACAAAAGATCTAAACGAGGCTGTTAGTTGGTACCGCAAAGCGGCAGAGCAAGGCAACACTTACGGTCAAAAAAACCTTGCAGTCATGTATATAAATGGAACTGGAGTCGAACAGAACCTTTCTGAAGGAGTCAAATGGTTACGCGTGGCCGCCGACCAAGGTTACGCAAATGCTCAAGTCAGCTTAGGATATCTATACCACATTGGCTCCGGAGTAACAAAAGATCTAAGCGAGGCTGTTCGTTGGTACCGCAAAGCGGCGGAACAAGGGTATGCTCGCGGTCAATTCAACCTTGCGACCATGTATAGAGATGGAACTGGCGTCGAACAGAACCCTTCTGAAGCAGTCAAATGGCTCCGGATGTCCGCGGACCAAGGTTATGCAGAAGCTCAAGTCAG
>JAISWZ010000322.1 GCA_031270945.1 Clostridiales bacterium | reverse complement strand
GACTTGATTTATTCAGATGGAGATCGTCATGTATTATCAAATCCTCACAGAACTAAAAGTTTAAAGTTGCAGATCGAAGATGTCTACCCAGGATTGAAATGGGAAGATACTTGCATAACTGAGGTTTTCTTTAACTAATTCTCAATTTTTAAGCGCGATGTCAAGATATTCTTGATATCGCGTTCGTTTCTTTTCAATAACGTGCGCTAGGACTAAGCGTCAGCGCTCACTGCCAGTAAACGTGATTTACCATGGATCTTAGAGGAGATCTTACGTTCGACGCTCTTGAATTAGGTAGCTGATCTTGAAAGTGCCGTAATTTAGCCTTTCTTCATTCAAATCTACTATCTGGACACTGTTGACACATCAGGGAAATCTGATACAATTGAAGCGAACGGATTGATTTTGTATTATGAGCAATCAGAAAATCAATACCGTGGCTTGAAGGACCGGCGTTAAAGCATCCGCCAGAAAAGCATCAATCGTTTACCACATAGTGGTTGAAGTATACCCCCTCTACCTAACGAGTGTTTGATGTGGAGCTCTTTTAGTTGACCGCCTTTCAAGCAAGGCGGATCCGCTTCCGATAACTAATCTTGAAATTTGTTAAAGTTTAAATATAGCCAGCAGAATTGGGGAGTGATATGATGAATGAGACTGAGGAGTATCTTATTAGCGATCTGGGAGATATAAGGAAGAGAGCTGTACTGTTGGCTGCTGAAAGATTCCCGAAGTTACATACTGAAGCGATTTTTTCAGGACTCAAGCATGAGCTAGAAAAAGATCCAAACGGAAAGCAAGTGGATATCAAAAGGAATAATCCAATCACGACTGAGCTTGTGATGTCGGATGCTATTATCGTCCTCAAAGATGGAGTTAAGCTCAATTACAACATTTGCAAGGCGTTTCGCTCTCACAACTTGCTCGTGATTAAGGCTGGATCAGAAAGCTTCGATTTTAGAGACTTCAAATTGCTCTTAGGAGAAGCCTTTATTCATGCGTCAAAGGCAAAAATAGACCTAGAAAATGTGACGACTTCAGCTATCTTAATTGATCGTCCCGAAAAGCTTTTCCAAGACCTGAATGAAAGGGCTTCTTTCTACCCCATGAAGACCGTTTCCAAAGGCCTCGTCCACATCCAGGTATGTGGATTCCTCGTGCAGCTGGTGATGTGCAAGGAATTGCGATATGAAGAGAACTTATGGCTCAGAGCTTACGCAGAAGATAAACCTGACCAGAATGCTTGCGAGGCCATCATCCGCGAAGCCTCCCAAGAGCCCAGTGAAATAGAGGCATATATGAAACTTTTCTTGAAGAAGGAAGCTGTTTGGAAGTTCTTTAAAGATGAGATCAACATGAGCGAAGCTGACAAAAACAAGCTTTTAAAAGCAGTAGGCGTTAAAGCTGAGTAAGAACGAGTAGCTGCTCAAAGACATGGATTGATGGCTTGAATGCTCTTGGTAAGCTGATAGAACCAACGCACTCGATCCTTACGAAGCCTCGAATACCCAATGCCCGCACCATCGGCTCTAATGCCGTTGGCACGGGCCTTTTTTATTGCGACTTTGATTTACTAATAATTTGTCATATTCGACCATGGAATTTAGAGAGGGCTAAAATTTTGGCAGCTCATAATCCATGGTTACGCGCACTTTGATCCAAATAACGAGTAGGGCCTGTGCTACAGAGGAATCCCTTATGTAAGTTTGATGAGGGTTCAAGGTAAAATTCAATTTACAGACCCAAAAATCACTCTGATATAATATAATCATGCCCAAAATGCATTGAGCAATCTACCCATGACAAATATATCCTGATAATCAATAGGCCTCAGCGTTCAAAGTAAAATTCAAATTACAGATCAAAAAATCATTCTGGTACAATAAAATCATCCCATGGGTGCGATGAGCAATCTATACATGCCAACTGAAAATGGTCAATAGGCCCCAGCGTACAAGGTAAAATCAGAATTACAGCCCAGAAAATCATTCTGGTATAATAAAATCATCCCATGAATGCGCTGAGCAATCTAGCCACGTAGGCAGAACATGTTTAACAAACCAGTTAGCTCGAGAAATAGGATGATTATTTAATCGCGAATGTAAGCTTATCCGGTTATTATGAGTTTTCAATAAAAGCAATACCTGGAAAGAGGGAAGATATGAAGTCGTTTGATGTAATAGTTAAGCTAACGACAAGCTGCAACCTGCAATGCACCTATTGCAACGTCGAGGAACGAGTTCCAGTCAAATTCCCATTAGAGGAAATCGATAAGTTGATGGATTGGCTGGATTACGCAGTTTCAAGCAAAGTTTGCTCTATCCTTTGGCATGGAGGAGAGCCCTTGATCCTGGGTAAAAGCTTCTTCACCCGCATCTTTGAGTCAGAGAAGCGCTACCCTGGAAGATTCAGCAATACCGTATCCACCAACGCCCTTCTTCTGGATAACGCATTCATAGAATTGCTTGGCGATAACCATGTGACTATCAAAACAAGCCTGGACACGATTCATACTGAGTCAGACCGCAACCGATGCAACTCATGCGCCTTAGTGGTTTCCAAGCTCAATCTTCTTAGAGAGCTTGGATATAAGGATGTCTATGTACGCACTACTGTATCCAATGAAAATGAAGGCCAGCTAGTGGAAATGTACGACTTCATGAAAGCCAATTACAAATTTAACTGGGAGTTCGCCCCTATCATACCAGCAGGGCTCAATAAGTCCGCTGGATATGCCGTGCTGCCTGATCCTGAGAAGTTCAGTAGAGGCGCTATAGATGTTTTTCATGATTGGCTTAAAACCAACTCGATTGAAATACCGTTTTTCATAGACTTGATCAAAGCTAAGCTTGGAATCCTTGAGCTTCCGGCTATAGCTAATCCAAGGTTGAACATAGGCCCTACCGGAACCATATACCGGTGTCCTCTTCTAATAGGTAACGAAAAGTACGCTATCGGCAACTACTTGGAAACCGAAACATTCAACCAGTTTTGCGGCTTGGATTGCGCGTGGGAGACCATATCAAAGAATGAGTGCTTGGATTGCGATTTCAATAGGTTCTGCCGCATAACCAGCTGCTCCTATCTCTCTGTTTCATTTAAAGGTTTAGAAGGCCTCGCGGATTTTTTCTGCCGCTTATGGAAGCCTGTCTATCACGAGATTTGTGCTGCCGTGGATTTCGAGATAGGCGCAATAAAAAAAATATAGAGAAAGGATGATCTCATGCCGTCCATGACGATGACTTTGGATGAAATCGAAACGGTCGAGTCCGTGGCGTTGAGAAGGGTACTGAAAGAGCAGCTGGAGATCGAGGATGGCTGCTCAGACGACCGCATCACCGCATACGACGCCTACACAAAGCACGCAATCTACAGCAAACACGGCAACTGCCTCTGCGTGTTGGGAGGCGTCTAAGAGCATATCCCAAAATTAAGCTTATGGTTCTGAAAGGCCAGAAGTTAAGAGCATCGCTTGCCTTTTCAGTAGCCATGCAAGAATTTTGGGATATGCACTAAGGGCTGATCTGAGATAACAGAGGACAGAGGCGCCACCTCGGTTAAAACCTCTGTTATCCAGAATCCGCTCAAACACAAAGGTCTGAGACCTTCGACTGGTGGTCATGAATCCAATGATTGCAAGCAGTTTATTCGTCTTGCCCGACTTTTCTCGAAAAAAGCAGGGTTTAGATCCTGACAACTAAATTTCTTGCCATCATACTCTTGTCTTGACCCTTAGGGGAAATAACGGTAGCCCCTAGTCGAAGGTCGCAGATTATTCTAAGGAACAAAGCGCGTTAAAATATAAAGTAGCGTCTGCAACAATAGCTTCATAAAGGTCATGAAATCAAGGTTTAAGAAAAGGCATATCGCAGAAAAACCCTATGATTAAGAGCATATCTCAAAATTAATTGCAAAGTCCGGCGTTGAAGCATCTGCCAGGAATTTTGCCTATATTTAAAAATGCAATTAAAAATTCGTCATTTATCATGACAGGAAGTGAAAACCATGGATTTTTACCCGCCAGGCGAAACTGTCACAGTCTTGGCAATAACATCTAACTCATGCAACATGGACTGCTCATACTGCTTCAGGGATCATAGCGCTGTGGAAACACTCAGCTTTGAAGTCTTTGAAGCGTACATGAAAAACATGGACTCTTACTTCCCGAGGGAAACACCGCTCTGCGTCATCTTCCATGGAGGGGAGCCCCTCTTGGCCGGATATAGCTTCTTTAATAAAGCATTTAAGTTCTTGGATAGCCTCGACAGGCCGATATACAAAGGCATGCAGTCAAACCTGACAATGCTTGATGACAAGCTGATAGAGCTCTTCAAAAAGAATGAGTGCAGCATCGGCGGCAGCTTGGATGGAGACGAAGAGATCAATGATCAGACAAGACGCTTCAAATCCCAAAAAGGAAGCTATGCCGCTGTCACAGAAAAACTCCACAAGCTAAAGCTTGCTGGCATGTATACGGGAGTCATATCAGTTCTCCATGACTTCAACATGGATGCGCAGAGGTACTATAAATTCGCCAAGCAGGTAGAAGCCTATCAGGTAGGATTTTCTCCAATGTTCGAATATAGAAACTCCATATCGTCCTGCACTGATCCTGGAAAGCTGGCTCAATTCCTGATTGACTTGTTTGACCTCTGGGTAGCTGATGACAACCCTCCAAAACTCTCCTTCTTCGAAGAGATAATGCATTCCATGCTAGGCAAAAACCCAGGCAAAACCTGCACTTTTCATGAGGATTGCACAAGAGGCATGATGGCTGTAAACGTAAACGGAGACGTATGCTTGTGCAATCATTTTCTTGGAATGAAAGAGCATTGCTACGGAAATGCCGCAATCACTCCATTCAGTGAGATCTGGAACTCAGTTCAAAGAGAAAGCCTAAGCCGTCGATCATCTCAAATGGCAACCTTATGCAAAGATTGTGAATACAATTCAATCTGCCATGGCGGCTGCATGTCTCACACATTCAAGAGCTTTGCCAGCAGAGATTACTTTTGCAAAGCCTACCGCCTATTGTTTGCGCACATTGAAGAGGCACTTGTGGCAGTGACAGGCATGGCTCATGACTAAAATTTTTCTCAACTTTATAAGCAAACAAATTCCTCGAGAGCAAGGCGTAAGCGATTTTTGCATACACCTTGCTCTTGCTGTCCGCATTTGAAGTCGCGGTTTAAACTGATTTTTGTTGTAAAAGCCTTATCCGCTCGTTTTCCTTTAGAGCGCTCCGATATAGTACTTGAAAAGATCTGCATTGAAGCGTTTAAGACATTTCCTTACCTAATTCCAGGTAGATATGTCTGTGTCGTCGAAGTACATCCAGCATTCGATATCTGTGTATTTTTCTAGGCTGAAGACTTCTTCGTTAAGCAATGTATTGAGTTCAACATCTTCGACCTCTTTGTTCAGGTCGTAGTCAAGTTCATCGACATCGCCTATCTCGCCTATCTCTTCGAACACTATATCGGGGATGCAGTCATCGAACGCCGCGTTATACATATAGACGTCTTGGATGGTAATGGTAAACAAATCGTCGTTTTTCGGAGGCAATTCTTTCGGTTGGCGTACAGGTAACCTCTTGTTGATGACGAGGCTCGAAACGCCACTTAACTCTGTATGCCTATATTTTGCCCTGCACTTGCCGGTTGCGCGGCAGTAGTGTCCCTGGCGCTGTTTCTTCATATGATGGCAACCTCCCGGAGCCTGTATTTGATGGTTCATCCCTGCTATAAATCTATCTATAGTTTCCCCGAGTTTTTCGATTTTGAGTATGTAAGTAAAATGAGCACTTGAGAAAACAAAGAACAAACTAATGATGATGAACATAACGCTAATGATGCTTGCGAGCTGTTGGTTAGAATCTTTATCGCAGCGGATCGATATATGATTCTAAATTTAAGCGGTGCGCTCGCTCTAATAGCCAATGCAATCTATGAATATTAATTAACAATGTTTCTATGCAAAATTAATGAAAATTTCTGGCATAGTGCATAAACAGAAAAATCCATATTGTTCACTCGTTATCGCAAGCACTTGCTCTTTAAGCCTGAACAAGCATGGCAGAAGCACAAGAAAACAAATGCTGCTTACACTGATGGACGCTAAGAAAATCGTAATCATATAACTTGTTAGTAGTAGAAGCCTTTTCTGGACTTTGCGTTTGCCCTTGAACATAGGACAAACGCTATCCAGCGTGTCTGAGTGCTTATCCCAAAATTCCTGAAAAGTCATAAAATTAATTTTGAAAATATGATCTTAGGATTTCAGAATAAGCACTTTTATGTCTTTCAGAAACCTCCATACCTTTTGTATATATAGATTAACTTAAGCTACCTCCATTTTAGCATGAAAATTTTCCGACTTCTATGGATTGTGCAATATCACAGTATTTAATGTCTAGATTAATATCTATCAAATTTACAGGCGTCAAAAGCGCCTCTTGACGCCTCGTTAGCGCTGCCCCTACTTCGAAATTTTCCTTTATTGTCACAAAGTATATCCTAAAATCAATCTTATTGTTTGCAACAGGTTGCTCCTATCTGACATGCGCTGGTAGTGTATAGCACAGTTTGCTCCTGCATAGCATAAGGAGAGTTGCATTTGCATAGGCAGAAACATTATGAAAAATACGCAGATCCCCTACCCCTCCGCTGCGCTTTAAGCGCTTGCCTTAAGCGCGTTTATGGCTTCCGAAAGTCACATGGGAAGCGCCTCGTTTTTGTTTCAGCGCTTTGCAGAAATTTTACATCGTGATTAGCTTGGCATTATGACAGTTAAGCTCGCGCTGGAGATGATGACTTTCTAAATTTGATGTGAATGCTTATTCGTATTTGAGGCATAGTCCCAATTAAAGCCGATGTGCCAAAGAAAAGTTCGAATTTGAAGCATTCGCTAGGACTTTGGCGATTTCCCTTGAACATTGGGCAAACGCTATCCGATACCTCTACGAAATATGCACTTGATGATCTTGTTTGAACGCAAGGATATAGCCGAATTTTACATGCGATTAATTAGTTTGCAAACTAATATATATTTTTAAACATTTGATTTTACTCATTATAAGCAAAATATGGATATACTTATACAAACATCTTTTAGGAACATAGCTGGAGCATGTCCTGAGCTTGGGTGAGCATTACTATTACCACTCAGCCAGTCCGGTGCTGAATTACCCCCAAGCCCCTAACTGAGCGCTTGTAGCCAGCCCCTAAGAAGAATAAAGCTAAGGTTCTCTATATGTCGAGCGATATAGCTTTGGATCGTCACCATTCGACCTATTCGGTCAGATTTCGACCTATTGCGTGACGCTGGGCTAATATTTTGAAAAATGATGCCGATATAGAATTTGTATCGATCAATCTCTAACAGCTACGCCATGCGCTAAAAAATCATTTTCTGATTGATCGAAATGAGATATCTGACGTTTCATTTTTGGTTACCACGTTTTTGAAACCTGTTTGGACAAAATGAAATGTTACGCATTGCGTTTTGTTCAGTCGTTTGGAGAAATGCTATTAGATTGCGATGGTTTGCATGAGGATTATGCAATGAACAACGTTGCATTTTGTTCAATGATCGGCTGAAATAAATGCAATGATATACATTTCATTTTGAACAATGATTGGAGAAGCTGGAATGTAGACACATTGCGCTTTGAGTAATGATTGGAGAAAACGCAATGAGAAACATTGCATTTTGTGCAATGATTGGAGAAGACATACAAAAATTCTCATAGATTGAACATTAACTATACAAAAATTGGTATAATAAATTAGTTCTTCAGCTTGTAAATTATCTTAATGAGACTTTTATTCCTGGATTTATGCCTTTTAAGATAATTCTTTTCGTATATGATTTACCATATGCCTGCAAGTTCTTTGCTGAAACCCTCTATAACTGGGATAGCGCCGCTACCACGCATATATACTTTCACCATACCCCTCCCCCTTATTTTGCAGAATTGTACTTCGCACATGCAAAGCTCCGCTCCATGCGCTCCTTCCGTTACTTACGCTTACTCCGCTCCTTTCAGAGCCCCCATATCCTTGCCCGTCTTTAAATCCTGGCACCCCCTCTCGCAACCTATGCTTGTCTACATTTCTGTATACCTCCAATCCCAAGAAACAGAATCGTTGCCCTCCTTGAAAGCCGCCCGTCATCGGACCGATACCGAACCGGATCTAAAACGTCAACGTCAAAATGTGAAAATGTCTAAGAGCATATCCCAAAATTAATTTTAGGGCTCGGAAAAATCCGCGTTGAAGCCTTCGCAGGATTTTTCCTTCGCCCCCTAAGGAATTTTGGGATATGCTCTAAGCCGACACCTTTGAAAAATGAGTCACAGAAACGTGGCAAAATTTTTGAATCCTTTTTGTCGAAGGAAAGCTCCGCTCGAAATCCAGGTGAGTGGCTCAACAAATAGCGTTAAATGGCGATTTTTAGAGAAGGATAGGTGAATGAAGCAAGGCTCGGAAACGTTTTTTCGGGCTTGAAAACACACGCCAAAAGCCCAGAACAGACCCATAAGGAAGTTTTGAAAAGATTTTTTTCTGCCTGGCAGGGGATTCGAAGGGGTCTAAAAGGGTCGAAATGGGTCTGAAAAGACGCGCCAAAGCTCTTGGCAAACCTCTCAGGAAGTTTGAAAAAATTTTTTTCGGTCTGAAAACGTCTAAAAGGGTCAAAAATGACTCCTTAAAGTTCTAGATGAACCTCCAAGGACAATGAGAAATGTTTTTTTGTGCCTGACGGGGTGTCTAGCAGGAGCGATCTATGTCGAACTAACGTTTATAACAGATTTTTAATTCAGATGAGACTTAAAAATCTGCGACGAGCAGTTTTTCCTGAGATTAAGCCAAAATCGAGCTTTTTAAAACCATATAAAATTAATAAATATGCGTAAAAACTAATATGTTCTTAAGATAAATTCCAGTATAATGTAATCGTATTAATTAGCCGTGATTAATTAGGAAAAATTCCGAATATACAAGGAATAAATGCAAACTCAATTCGTCCAGTGGCTAATATTTTTTGTTTGTCAAATATGCCATATTTAAGCAAAACGATCATGTCACCTGCCTCAACCAGGCGCTTTGGCTCTCAGCTGTTTCTCTCTACCCCAGCATCCAAAGCCACAGCCCAATGAGCGAAACAAGCTTCTCATTTCGCCTATGGGCCGCAAATTATCAATTCAAATATTTGCCTTGCCCTGCTCCCCATTAAAGCAAGTACCTTAAAACAGCCTCCCAATCAGGAAAAGCCTCGGTTCCAAACTGGATTAGCTCGCCCTCAAATTCAGCGGCGCCATTTTTTGTCCTGTCGTCAATAAGGTAATCCCCTTTGTTCAGGTCCTTGTGGTGAGAAAAGATGATCCGCTTGTAAAATAGGCTGTCATTCCCAGAACCGAAATACTCCTTGATCCATGCCAACTTGTCTGATAGCGCAAACGGGTTTTTCCAAGGAGCTGTCGAGAGTATGTAAACGTCGTATTTCTCCGCAATAGCCTTAACGGCTTCAATCGCGCCTGGCATAGGTATCATTTTGCTGAAAATAAAGGGGACATCATCAAGCGAACCTTCGTACTCTTGGAGCGTTTTAGGAGGAAGCACCAAGATCGCGCTCTTGAAATCAACGATGACATTGTCCATGTCGAAGTACACTATCTTTTTTCGAGGCTTGGTTTCAGAGACATCGGGTGCCTCAGACCCTATGTACTCAAACCGCTTTACGGTCTTTCCCTCCGCTTCAACTAGCTCTTCCCACATTGAAGCCGGGCGAACCCAGGTTCCCTGTTCCCCGTAAAGGGCTTTGTATACAACCATCTCTTCTTCTGTTTCGCTGTGCTTGGCAAAGCCAACCACCTGGTACAAGTTGCCCTTGAAGTGGCGGTATATGCCAAGCTTGATTGAACTCATTTAGGCCTCACTCCTTTGCGCTGGCATGACATGTGCTAGCGTGTCGCTCCGCTAGGATGCATAGATTTGTAGTATATCGTATCACGTTTCATTTTATTTGTAAACAATATATAAAATATATTTCTATTTCAAATCTGTTATTGATTCAGACTTTTCGGCTCGGATATTTGAAACATCCTGCAAAGTCAACGCTGACAGGAAAGGCTATAAAATAGCTTTTTCGAAAACCAAAAGACAAAAGCCTAAAGCTAAAAGCCCATAGCTAAAAGCCCCAAGCCTAAAGCCCAAATCCAAAATCCGTACTAACCCCTATTCCAAAACCCAAAGAGGAGCGAAAGGAATTGCCCCTTCGCTCCTCTACTGAAGAACGCTCAATTCTTGCCGTTGCCCGCCTCAGAAGCCTGTCGGGCCGCTCCCGCTAAGAAAACTTTAGATCTGCTCTACATCGTCAACACAAACTCAAGCCCGTCGCCAGCAATGTTTCCGTTTTCAAATTCAGCGTCGCAGTATACAACAAATGCTGGGTCTGGGTTGTTTCTTGTCCAAACACTGATCTTGTCATCAAAGAGAGAAATGCGCACGTGGGTTCTGCCTCCAGGGACAGCCGCCTGGGCAAGGAGCCTTTTTTTGTGCGTTAACACAATGCCAGTGCCTGCGGCATACCCGACTTCAAAGCAGCCTCCCCTGACTGTGAAGCTTTGGCCTCGATCCAGAAAGGTTTCAACTGAGTAGTTTTCGGTTTCTGGCCTGTAAGCGTCTCTCGCAATCACGTCACTGGGGTTTACCACCACGCAAGGAGAAACTACATATCGCCCTTCGGATTCGTTGTAGATCCTGGCGCCGCCTTTATGATCTGCGTTTTCTTTCACCGAATATGAAACTATAAGAGTTTTGCTTCTGGCTATTTCGGATTTTATTTCCTCAATCAAGTCGGATTGAATATTGAGGTTTAATAGGTAGCCAAAATCGGAGGCGCTGGCCCCATCTAGCAGAGCGCCAAGTGATAGAGCGCCCCTCATGTCTCTTGGGTTGTCAGGAACAAAGACAGTGGTTACTTCATGCCCGTTTATGGATACAGTCAAGTCAGTGGGAAATTCATAGCCCTCTGCTGTCTGGGAGTACCCGGAGTGCGTTTCTGGCGAGTATGGGTCGATCCCCACTGCCCCTTTTACCGATGAGACTTCTGCCAGAATGCGAAGCCTCTTCAAGCTGCTTGGATTAAAGCCTATAGGCAATTCATAGCTTAGCCGTATCTCTCCTGATCCCATGAAAGAGTTGTACGCCGCCTGGCGCAGCACATAAGAGTTGTCTCCTATAGGCTCCACCCTTGGGCTTGCCTCGCTAGGCAAGGCGTTTATGTTTATGAAGTTCTTGGCAAGCTTATGCCCGTTTCCGTCTTCTATCCAAACCGTTAAAACTCCAGCGGAACGTATCTCAGGCAAGCAGAACAGGATTACCTTCTTCTCCTGCACATACGGCGCAAACTTTATGGGCTGGCCGACCAAATCCTTAATGCAAGTGTCAAAGTAGTTGCCAAATTGGTCAGAAGCGTCATACCGGCACTTCAGTACTGCCTTTTTGTATTGGTTACCGCTCCAGTTAACAGCTATGACATTCCTGGAGAATGTGTCCCCAGGAGCGAAGCGGGGGTTGGGGTCACCGTCTAGCCCAATGTAGTTTGGCTGGTTTAGATCGGCTATGCTCATGTCTCCGCCCCAGGCTATCTCTTCATATCCCATGACTTTGGAATAGCGTTCCCAGGTAAGCAATCCGTTTCTCTCGTTCTCTATATCGTACGGCTCAGTGTAAACATAGCCGCACTGCTTGATCTGCTGGCGCTGTATGTCGGTCTGGTACTTGAAGCACCAGGATACGTCGTAATCAAAGTCGGCATAAGCCACCCCGCCGTACTCGCTGTTAAGCAACGGCTGCCCTTGCTGCTCAAACCCCTCGCGGAAGTTGGCAGGTGAGCCAGGGTAAGCCGAGCTCTCGCGAAACGATACCGCCTCCAGAGTATTTCTGTACCCCTTGGGATACATGTGGTATGTGTTCAGGTCTGTCGGGTTTATATGATCGTTGTTGCAAGCGCTCATATCCTCCACCAGCATCCCTGGATGCAGCTCTTTCGCCCTATAGTACAAGTTGGAGATCCAATGGATCTCGTCAGCGTTGTTGATGTGCGTCCCGGCCGATGGAGCGTTTTCTTTTTGGTGCCCTTTCATTATTGAAATCTTGTTCGAGTTTTCGCTAGCCTCCCCAGATCCAGCCTCCAGCCCCCAGGTCTCGTTGAAGAGCATTATGGCTATCACCGAAGGGCGGTTGTAATCCCTTCTCATCGCTCCCTCAAGACAGTCCAGGTATATGTCCCTTCCTGGCGCCTTCAAGTCGTCAGGCGTGTATTGCCCTATGTTCATGGCGTTCGCGTGGGGCATGTCTTGCCAAACAAAAAATCCTAGCCTGTCAGCCCAGGTGTACTGTAGCGGATCCTCGATCTTCAAATGCTTCCTGATCAGGTTGAAGCCCCGTTTCTTCATGGCTTCTATGTCAAAGCGCAAGGCCTCCTCAGATGGAGCTGTGTATAGCCCCTCTATCCAGAACCCCTGATCCAAAAGGCCGGCCAAGTATACAGGCTTCCCGTTTAGCAAGATGTAAGAGCACCCCGGCGTCCAGCTCTTCGCTTCTATCTTCCTCTGCCCAAAGTACATGTGCACCTTGTCTATCGGCACTCCGTCCTTCTTCAAAGTCGCAGTTCCCCAATACAGGTTTGGATCCGTGTCGCTCCATAGGCTTTGCCCCCACATCGGGATCGCCGCGCCTCCCCTAAAGTTCGCTATGGCCTTGGACTTGGCGAACAATCCGCAAGACGCCCCTGTTATGGTCTCTCCAACTATCTCGTCCTCTCCAGTTGTCGCGTTGTACTTCTTCGGAGTGAACTTGAAATCCACAGTCAAGCTGTTTACCGCTTCGCTTGCCGTGTTGTTTATCTCAATGTCAAATGTTGCGCTCTTTCTGTCTACGTCAGGATTTGCGTGGACATACCCAAGAAACGTGGATCCCCTGGACTCAATCATCACTGTCTGCCAGATGCCGCCAGTCTGGCTGTACCCGCAAGGCGCTTCCCGCCCCTGCTTTCCTATGAGAGCCGGATACGAGTGCTGGTTGTATACCCCCTTGTCCTCAACCCAAACAGTCAGCCTGTTCTCACCGTTTTTCAGGTATTTCGTTAAGTTGAACTCGATAGGCGTGTACCCGCCCCTGTGCCCGCTTATGATTTCCCCCAGGTACCCCTGTGGCGCGTCCAGCTGGACTTCATTTCCGTTAATGAATACCCTGGCCCAGTTGTCAACAGCGCCAAAGTAGACGTAAACCTGCCTTCCGTTCTCAGTCCAGGATTCCTCTGCAGAAAACTTCCTCTCGTACCATGCCGCTCCCCTATAGTCCTTGCCTATTCCAGAAGCCTTTGTTGACCAGCCGAATGGCACGTTTATCTTCATTGAGTAGATGCGCCCGTTTTGCCATCCCTCGTCTAACCCAACGCCATCCGGGTCAAAGTCAAAATCCCAGAAGCCGTTTAAGTTTAGCCATTGCTCGCGCCTCCAGTCAGGCCTTGGATGCTCGGTTTCCCTGCTAATGCTATCTATGAGCTCACCCTCTTTTCATTTGAGCGATTCGATGCTAGAACATATCCCAAGAACGGCATCCCAAAAACGATTGCAGCGCCTTTCGGTTTTGAGATGTGCCTGGCTTGGAAAAGCCACGCTAAGAGCATATCGCTTGAAAAATTCCGGCGTTGAAGCATTCGCCAGGAATTTTTCTGCGCCTTAACGGAATTTTGGGATATGCACTAAGCCGATTGCCTTTCCAGCGCTTTTAAGATTTTGAGATATGCCTAGGAACATAGCGTCAAACTTGTTGTTGGCTTGAAAAAGCCATGCGCAAAGTGCGCCGCCTTATGCGTGAGCATGCCCCAAGATACCCAAAAGGCTTCAACGCGGACTTTCCTGAGCCCTACATTTAAGTCTTGGGGTATGCTCTAAGGAATTTTGAGATATGCGCTAAGCGCATATCCCATAATTATTTCGACCTGTAAAAGCAAAACTTATAGAAAAGTTGATTTGATGGGGTTTTATCAGGCTTCATCCCCCTCCGCCTCGACACCGCAGAGGACGCCTTTTATAATTCTACAAATCTCGCCACCAGTCTGTTTATTATACTCCGATGCGACGTTTTGCGCAAATATGAGCCGATTGATTCCTAGCCTCAGGGTAAGCGCTGCCAGGCAAATGGCATGGAATAAAAATCTTTTTATGGATTTAAGAGCTATAACTAACATATTTATGCCAATTTAGAGCTCTTTATATTTAGCTCTTCCAGGAAAATTTGGCAGAAACTTTATTCCCTAAATCGATATTTGACATATTCTTTAAATAAAATGTAAAAATTCTTTGCATAATTTTAGGTATATTATGGCAGCTTTTCGGCAAAAAGAAAGCCAGGCCCTAGGCCTGGCGCTGCGATTGACGTGTCTAATGATAAATTTCTAATTATTGTCTGCCCTAACTAATCACTGCGCATCAGCCTATTGCCCGCGCTGAAACGCGCCTGTGTCAGACCAGTTGTCGTACTTGCCAGCAACGATGTCTGCGAAGTGGCTTGGAGTGAAGATCCAGAAAAAGTTTGGCTTGAAGGGCTCGTTGTGATCTACGCTAGTCACCTGCCCCCGAAGAAAAGAGCTTTCGGTCGCTCTTTTTAAAGTTTTCTTAACTTCTTCAATCCCGTATTTGGACAATATGGCTTCAATGTCCTTGATCTTGCTTTCTGAGGGTGTGCTCTCATACTTCGGGAACTCCTTTAGAACGCCGCAAATCGAGTTGTGCGCTTCCACAGCCTCGATCCACGATGGAAATCCATCCTCTTTCTTTAGACTCATTCCCTTGCATTCCTGCTCCGCCTTGACTTTGCTTGATTGCGTTGCTTGCTCAACCTGCCTCAGCACAAACTGGAAGATGACATACTCAGATTTGTCATCGAATTTCGGAGTTTTGTTCTCTACTTTCACATCAATCAGCCCGCATAGTATTCTTCCGATTTTTTCGAAATCGTCTAGCTCTCTAAGCGAAATGCATGTCTCCTCGTCTAGCACGATCAAGCCATGCTTGTCTGCCGAGTCCGGATTATCCATCGTGCCCTCCTGATTGGCGGATATCCATCCGCCTTTATCGTTTGTCGCTTGCTGTTGTTGCATATGTCAGTGCATATCCCAAGTTCCTCTAATGGCGAGGAAAAGTCCTGCGAATGCTTCAATGCTGGACTTTTCTGAGCTCTAAAATTAAAATTGAGATATGCTCTTGTTTTTTTATATTTACAGTGATTGACGGCATATGTAAATATTCGACACTCGCCCTTATCAAAACCCAATGAAGCTGGAAGATGACTCCCCTTTTGCGCTCAGGCAGTTTAAGCGCCACAGGCATCTGTCCAGCTTCAGAGCTTACGAAGGTTTTGAGTGTCATATCTCGCGAGCGAAATTTCCGCTCGCGAGCAGCCTCTACTTGAATTAAATTTCATGAAAAATTCATGAATGCCTAAGCGCGGCAAACGGCAACCACGCCGCTTCTTTGCCTTGCAAAGAGTAGACCGCTAATGCATAACGTTATGAGGCGCTAAACCAACGCATCCCCAGGGTGTGCGCGCACCATTGGCAATGCGTTACAGTTTGCTACGCATTTCGCTAGCATATGACAGAAATTATTATAAATCATTCTCGCGGGAAAAGCAATAGGTTTTTTAGAGTTGTGGATCAGTATATTTTAGCAACAATCGACAATGCTGATTTCTGGGCTGCTTTTAGAACATAGATTCGATGCTGTAGAGCGAAGAGTTGATTTTGTGCAAAAATCACTATGCCAAAATCAAGTTCCGAAGCCCGATGCCGAAACCCCCGCGCCTCTACCCCCCGAGATATCCCAGCCCCCGAAAACCCTATAAAAAAGAGAAAGCCAGGCCTCCCGGCCTGGCTTTCTCTAACACACGCGCCTATCTTATGCGTCAACATCACGCACTTATCTTACGCTCCAAACTCACTCCGGGAAAATCAGCTTAAACGACTTTTCAAGCCCGCTGGCCGCTTCCTTGGAGATTGCGCCTTCCTTGATCAGCTTGTCGATCAAGCGCTCATCTGACTTGTTGACCTTGGCGAACAGGGACTGAACCATTGCTTCAGCGGCGCTGGCCCTGACTACAGCGTTCTTTGCGACTGGAGCGGATTTCTTATAGATTCCGATAGAAGAAGCTTTTTCAACCGAGCTGTCAAACTGGAAGTCTCCGCTCTTCTCGAAGTACTGGAGAACTCGAAGGAGGAACGCCGTGAACTCCTGGTACGTTACCTTTCGATTTGGGGCGAAGATTGTATGGGCGTCGTCTATGCCAACTGTAAGGCCGATGTCAGCCGCGAATGCGGCATAGCTCTTGCCCCAGTCGGGAACGTCCTTGAACGGGTTTGCTCCGCCAAATCCTGTAGCAGTTTCTTCAAGACCCATGAGCCTAAGCACGATCACAAGGGCTTCGAGGCGGGTTACGTCGCGATCCAACTCAAATATTGGCTTGTTAGTCTGGTCTACTCCAGTTCCAACAAACAGGCCAACCTTGTAAAGCTCCTGGGCGCAGACTATAGGAACCCTCTCTGGATCCACCGCTTTCACTGGCGCTGGGAACATGACCTCAGCCGGGATCTTGGTTGGGGCTGGAATGGGTGTTGCTGTTGGATATACGGGCACGTAAGGCGGATTGTATGGAGGATAGTAAGGAGGATTAACCGGGGGTTCATCGACCGGTGGTTCTTCGACTGGAGGCTCGACCGGAGGTTCTACTGGGGGTTCAACCACTGGAGGCTCATCTTCCACAACCTGCCACTTTGCGTAAAGCTCCGCGTCAGCCTCAGGCATGAACATTTCTCCAGCGTTTCCTGCCAGCTCTCCTGCTTCTGTGTACCATCCCAAGAAGGTGTAGCCTTCTTTGAAAGTTTCGGGCAGTTTAACAGACACTCCGTCTGGAACGGTTACTCCAGGCACTTCTGTCCCGCCGTCTGAATGGAACAGGACGGTATGGCTTTCGGGTGCGGCGGCGTTTGAGACAGCGCCGTAGCTCAGCGGGAATGACGCTGATGTTCCTAGGCTGTCAGTGATTGTTATCGTAGCTGTCCCCGCTGGGGTTTCAGCGGAAGGGGTTCCGGAAACAACCCCTTCCGGGCTTACAGAAAGGCCTGCGGGAAGCCCTTCCGCTTCAAATGTGTAAGGCTTTTCTCCTCCGCTGACAGAGCTAACCAAGTCAACAGGCGATATCGGGATATCTACGATGGAAGCTGGCAGCGCTGGGGCTGAGAATGCCAGATCGGCTGGGATTACAATCAGCTTTCCGGTTGCATGCTTGATGTTGTAGTTGTCAGCTTTTCCGCCGGATATGCTTATGGCGAACTCGTCTGGAGCACTTGTACTGGCGTTAGGAGGCAAGGTTAGAGCGGGTTGTTCAGTCAGAACGCTGTCATCCTCGCCGTTGACATAGCCAGTAGCCTGGAACTCGAGATCTTCAGGCAGAGCCTCTCCGACTTTCCTTGTAACATCCAGGGCGGTCAGCGTCAGATCTACCTTTGCGATAGTGAACTGCTTTGCCAGGTAGCCTTTGTAGATGTC
>JAISWZ010000255.1 GCA_031270945.1 Clostridiales bacterium | reverse complement strand
TCAAGAGCCTCTTTGGCGCTCCTGAAAGCTATCTCCTTGCCTTCGAGGTATGTATGGCCGCTGTCTTTGGCGTATATCCCGAACAAGCATTTCATCATTGTCGATTTGCCTGCCCCGTTTTCGCCGATAAGAGCATGCACTGTTCCTCTTTTAATGCGAAGCGACGCATGATCCAATGCTTTCACTCCAGGAAACTCTTTGCAGATGTCAACCATTTCGAGCAACATATCCGATTCCGCCATACAAAACCTCCAGTTCAAGAGCTGTTGCCAGCCCCTATTACTTTTTAAAGAAGTCTATCAAACATCTAATAGCGCATATCCCAAGTTTCCTCAAGCGGTACCGGAAAAGGCTTGCGATGCTTTAACGCGTGGCTTCTCCGAGCCTTAAATTTGGGATATGCTCCAAGCCCAGTTGGGCTTATGCGGGTGACGCATAAGCCCTCTGTGACTGTTGCTATTGCGATATTTTAGCTGTAAATACCGTATGGGATATAAATCTTGTTTGCGGCGTCTGGGGCTTTGTTGTAGCTGTCAGTTCCATCAAGAAGACCTTTTCCATCAACAGCGTTCTTTGCAAGGAAAGCTATGCCGTTTGCCATTCCTTCTGCGTCCTGCTTGATTGTTCCAGTCATTTTGCCGTCGTTGATAAGCTGCTGGGCGGCTTCTGTGGCGTCTACGCCAAAGACCGGGATGGTTTTGCCAGACTGGCCAGTTCCGTTGTTGTAGCCCTTGTCGTTAAGAGCGGAGATAGCGCCCTCGGCCATTCCGTCGTTGTTGCAGATAACGAGCTCAATCATGTTTCCGTTGGTCTCGTTGTACTGAGCCAGGTTCGTTACCATGTAGTTGTTGGATGCGGTTGAGCTCCAGTTTCCATCCAAGTCAACCTGGTACTTGTCAGCATTGTTGGGATCGAAATAAGCAAGAGCGGGCTTGCCAGCGGCGGTGATGATCTTGTCAGCGTCTTCTACTGCGTACTGTGTGCGGTAAATGGCCTCAACGTTGCCCTCTTGGCCCTTGAACATTGCGTAGCTGATGGATCCGTCGCCATTGAGGTCAACGGCGTCAAAGTTGGCGACTACATAGTCACCAATGAGCTTGCCTTGCATGTGGCCAGCTTCTGGAGCGTCTGTTCCTACGAAAGCCAGTTTGTCATAGCTGTTGAGAACCGCTACGTCCTCGCCGTCTCCGCCAAGAGCCCTGTTGAAGAAAACAACCGGGATGCCAGCGGTTTTCGCCTTGTCCACTATCAGCTGGGAAGCGTCAACTGAACCAGCGGTAACGATGTTTACGAGAAGCATTCCAGCGCCCTGGCTTATGGCAGTGTCAATCTGCTCATTCTGGGTGGTCTGGTTGGAGTTTGAATCGTAGTTCTGATACTTGATTCCAGCTGTGGCTAATGCCGCATCAAGCGCTGAGCGAACGCTGGAGATGTACACGTCGCTGTATGTGTAGTAGAACACTGCGACGCTGATAGGTGCCGGAGCGGCTGGTTCCGCTGGCGCAACTGGCGCCGTAGTAGGCGCGGTGGTGGCTGCTGGCGCCGCTGGCGCGTTTGTTGCTGCTGGCGGTGTTGATGAGCCTGAGCAAGAAGCCATGGTAAACAAGCAAACAAATACTAAAAGTAGTGAAATCATGCGTTTCATTCAGGTATTCCTCCTCAAATTGTTTGGTATATTAATTATAGCAACTAGGAGCTGCAGAGTCGTTAAGAATCCTACTCTCTTTTTTCAAAATTATCTTGGAATTATATGACTTAAGGCGATTATCGACACATTATTTAATGTTATGCCATATTTTACTTATTGATAAGCTGATTTTGCGGAGCAACTCTCGATTTCCGGATCGGGTTTGCCCGCACTTAGTGCATATCCCAAAATTCCGTATCGGTGCCGGAAAAGTCCTGGCGAATGCTTCAACGCCGGACTTTTCCGGCACCTCGAATATAATTTTGGGATATGCTCTTAGCCGTGCGCCTGTTTCGAGCCATTTCTAGGAAAATCCCCCCTTGCCCTTTGGCAAGGGGGGATTTTCTTATTTATTTCCCGGTTACCGAGTTGGAGAACGCATTCGCCTGAGCGCGAGTAATCACTCCTGAATCAACCAAAGCGTCAATGAGTCTCTTCTCAGAGTTTTTCTGCCTGGTCAAGAGCGCTTCTACCATAGAGAACGTTGCGTCGCTTCTCAGGATGGTCTTGTTGTCATATTTCTGCCTGTACAAACCAACACTAACAGCTTTGTCGAGGGTCTGGCTGTATGCGAAGTCTCCGCCGCTTTCAGAATACTTCAGCACTCTCAGCAAGAACGCCGTGAATTCCTGAAGAGTTATCGGGCTATCAGCATTGAATATCGTATGAGCGCTATCAATGCCAAACGCGATGCCTCTGCTGTATGCGAATGCCGCGTAACGAGCTCCCCAGCTTGGAACATCCTTGAATGGGTTAGCGCCTGTATAAGCAAGGGCTTCCTTTTCCAGTCCAAGAAGGCGGATTACGAATGCCAGCGCTTCTATGCGGTTCGACTCTCTGGTAAGTTCATAAACTGGATTTCCTGCTGCGTCAGTGCCTACTCCATAAAGGAGGCCAAGCTTGTTCAGTTCGTCTGCATAAACCTTTGGCGCCAAAACGATGTTGACATCAACAGCCAGTTTTACCGGAACCGGCGTGGCTGCTGGGACAACCGCAACAGGCGTGTATGGAGTATATGGCGGGTTGTAAGACGGCGTTGAATCAGGAGGCGTCGTGTCAGAAGGCTTTGTGCCATAGGTGAACTTTGTGGTTACGCCCTTTGCGCTCAAAACGCTGCTGTCAGAGGTGTCGCCTACTGTTACAGTAAACTTTGTGCCAAGCTTCACTGTCCAGCCTTCGCCCTGTCCGTACTCTACTGTGCTAGATCCGCCTTCCAAGCCAAGCTCGTTGTCCGGGTTCGCATCATCAAAGTACTGGAGATCGCGCTTCTTGACAGTAAATGTCACTGTCTTGGTCTCGCCTGGCTCAAGGCTGATTTTGCTGTAATCCTTGAGTTCCTTGATTGGTCTGCCCTCAGCCTGGTAGCTGTCCGCGCCCAAGTACAGCTGGACAACCTCAGATCCTGCGACAGAACCGGTGTTCTTCACTTTTACAGACACAGTTACATATTCCGCGCTTGGATCAAAGTACTCGTTGCTGACTGTCAGATCGCTAAAGGCGAACTGGGTATAGCTGAGTCCATGACCGAACGGGTACGCAACCCTGTCGCTCTTTCCAAACGTGTCAAAGTAGCGGTATCCTACATAAACACCATCATCATAGTACACGGGGTCTGTTGCCCATGTCTGGCCTTCGTGGCCAGCAGCTGCCAAAGCGATTGACGGGCTGTCGTTGAACTCAAGCGGGAAAGTCTGGGTAAGCTTTCCAGACGGATTTACATTGCCCGAAAGAATGTCGCCGATAGCGTTTCCGCCTTCAGTTCCAGTCAGCCAAACTACGAGAATGGCGTCGGCCTTTGCGTTGAAGTCTTGCACATTCACGGACGCGCCAGAGTTGATCAGGACAACAACTGATTTCCCGACAGCTTTGAAAGCGTCAGCGTAAGCGTTGAAAACCGTTTTCTCTGTTTCGGACAAGTCGAAGTTGGCAATTGGATTGTCAGCGCCTTCGCTGGATGTCCTTGAAAGCACGAAAATGCCAAAATCAGATGCCGCAGCAGCTGCTTGCGCCTCAGCGGCAATGTTTCCAACTATGTCGGCGTCCACTTTGTTGTAGACAACATCATAGCCGTTGTTTTTCAATCCTTCTTCAAGAGTGACAGCGTAGTTGGCGTGCCATGTGACCTGAGCGCTTCCGCCACCCTCAATGACCAGATCCTTGACGGCTGCAAGGCCGCCAATTCCAAACATTCCGCCATTGCCAGGAGTGTTGGCGACTCTGGCGACATCGCTTGTGACCAACGCTACTCTTGGAGAGCTTCCAGAAGTCTTCTTTGGAAGAGCGTTGTTGTCATTCTTCAGCAAGACCATGCCTTCAGCGGCAGACTGGCGGTTGATTGACTTAGATGCCTGGTATACAGAGGAACTCTTGTCAGCAAACTTGGCAGAATTGGCATCCATGTCAGCTGTCGTAAGCCCGTCGTACTCACCCAAAAATGCTGGGGTCTTGACAATTATTTTGAGGATGTTTTTTACATCCCTATCAATATCGCTGATTCTTGAAGCTTTTTCAGTTGCGTTTGCAGAAGCGTCAACCCATGCCAATATAACGTCTGCGCTGCCTGACGGTTCGGTGAGGTCGTTTCCAGCGGCAACGCCGTTGGTCAGCTCAGAGTTTCCGCCCCAGTCGGACATGACATAGCCATCAAAGCCCCACTCCGTGCGCAAAACATCGGTCAAAAGCCACTTGTTGGACGCGGAAAGGAAGTCGTTGATCCTGTTGTACGAGCTCATGACAGTCCAAGGCTCTTCAGCCATGACCATTTCAAAGCCCCTCAGGTAGATTTCACGCAAGGTTCTCTCAGCGATGACTTCTTGGCCGCCACTGCGGAAGCTTTCCTGGTTGTTCGCTGCAAAGTGCTTAAGCGAGACGCCTACGCCGTTTTCTTGCAGCTCGGCAGTATAAGCGGACGCTGTCTTGCCTGACACGACTGGATCTTCTGAATAGTACTCGAAATCACGGCCGCCCATCGGATTGCGCTGGATGTTGAGAGCTGGCGCAAGCATAATGTCAACAGCGTAGTGTTTCGCTTCAGCGGCGATCCTCTCTGTGACCTTGCGGATAGTTTCAGTGCTCCATGTAGACGCTACGCCTGCCGGAGACAGCCAAACAGTTGCATTTCTGCCCATGCGGACACCAGCCGGGCCGTCTGACAGAGATGTTGCCGGGATGCCAAGGCGATCAAAGACCTGGGTTCCACCCGCGACACCTGGATTGATGAGAGCGCCTGGGTTCATGCCTATGCCTACCAAAAGCGCAGCCTTTTCGGCAAGGGTCATCTCGGAGACGATCTTGTCGATGTTGTCTTCCCTCAAAATTTCAAAGTTTGGATCTGGCACATAGTAGATCGTGGATTTGCTCGTGAATTCCTGTCCACCGGCACCCACAAACACTGCCAATGTTTCAATCACGAACGCTTTGCTGGCGCTGCCAGTATTGGTTATTGCAACTTCTGTTCCAGGAGTGTACAGGGTGTCTGATTTCGTAACAGTGATGCCTGTTGGCACCAATTCGCCGTTTGTGAAATCAGCTAATGTGGTCTTGTAGTAAATCTGGGCCCCCTGGGCAGGGAATCCTATCTCAAGCGCTGTAGAAGCTGGATATCTCGTGTCTGTCCATACGCCTATCGGAACAGTAGCTGTAACAGCTTCGGGTACGACTTCAAGCTCGGCGACTTCACTGAACTCGCCACCAAACCACGCCCGAACCTTCACAAGCGCAGGCCCCGTTACTGGGATCGTATTTCCAATTGTCATTATATAGCCTGGATACGGTTCAAAACTCTGAGGATTCATTACAGCAGACTTCGCAGTTGGATCTGTTCCGTCAGTTGTGTAGTAGAAACGAAGCCCTGCCATATCCTCAGCCATTTTCTCGTGATCAATCGTTACTTGGTAGCTAGGCGGGCCGCCCCATGACATTGCCTCACCAAATGTCAAAGTAGGCTTCGCAACGCTTCCAGCTACTGTTGGTGCTTCGCCATAGACAAATTCTCCAGCTATGCCATTGTCGCTCAAAACTGCGCTGTCTGAGGTGTCGCCGATGGTTGCTGTAAATGTGGTGCCAACTTCAACTGTCCATCCGGATCCAGCGCCGTACTCGACTGTGCTGGTTCCGTCAGGGTTCAATCCCAGCTTGTTGTTTATGTTGCCATCATCGAAGTACTGAAGATCGCGTTTATTGATAGTAAATGTAACTTCCTGCGACTCGCCTGGCTCAAGGTAAATCTTGGTGTAATCTTTGAGTTCCTTGATTGGGCGTCTTTCAATTTCGTAGCTGTCCGCGCCCAAGTAGAGCTGGACAACTTCAGCGCCAGCTACATCGCCAACGTTTGTAACCTTTACGGTAACATCTATTGACTCCGCGCTTGGATCAAAGTAATTTTCGCTGAATTTCAGGTCGCCGAACTCGAACTCAGTATAGCTGAGGCCGTGGCCAAACGGATAAGCGACCTGGGCATTTTTATTAAACGTGTCAAAGTAACGATATCCTACAAAAACACCTTCGTCATAGAAAGCAGGGTTTGTTCCCCATGTCTGGCCAATGTGATCATCGGCGGCCATAGCTATTGACGGACTGTTATCATAAGCTACTGGGAAAGTCTGCGAAAGCTTTCCTGATGGGCTAACTTTTCCTGAAATGATGTCCGCGATTGCGTTTCCGCCTTCTGTTCCAGGCAACCAGACTACGAGAATCGCATCCGCTTTGGCGTTAAATTCCTGAACATTTACTGATGCTCCAGAATTGATCAATACTACAACTGGCTTCCCTTTAGCCTTAAAAGCTTCAGCTAAGGCGTTGAAGGCAACTGACTCACTTGGCGACAAGTCAAAGCTTGCAGGTTGATTGTCTGCGCCTTCACTTGATGTTCTTGAAATCACGAAGACTCCGAAATCTGCAGCATCTGCTGCCGCTTGAACATCAGAAGTCGAAGCAATATCTTTGTCAAATTGGTTGGAAACAATAGTGTAGCCTGCATCTGTTAAGCCTTTAGCAAGTGTCACTGCATAATTAGCATTCCAAGTTACCTGGGCACTTCCTCCACCTTCGATTACTAGATCCGTTATGGCTACATATCCGGCTGCGCCAAAGCCAGTTGATTGAGTTACGCTTGCATATCTTGCAACTTCGCTTGTGACTAAAGCCACCTTTGGAGATGTTGCTACTTTCTGTGGAAGAGCACCATTGTCATTTTTCAGCAAAACCATGCCTTCAGCAGCAGTCTTGCGGTTTACTGTTTGGGAAGATTTATATACTTCGGAACTCTTGTCAGCAAACTTAGCGGAATTCGCAGCAATGTCGGCCCTAACAAGATTTTTGTATTCACCATTGAATGACGCTGTTTTTACAACAACGCTCAGAATGTTTTTTGCATTCCTGTTGACATATCCAAGCCTTGTGTCTCTCTCTGCTTCGTCTGCGGCAGAATTGACCCAGTTTACTATAGTTGCAGCTGTGCCTGATGGCTCAGTAAGGTCATTTCCAGCAACTACGCCGTCAGTGAGTTGCATGTTGCCGCCCCAGTCGGACATGACGTATCCGTCAAATCCCCACTCATCGCGCAACACGTCTGTCAAAAGCCACTTGTTGGACGCAGAAATGAAGTCATTTATCTGGTTGTAAGAGCTCATGAATGTCCACGGCTTCTCAGCCATGGCAATCTCGTAACCCCTAAGGTAAATTTCCCTCAATGCTCTTTCGGAAATAACCTCCTGAAGCCAGTTAGTGCGCTGATCCTCTTGGTTGTTCGCTGCAAAATGCTTCAAAGAAACTCCAATACCATTTTTTTGTAATGCAGCCGTATACGCAGCCGCAGTTTTGCCTGAAACAACTGGATCTTCTGAATAATACTCAAAATCGCGTCCGCCCATTGGGTTGCGTTGAATGTTTAGAGCTGGCGCAAGCATAATATCAACAGCGTAGTGCTTTGCTTCAGCAGCGATCCGTTCGGTGATAGCGCTTATGGCTTCTGTATCCCATGTTGAAGCAACACCTGAAGGTGATAGCCAAACGGTTGCATTGCTGCCCATGCGGAGACCTGCTGGGCCATCAGACAATGCAGTTGAAGGAATGCCATGACGCGCAAAGGCTTGAGTTCCGCCTGCAACTCCGTTATTAACAAGAGCCGACGGATTCATGCCAATTCCAACCAAAAGCGCCGCTTTTTCAGCAAGTGACATTTGGTTGATAATCTTGTCGATGTTGTCATCCGTCAATAGAGCAAAATCCGGATCGCAAACGTAATAAATTTTTGCCGTACTAGTAAATTCAGTTCCACTTGCATCCACATATACGGCAAGAGCCTCAATCACAAACGCTTTGCTAGCGTCATTCAAATTGGCTATTGGTATCTGTGTTCCAGCTGAATACAAAAGATCAGATTGAGTGACCGGCTCACTAGAAGTAGTTACTTTGCCATTAGCAAAGTCACCGATGTAGGTCTTGTAGTATATTTTTGCTCCAGAAGTTGGAAACGCAAGGCTTAGCGCTGTTGATTTTGGAAATTCTGATGGCGGAAACACTCCATCAGCAACAGTCGCTGTGACTGCTGCAGGATTAATTGTTAATTTAGCGGCATCGCCAAAGACGCCATCAAACAATGCACGAACCTGTATATTTACAGGAGCAGTGATGGAAATGGTATTGCCCATTAGGAATGAACCCCAAGGGGTTGACATATATGTTGGAGTCAGCATCAAAGATGTTTCATCCGGTTCAGAATTATCTAACGTATAGAAGAATCTGAGCTGGCTATAATCTTCCGATGTCAGCTTTTCGTGAGCAACAGTGACTTGGCTTCCCTGGAATGACAACGTAGGCGTTGCGACATTACCAGTCTTATTCGGATCCAATACAAATACGCTTCTTATATCATCTCCGCTTTTAATGGATTCATTTGTGGCGTTTACTGCTGTAACCAAAAAGCTATGCTCACCTTCTGAAAGATTGGTAAGAGTGTATGAATTGCCTGTTACACTGGCAATCTCTGTGTAGGCATAAGTTGGGGCTTCCCAAGGCGAACTGGCAGGTTGTGAAACGGCTTCATAAATTTTGTATCCAGTAGCGCCATCGACCGCTTCCCAACTAAGAGTTACATCCAATCCGTTTTTCGAAATTGAAATTGTGGGGGCGATCAGCTGATAATCAGCAGTGGCAACGGTTTTGTTTTCATCAAACAGCCATTCCATTACATTGTCTTCATTGTTCAAGACTCTTACCCAAGCCCAGTGTCCTTGATAATCTTGCCCCTGGTAATCCTGAACATTTGGATATTCCGTATATTGAACTTTAGCACCTTTTGCGACCAGCTTGTTCACGCTTTCGCGGACGGAGACCGGATTAACAGTGCCGTCATTAGCTGCTTGGAATATCCACATAGGAATATCCTTTATTAGCTCTGCATCTTCATCAGTAAGAGCATACGCGGGGCATATAGGGAATGCACCCGCAAACTGAGTCGCACCCTGGATGGCCTTGGAATGGATCAACTGGGCAAACGTCTGTCCTCCGCCCATAGAGCAACCAGCAATATAAATGCGATCCTCATCTACCATGCCATTTGCGTCTGCAATAATTTCTTTGATCATCGCGTCAATTCGATAAGAGTCAAGACGTTCTTCAGGTGTCTTTTGACCCGTACCCGACATTTGATCAACAGCCCAATCCCAAATAGTATACGCTTGCGGCGCTGCGACAAAAAAGTCCAAAGGAGTTGTCTGCGCTTGTGCCTGCAATGCAGCTCCAGTAGTTGTCAAAGCTGATCCAGTTGCTAGTTCATTTAGCCAGCCTACTCCACCCTCATTGCCAAGGATCTGCACTATGCCATTGTAGGTAGCATCGGTTCCATTTCCGCCTTCGCCCATTCCATGCAACCAGATCACTAGCGGCACTTTCGATGAAGTGTTTGGTGAGTATAGCTGATATTTTAGACGCGGCCCACCTACGCCTGCATCAGTTTTGAGGGTTTTCTCCACAAAGTCCTTTGTATTTGTTTGTATAAGTGAGTCAGCCTGATTCAGGGCAAACGAATCATTGGCATCACCTGTAATTCTAATTCCTGTCAATGCCAAAGTGTTTCTGAAGCTTGCCATGTCAAATGACAACAGTGTGTATGCTGAGCCACTGCCTACATAATTTCCTAAATCCTTATTGCCAAGCTCCAAAATGATATAATTGCCAGAGCCTGCATTGTCAATAGCTGCTTCATCAATAGCTGGACTGCTATTTCTATATGTTTTCGTTATGGCAAGTGAGCTTTGCCCATTAAATACCTTAAGGTTACCTGATGTAGGGGTAGCCGCGCTAGCGTCAATCGCTATGCCTATAGCGTCAAATCCATATTCAAAGACCTTGCCGATTATTTGAAACTTAAATTCCGTAGCGGCATGGACTTGAACAGTGAACACTGACACTAGCATAACAATACTTAAGCATAGTGCCAAATGTCGCTTAAGCTT
Organism: Clostridiales bacterium; assembly: GCA_031270945.1. Lineage (GTDB taxonomy): Bacteria > Bacillota > Clostridia > Lachnospirales > WQUN01 > JAISWZ01. The sequence goes on along the minus strand of JAISWZ010000255.1, from coordinate 8,375 downwards.
CATGTATGCAATCCTCCTTCATTTTGTTGCAAGGGTCTGGCGCAGATAACAATATTTTTCCGCGCTATACCCACTCGAACTACAAAAAACCTATTTCCGCTCTCGTACTCAACCCTGCCATCTCCGCGCCTCGTCCATTTCAGATTTCGGGCCTTATCCAAAGTGACGAGATTGTTTTTTTGCAGGTTTTCTCTCAGCCTCTTGTCGAGTCGCATTTTCTAGAAAGGCATTATTTGCATCCTTTAATTGCTTTGCAGACAACCTGGCTAAATTTCGGCATTCATTTACGCGCCTTATATCCAGCTTAACCGCTCCAGCAATAAATCTCATCGCTCTTACTTGACACGCCTTCTGCTCTCTATAAAAGGCTTTAGTAGAGTTGCTCTGTTCGCCTATTTAAAATCAGTAGGCAAATTTCCTAACTCCTTTCTCGTTTATCTTATTGCATTGCATTATTGGCATGTAAAGCCTTGCTGTGCATTGCTTCGCTTATCCCCAAATTCCAAAAAGAGCCCTAAAAAGCTTACTAATGGGTTAACTAATAGGCTTTCTTAGTCTATCGGAATATTTAGGACACGGTCTTTTTTGCCAATAATGCATAACTGCCAAATGAAATAGCCAGCTTCTTCTATCTCTAGACCTTTGGGGCCAAAGATAAAACTTGTACCGACAAGCGCTCAAATCTGGAACATGCTTACCGTTGCCCGTCTTTGCGCCAACCGAACCGAGCCGCTCCTAACAATAAGCAAATCCTCAATTACGGCTTGTGAGTTCAGAAAAACCTTTGAATCGCCTGTGCACGATAAGTGCACATTCGCTACGTTTATCCTATGTATTTTAAATATTTTGACTATCTCGAAACTAGTATAGCTCTTTATGTCTAATCAAACTAGACAAAAATCCGACTACTTTTTATAGATTTTTCGACCAAGCCTCAGGATATCCCTTGCATGTTAGAGATTGCCAAATATCATGCCGAGGCGATTATGAAATATGGCTTCTCTGGCAATACTACTTCCTTTTTTTCACATTTGTTGGTGTCCGACCAAAATGCTTTTTGTACGCCGCGACAAAGTAGCCGTAACTTGAATACCCGACTCGATCCGCAACCTCTGCGACGCTTATATCCAAAGTTCCTAGCAATTCTGTGGCAAGCTCCATGCGTTTGCTGATAATAAACCTCTTTAAAGAGATTCCCATCTCACGCTTAAAAATCCTAGCAAGGTAGTCTTCATTCAAAAACTGTTTGTTTGCGAGCTGCATAACACTTAAGTTGCTGTCAGACAAGTTGGCCATTACATATGCGCACACATCATCTACAGTCTCTTTGCATGTCTTGGAGCCTCTTCCATTGCGCATGTCTAGCCGCCTTTCTTGAAGCGCTTGCATTTGCGTCGCCCACCTTTCTGGCAAGCTTGGGGCTTGCGCCCTATCTGCCAATATGCCGCTTTTTAGGACTAGCTTTGTCAGTTTTTTCCTCATCAACCTTTTTTCGCTGGAAGTCTTTGCGCCGACTCAAGACATGACGCACAGCCCAGCGTCAGGTGCACATACAGGCTGCTCTGCATATCAAAGCCAACTAGAATACATATCCCAAAATCGCTTGCTCTGGGGACTCGTTAAAAATATCCCGATCTTTTTCAATCCTGGGATATGCGCCGAGTGCCTACCTACAAAGGCCGCAAATCTGGCAATGTCATGGAAACCTTTAAAATTCGGCATTCGTGCAGATTTAACACTTTGAAATGCTGGTGTTGTAATTATAACCTATCGTTTCAATAAAGTCGTTCAAAATAATATTCATTTTTTACAAAATCGTCTTGGAATTTATTTCTTTATCTCTCTATGTGTCAAGAGACTTATAACTTGTCACCTTTGGTATGGTGATGGTGACGGTCGTGCCTACGTCCTGCTCACTATCTACAGAAATCCCGTATTGAGGGCCAAAGAAAAAGCGAACCCTGTCATTGACGTTCTTAAGCCCAAAGCCTGAGCCGCTCTCGGTTAGGTTTTTTTCGATCTCTTCTTTTTTCTCAGCCGTCATCCCTACCCCGTTGTCAGTCACGCGAAGGACTATGTTTCCATCCTCTTCAAGGGCGCTGATAACCATCTCACCCTCATCGCAATACTCGCCAAACCCGTGAATGATTGAGTTTTCTATCAAGGGCTGAAGGCAAATCTTGTTGCAAAGGCAGAAGGATACATCATCCGACATTTCGAAGCGGTACGTAAAGTCATCTCCATAACGGAAGCTTTGGATTATGAGGTAGTTCTTGGCATGCTCCATCTCCATCTCTATGGGAATGAGCTCAGCTCCCCTACTCAGGCTAATCCTGAAGAACCGGGCCAGCGCTCCGATCATTTTTACTGCCGCCTGCATTTCGCTGTGCTCACACATCCACATGATCGAGTCCAGAGTGTTATAAAGGAAATGGGGGTTGATCTGCGACTGCAATGACTTTAGCTCCGCTTTCCTGTGTATCGTCTCCTCTTCCTTGACCTTTTCCACCAACATCTTAATCCTCTCGGCCATGTTGGAAAATGACTCAGTTAAAACCTTGGCTTCCCATATGAAGCGCTTTTTGCCTTGTTCAGGCAATTCTGCGTTCAGGTCAAAGGTTTGCATATTTTGCGCCAATTCCTTAAGGGGATCCGCCATCAGCTTGGTGAACAAGTATATGCCGACAAACACCAGAACCAAGCAGACGGACACTCCAAGAAGCATATCCTTGTGCATGTCATCCAGTTTCTCATCTACAAGCTCTTCGATGTAGCTTACGCTGACAACGCGCCAAGGGGTGCCCTCTATCGCCTTTAGCGCCACTACCGTGCCGTCTCCTGGCATGTGCACCCCATCTGGCAAGGAACAAACATAGGCATAGTCATTCAGCTCTCCATCCGAGGATGGATGGTATATGATTTTGCCATTGGCGTCTATGATGAAGCAGTACCCCAGCTGGCCTATCCTCACAGAGTCCACATGCGACAAAATGGAGAAGATCCTGATGTCCATGGTGAGATAAACCTTCTGGTTGTAGATGTTCCTGATCAATAGAAGCCTGTTGCCTATAGTCACAACCCATGGATTGTAGTTTCTGAAAATGTTTTGGAGATGCGGGGCTGAAAACTCATATGAGTTCTTTTCGAACATCTCAGGCATGAAAGAAGGATCGCTTGTGACATTGCCTTTGAGCATTGTCCCAGCGCTGCATTCCAAGATGCTGCCATCAGCCCCGTAAATGGTAATAGAAACTGTGTTTCGCTGTATGCTGACCATCGAGTGTATGTATTCAATCACTTCATTGCGGTTTTGGGTCTGCTGCAGCTCCTTTTCCAAAAGCTTCAAATTGTCTTTGGCTTCCCTTGCATAGATTTCTATGGTATGAGCCGTCTGCTCCGAGATCCTTAGCGTATCCAATGAAGCGGCTTTTGTCAGGGAGACCCTGTATACGTTAGTCGAGATGATGTAAGTGACCGCTGTCACCGAGACAGTTACAATGCAAAGCGCAATCACCAAGAACTGAAGGAGCGTAATGCTTCTCGCTCTTCTCACATGCCTTCCCTCGCCTTGTTTGGAGTGACTCCGTAATGCTTTTTGAAGCAATAGCTGAAATAATGCTGGTCGTTAAATCCGCAGTTAAGAGCTATTTCCAGTATCTTCGCCTGGGATGTCTGCAAGGCCTTCTTAGCGGCCTCCATTCGCCTCTTTGTGAGCAGGTTCACGAAAGTGTCGTTCTTCTCCTTCTTTAACAAAGCGCTCAAGTAGCTGACGCTGATGTGGAGCTTGGCGCTCACAGAGCCTACGCAAAGATTGATATCCGCAAAGTCGCTGTCAATCAGCTCCATTACCTGGTCTACCAGCACAGCGGAGTTCTTCTTCCAATGAGCGCCGCAGTCAACGTCTGGCTTAGGCATGTCCTTATATCTGCTTGCCGCTGTTATCAGCCTCTCTTTGCTGGAGTCCATTTTTTCCTTTATCAATTTCATCTCGTTTTCCATCTCGACCAATGAGACTGGCTTGAGTATGTAGCTTATAACGTTGTAGTGAATGGCTTCTCTGGCAAACTGAAAGTCGTCGTATCCGCTGATAAAAGCGATCTCCATCTCAGGGCACATTTCCCTGGACTGACGCGCCACCTCTATGCCAGAGATAAACGGCATCTTTATGTCTGTAAGAAGGAGATCCGGCATGGCAATGTCCACCTGATTCAAAGCCTCAGCGCCATTGGCCGCCTCCCCTACTACCTTGAATCCTATCTTCTCCCATGCCAACCCTTTGATTAGCGATTCCCGCAAATGGGCTTCATCATCCGCAATAACAACTGTATACATGATGCTTTCAACCTCCTTCAAGGACGCATATGCTTCGAGCGAAAACATCTGTGAAACCAATTGATTGTTTTCCTCGCTAGCAACCGCCGACCCGAGCAAAAATACAGTTCTTTTCGCTCATTCGTATAAGCATATTCCATAGCCAGCAGCATTGTCGTCATGTTGGGAACACGCTCTGGAGTTAACCATTTTCTTTTCCGGCAAGCCGCTCCACCGAATAAGTCCCGCAATCATCGCAACTGCTTGACGGGCATGCCAAAAACGTTCATCGGCTTTCAGCATCAGAGGGTCTTAAAAGAACACGCATTTCTTCAGCTTTCTTTGATTTGCAAAGAGAAAAAAAGTAGACTTTTTTCCACGCTTGCATTGTTCATTGTTGACTTGAGATGTTGTTTGCTGTATAATAGATTTTCTAGGTAAGGTTTTTAATATTTCTCTAAAAAACGCCTAACAATCAACATATGGAATCACAACCTTTATATTCCCTGTCAATTATTCGTGAATTCCGAGGGCTCTTTTCAAAGTTGAGCCGATTGGAAAAACGTCTACTTTTTTTCCGCTTTCAAATCTTGCTCTTTTTCGTTTTGTTGCTTTGCTGGATTTTAGCGAAATCTCAGCAGTCTCATTTGTTTTCGTTTTCAAAAAACCTCAGATTTTGGTCGGATTTTTACTCCCTTTCTCATAAAGTTTTAACCTATGCCACTTTGTGCTAGCGCTGGGGATAGCCGAGAAATGCCCTAAAGAGAGCCATTTGTTTTGAAGCCAGTCGTCATTCAAAGCAAGGCGATCAAGCGTCTAAATATCAAAATATTGTTGCGGGGTTAAGCTCAATTTTAATACTAGGACATATATTTCCTAATATCGGTTTAACAATCTAACTAACGCACGTAATGTCGTTTGTCGTATATTCGCAGGTACAGTTTCAAAACAGGTTCAAAACTCCAAGTTTTACCCAAGTTTTCTCACATTTCACGTACTGTAATGACTATATTTTAATTTAACACAAACGATTCGCGCTGTCAACGAGTTTGTTGTTATCATTTTTTTTGCATTTCATAAGCAGCGATCTCAATAGTGTTGCGTGTTATTCTCCAACAACAGTTCGACACTCTCAATATTATCCTTCTGTTTCAAAATGCTTATTGGCACTTGCTGTCAGTTCGGCATCTCAACCATCTCTCGTTTAACTTAAAGGCAAAAAGAGGAAGCATCAATTCACGTCCTCGATGCTTCCAAGCCCCTCTATCTCAGTTCAGCCGTCGATATCCCATCTCTTCAATTTACATCAATATTTCGACAATTTAAAGGGATTGGTTAGGCGGGACTCATCTAGGCTTAGCGAGAATACCTACCGGTAGCTATATTAAGACCCAACTAAGAGCGCCTCCGCCCAGCCGAGATGCGAAGGAGGGCTTGACTTCAAAGTATTAATTTCGCGCAAGAATGGCTAAAACAAGGGGTTTGGCAAGGTGCAACAAGTCAGGCAAGTTCAGCTGTTTATCGCGGAAATCGATTCCTGCCAAACACAAAGTTTGCATTTCCCTTTAATAAAATGGCGGAATCAAGGGGTTTAGGCGCAGTGAAAGTTTATCAAACAGCCCATTGTTATGGGGCAGCGCTTTCGAAATGATAGCGAGGCGGAGCTGCCTCTGGGCCTAGCGAGAATACCTACCGGTAGCTATTTTGAGGCCCGGCTAAGCGCACCTCCGGCCAGCAGATGCGAAGGAAGTCTTGGCTTCAAAGTATTAGTAACTCGCAGAAATGGCTAAAACAAGGGATTTTGTATGCGCAACAAGTCAGACAAGTTCAATTGCTTATCGCGGAAATCGGTTCCTGCCAAGCATGAAGTTTGCATTGCCCTTTACTAAAATGGCGGAATCAAGGGATTTAGGCGCGGTGAAAGTTTATCAACCAGCCCATTGTTAGGGGGTAGTGCTTTCGAAACGATATCGAAGCGGTGCTACCTCTGGGCCTAGAGAGAATACCTAACGATTGATATTTCGTGGTCAGGCTAAGTGCACCCCTCGGCCAGCTGAGATGTGAGGGAGGACTTGACTTCAAAGTATTAATTTCGCGCAAGAATGGCTAAAACAAGGGGTTTGGGAAGGTGCAACAAGTCAAACAAGTTCAGCAGTTTATCACGGGAATCGGTTCCCACCAAGCATGAAGTTTGCATTGCCCTTTAAGAAAATGGCGGAATCAAGGTGTTTAGGCTCAGTGAAAGTTTATCAACCAGCCCATTGTTAAGGGGCAGCGCTTTCGAAATGATAGCGAGGCGGCTCTGCCTCTAGGCTTAGCGAGAACACCTAACGACTGATATTTTGAGGCCCGGCTAAGCGCACCCCACAGCCAGCCGAGATGCGAAGGAGGGCCTGACTTCAAAGTATTAATTTCGCGCAGAAATGGCTAAAACAAGGGATTTTGTATGCGCAACAAGTCAGACAAGTTCAATTGCTTATCGCGGAAATCGGTTACTGCCAAGCACAAAGTTTGCGTCACCCTTTAAGAAAGCGGCGCAATCAAGGGATTTAGGCGCACTGAAAGTTTATCAACCAGCCCATTGTTTGGGAACGGCGCTTTAGAAATGATAGCGAGGCGGCTCTACCTCTATGCTTAGCGAGAACACCTAACGATTGATATTTTGAGGCCCGGCTAAGCGCACCCCACAGCCAGCCGAGATGCGAAGGAGGGCTTGACTTCAAAGTATTAATTTCGCGCAAGAATGGCTAAAACAAAGGGTTTGGCAAGGTGCAACAAGTAAGGCAAGTTCAGCTGTTTATCGCGGAAATCGGTTCCTGCCAAACACAAAGTTTGCATTGCCCTTCAACAAAATGGCGGAATCAAGGGATTTAAGCGCAGTGAAAGTTTATCAAACAGCCCATTGTTAGGGGGCAGCGCTTTCGAAATGGTATCAAAGCGGAGCTGCCTTTGGGCTTGTCGAGAAGACCTACCGGTAGCTATTTTGAGGCTAGCCTAAGCGCACCTCCGGCCAGCCAAGATGTTAAGGAAGACTTGGGTGCAAGGACTTAGTTACTCGCAGAAACGGCTAAAACAAGGGATTTTGCAAGGTGCAACAAGACAGACAAGTTCAGCTGTTTATCGCGGAAATCGGTTCCTGCCAAACACAAAGTTTGCATTGCCCTTTACTAAAATGGCGGAATCAAGGGATTTAGGCGCGGTGAAAGTTTATCAACCAGCCCATTGTTAGGGAACGGCGCTTTAGAAATGATAGCGAGGCGGAGCTGCCTTTGGGCTTATCGAGAACACCTAACGATTGATATTTTGAGACCCTGCTAAGAGCACCCCTGGCCAACCGAGATGTGAAGGAGGGCTTGACTTCAAAGCATTAGTTGCTCGCAGAAATGGCTAAAACAAGGGGTTTGGCAGGGTGCAACAAGTCAGGCAAGTTCAGCAGTTTATCGCGGCCATCGGTTCCTGCAAAGCATGAAGTTTGCATTGCCCTTTAATGAAATGGCGGAATCAAGGGGTTTAGACGCAGTGAAAGTTTATCAACCAGGCCATTGTTAGGGGCGGCGCTTTCGAAATGATAGCGAGGTGGCTCTACCTCTGGGTTTATCAAGAACACCTAACGATTGATCTTTTGAGACCCGGCTATGCGCACTCCCAGCCGGCCGTGATGTGAATGAGGACTTGGCTTCAAAGCATTAGTTATTCGCAGAAATGGCTAAAACAAGGGATTTGGCATGGTGCAACAAGTCAGACAAGTTCAGCGGTATAGCATAAGCATCTGGCCTTAACAAATTCAAAGTTTGCATCGCCCTTTAACAGAACGGCGTAATCAAGGGATTTAGGCGCAGTGAAAGTTTATCAACCAGCCCATTGTTATAGGGTTGGCGCTTTCGAAATGGTATTGAAGCAGAGCGGAGCTACCGTTGGCTTATCGAGAACACCTAACGATTGATATTTTGAGGCCTGGCTAAGAAAACCCCCGGCCAGCCGAGATGTGAAGGAAGTTTTGGCTCCAATGTATTAGTTGCTAGCAGAAATGGCTAAAACAAGGGATTTATCATGGCGCAGCAAGT
>JAISWZ010000180.1 GCA_031270945.1 Clostridiales bacterium | reverse complement strand
ATGCCGCTGCAAGCGCAGGAAGCCCAAAGCGAAGCGCAAGAGCCTGAAGTGAGCATGGGAACGTTTCTCTTGGACGCAGCCACTCTTGTAAGTGAGACATGGAGAACCGACTATGCTGGAATGATCACCATGACAGTGGGTGATCCTGTCATGGATGTGAATGGAACCAAAAAAGAGGTTGATCCAGGGAAGGGCACCGCTCCAGCCCTGATCGGCGGCAGGGTTTTTGTTCCTGTGCGCGCCGTTGCTGAAGAGGCAGGAGGCGAAGTCCGCTATGATCCGGCAAGCCGGGAAATCTACATAAAGGCGGATGAATACGAGGTCAGGATGACCATCGGCGAAAAAACGCTCTATGCCAACGGAACGGCAGTCGCTTCCGACGCCGCGCCAGAGATAATAAACGAAAGAACCATGGTTCCAGTCAGGGTTCTTTCTGAGAACATGGGCTTTGAAGTCAACTGGAACGCAAAGAGCCAGTCTGTCTATCTCACCAGGGATTTTCAGACAATGAGGCTGATAGTAAAAACAGGAACAGCGCAAGCGCTTCCCCCTCTAACCGGAGTGGCGCTAGACAAGATAATCCCCGGGCCTGACAACTACTACATTCTGCAGTTTTACTCAATGCTTGGAGCGAAGGCGGCATACGCCCAGCTTAAGGATTCCGGAGTCTTGTTCTGCGAGCCAGATCGTTACTTTGCCAATCCCTCCCGCGCCGTGCGCGACAGCGAAACAGCCCAGAGCTGGGGAGTCGAATCCATGGGCGCACTGGAATACGCCAATTCCCTGGTTCAGTTTGGGGACAACCCTGTCACTGTAGCAATCATTGGATCCGGCGCCAACATGAACCATCCCCTGCTTAAGGACAAGATGGCCTCTGGCCGCTACAACTTCATCCAAAATTCAGTAGACGCGTCAGATCTCGGCTGGACCGGAACCCACGCGGCTGGCATCATAGCCTTGGCTACGCAAAATCTTCCTAACGTCAAGCTTCTGCCGATAACATCCCTTGACCAGAACGGGGCTGGCACAAGCCTTTCCATTGGAATAGGAATCCTTCACTCAATGCGGCTCTCTGACCTTGTCCTGGTCACAACAAGCGCCTATGTCGGGCTAAACCAGGACTTCATCACAGAATGCGCCAAGTACGCGATAGACGCAGGAATTCCTGTAATAGCGCCAGCTGGAGACGGCGGATCAGAAACTGACCTGTACACTCCCTCTCATCTAGATGAAGCCATAATAGCAACCGCTTCGGATCAAGAGGACAACCTCCATCCGCAAGCCAATACAGGATTCACGCTTGATCTATCCGCTCCAGGATGCCTGATCCTCTCAAGCGTCCCAGAAGGGGCCTATGCCACAGCCAGCGGCACTCAAGTGGCCGCCTCCCATGCGGCAGCCGCAGCAGCGCTATTCCTGGCCAATAACCCAGATCTCACTCCAGCCGAGCTTTCAGCCATTTTGCAGGAGAGCACTGTCGACGCAGGACTCTTTGGCTGGGACAAATCCTTTGGGCATGGCGTACTTGACCTTCAAAAGAAGAAGGCCTTTTCGCCCGAAGCCGCTTCGATAAAGAAGAAGCTCTTCAATGATGTCCAGAACTACAGGACTTCAGTCTATATGTCCAACATTGTCTTTGATGAGCGGTACAGCTTCCCCATACTGACAGCGACAGAAGAAGGCGCTCGCCAGAATCCCGGCATCGCAGGCTTCTATGGAGCAGGCCGGTTTGTCGTCCTCTCCCATGAAAGCCATTTCATACAGGATGACGCCTCCGTAGGCGACGCCTCCCTAAGAGAGAACATCCTCTCCTGGCTTTCAGAAGGCGGAACCTTCAAACGAATTGGCATCCCCTCAACCCATGGCGAAACGCTCTCCGTGTCCAACTTCTCCAAAGAGACGCAAACCTGGCTTTCAAACAACGGTATAAAGCTGGCCAACATCTCTCTGGCAAAAGCCTCCCTCGCCACAGTCGACGCGGTTATCCTAGGCAACCCACTGGCCGCCTACTCAGAAACAGAGCTGGATCAGCTGGAAACCTACCTCCAAGAAGGCGGAAGCCTCTTGATCCTAGGCTCAGGCTGGTCTTGGACCCAGCGCTACGACGATCCCCAGTGCTACATGATGCCTATAAACATCTTGGGCAGAACCATTGGATACAAAGTGGAAGGCAACGTTATACGCGATACGGCAAGCATTGGCTTGGCAAAGTGATTGCAATTTTCCTAAAGCGGCAAGCCATCTCTAGCTTTCGCAAGCTCTTTTTGCAGAACAATAGCTTTTCGCCCCAAGCGGCGCAGCCGCTTGGGGGTTTTCTTGTGTCAGGGGTTTCTTGTGCGTGGAGACATGTCGGGGGTTTCTTGTTTTGCATTGCAATATCTTTTGTTTCTCCTATTTATATCAATGTTTCGACACTAACTAAGCAACAGCATTTCATGCATCAAACGGGCATCTGTACCCTAGATACATCAAAGCGGCATCCCAGATTTAACTATTGTCTTCTAAATTTGCCTCCCGACATATTATACGTCGTATTGGCCACCAGGTCTGAGCCATGTATTCCCAAAATCCCATGAATAAAGCGTTTGTCGCGGCCTTTGTTTTAGCACATTATGGCTTTTTTTAATCACCCGCCCCCATCAGCCTGTCATCCAGCCTATTTCAAGAATAATAAAACCCTATTAACTTATCATTAGAATACAAGAAGAATTGTTGACTGAACTCATTCATCATGATATACTAAAATCACGCCAAGCACTTGGCGGCAATATAGCGGAGGCGATAGAAATGGCGCGAGTATCCAAGCCCGTTGAGGAACGCAAGCAAGAGATCATCGATACGGCGAAAGCGCTGTTCATCGAAAATGGATTCGACAAAACGCAAGTCGCAGAA
>JAISWZ010000123.1 GCA_031270945.1 Clostridiales bacterium | reverse complement strand
GGCCTTGGAAGCGGATCATAAGCATTCAGGTAGCCGTTATAAACAACGGCTTCTTTTCCAGTTGCGGCCTCTGCGTCTGCAAAGGCTGCCTGCAGCACCATGACGTCGTAGTACTGCGTTATTAACGTGTCAAACCTCTCCCTTGCTGACACGTCTGTTGAGTTTCGGGCTATCTGCAGTTGCTCCGCTGCTGCGACCGCTTGCGCCGCCAAAGCCCGGTTTCCAGGCTCCTGTTTTGAGGCTTCGATAAGCTGGTTTACAGCTTTTTCGAAGCTTTCAAAGGTATAGTACGTGGTGCCGTCCACCACGTAGCTGGTTGTACTCTCAAAATTAATCCGTGCGCTATTCAGTGCCGCTAATAGCGGCGTGGTTGAGTTCGCCACCGTCCCCTTCGTAAGTAGCGCTGCATCGGATGCGATGTAGCTGCCAATGTCCTCGATCAAGAGGGCACTGCCACTCACGTAGTAGTCCTGGAGATCCTCGAACCACACATGCGACCTAACGGCCCATGGATAGCGTGGATCTGCTGGGTACGTCCCAGCTCCGCCATCGGTGTAGTAGGCTGGATCATAGCCTACCAGGTCTTTTTGAATGCCTGGTGATACTTCCCAGGCGTTAGTGGCCAGCTCGACGCCGACCAGCTGGCCCATGTCGACATAGACATAAGCCTCGTCGCCGAGGTTTTCGATGGAGTACTTGAAAGTGCTACCCAAGGCCTCCATTTTCTTATCGGTGGCAACTGCCTCCAGTGCCCCCGCCGATGCAATCAATCTGGAAGCTGAAAGAATTTCTTCCAAATTGAGTTGCGCAGGGTTCTCCGCGCTGTAAGCCAGTTTTTGCCACTGGACTTCACCAGTGGCTTGATCGACGCCAGTGGCTTTCATCAAGCCTGTAGCCTCGATCTTGATCCTTTCTAGGGCCATAGCCCCTCCAGTCAAAATACCGCGACTAGTGAACCATGCGTAAGTGGCTCCGCTAATCGCAAGTATTAAGCCTAGCAAGGCTATAACTCCTAGCTTTTTCTTACGTGTCCAGAACCGCTGGTTGCGGTTCTCATTGGACGCGTTTTCCAATTTAAAAAACCCTCCATTTCTTTTCAACTCACTGGGTTGAAACCAACGCCAACCTTTTCAGTATGTTGCCTTTCGGCTTCGATTGTTGTTGGTTAGGCTATTCCTTTGGCATAAAATTCCTTGATAGCTCATGGGAGAGAGCAAGAGAGCTTGTCCTAGAAAGTCATTCCATGGGAAAAGCATCAATCCAGCTTGTGTCGTTAACGTTGGCGAAATCATTGCATTCTGCGCATTAGAGTTGATGTGTATTGAAACATCTTTTGAATCTCCATGTGACAGTCACAATAGAAATCGTCTGTAACAGTGACGTGGAGCCAAGCTCCATCCTAAGCCTTTTGCGAACTCTGGCAACTGGACTTCCGGCTGACAACGCCGAAATCAGTCTACAATGAAACAGGTAAAACCAGAGTTACAAAGACTTTGCAACATGCGCCATCAGAACCCAAGGATCCTGATATTAATTCTGGCTTTCCCCGCCAAGAGGGTGGCAGGATTCTTTGTTCCTTTCGACTCAGGTCTAGCGAACGCATGCCCTTCTATCACGAAAAGAAAGATGATTGCAGAAAATGCGAAAGCTGTAACCTTCGTTTCCAAGGAACACCCCCTCCTGGCAAGGTGCCATATCCTTAAGCCTCGGTTGAGGCGGAAGGCCAAACGGCAAATCACAATTCATATTGCTTAAAACACATTATATCCGAAAGTTTTCTAAATGCAAATTTTTGTTTAAACATTTAGAATACTATTTTTGCCAACGCGAACGCTTATCATGTCATTTATTTATAGGCACATCTCAGATTTCTAGATAAGCGCAAGTCAATATTAAAGGTAGAAATATGTTTTTGTCGATACTCAAGGGCTTGTCCATCCAAGCCTAAGTTGAACTTAGAGGCACGCTTTTTTCATCATAAGCATATGTAAGGAAAAGCACGAATCATAGTACCTGTAATTTTGCTAGCAAACACAATCTTCGAGACTGCTCCACATCTATAAACACATCCTAAAGTCCAAGCATCCCGCCGGTCAAAGAGCTATATTTTGTGAACCAGCGCAAGTTGCATCACTGATAGCCAGGATTTTTCTGGCGCTTAGAATTTCCTTCAGATGGAATGCGCTGTAGAGCTTGTCCACCTTTGTCTGCCGTTATGTATACGTACGATCATTATGTTTAGAATTATCTTATCGTTGGCGAGAACGGCCCGACTGGCTTCCAAGCGGGCAATGACAAGTAAATTCCAAAGTGCTCGTCAGTGTAATGAGAGCAATCATTCTTGTAATACAGGAATGCTCCTTCAAAAATTAATTATGTGATTTTCATTCTTGGTTCTCTGTGATTACTATTACATTTTACCACTCTATTCACAAGCTGTCAACCCTTTTTGAAAAACTCTTTTTCTGTTCATCCTAATTTTAAGGTCGAATTATGTTATAAATGCCGCTATTATGATTTATTTAAAACGTTATTTTATAACAAACATTGATTCTAAGCCATTTGTCTCTGTGGGTCTAAAAATTCTCAGGCCAAAAAATATTTTTCGTGAACCGGTTCAGCGCCCCCTCAGCGCCTCTCAGCCCCCCTCCAGCGCGTATGTTACGTCCAGCGCCACTAAGTGCAAATCTCAAAAATTCTCTGATGGCTAAGTAAAGTCCCTTGACGGTTTCAGCGCATTCTCTTGTGAGCCAATAAATCTTTTGGGAACATCTCTTCTCCTCTGTGCCGCTCAGCGTACGGTGAACGCCTTTGCGTTATAAGGAGGCCATACCCCAAGGGATCTGCGGAGTGGCTGTGACTCTCAAATCACTGCGACGTCTATTATATATTACCATCGATTTTAGAGAAAGTCAAATTTTATTTTTCTATTCCTTCAAAACGTACATTTAAATCTTGGGTCATATATAGAAATTTCGCGGATCATTACATCCTAATCCAGACGAAATATCAGCATAAACCTTGATTCTAAGCCACTCTCACGCGTGTGGGCAATAGATTTTTCAGCCCGAAATTTTTTTCAAGAACTGGTTCAGCGCCCCCTCAGCGCCTCTCATCCCTCTCCAGCGCCAATAGGTGCACAGTGATCCTCGGCAGTGGAGGCGTCGCCACTGCCGAGCGCGGTAGCCCTATTTGTGAATGCTCCTTTGCAGACGCTTCACCATGAAGACTATGAATACGGCCTACTCCTTGGCGTTCCTATAGCAAGTCACAACGCCGATCATCTTTCTGATCTTACTGGATCGAAACCAACGCCAGCCTTTTTAGTATGTCGCCAAATTCGGCATCGATTGCTGTTGGTTCATAGACTGTTCCTTGGGCGGAAATTTTCATCAACAGCTCGTGAGAAAGAGTAAAAAGGCTTGTCTCAGATGGCCCTGCCACGGGAAACGCGTCGTTCCAGCTGGTGAGGATGCTGGCGAACTCCTCGTATTCAGCGCCTTCTGAGCTGATGTGTATTGAAACATCTGCTGACTCGCCGGGAGACAGAACGCAATAGAATTCGTGTGTAGCAGTGTCTTGGAGCCAAGTAGAGTAGCTACGCAAGCCATTCTCGAACTCCGGGAGCTGAGCTTCTGGCTGAGTCACTTCCAACACGGGCTCAACTGCAACCGATAAGGTTTCAGAGTCCAAGAGGCTTTGCAATAGGTTGGTGTCAGCATCCTTGACCGAAAGGGTAAAGTCAATCTTCGCGATCATTGTTGGCCTCTGGGAAAGATCGCTGTCATAAGGCAAGCCATTTGACACTCTCGCTGTTACCCATGAATCCGAGAGCTCTCCAGACCGTATGGCTAAATCTCCTCCTTGGTCAAGGATGCTGATATCAATTTTGGCTTTCCCCGCCAAGAGGGAAGCGGGACTCAATGTTCCTTTCGACTGAGCCCAGGCGAACGCATTCACTGCTAGGAAAAGAGAGAAGGCAATGGCAAATGCGAAAGCCGCAACTTTGGCTTTCATGGAACACCCCTTCCTGACAGGGCACCTATATCCTTAAGTTTTTGAGGCGGAAGGCCTGATATTTTTAGATCAATCTCGGTCATCTATGAAGACCTTCTTGATGACCCAGAGCATGATTGTAAATAGTGCAACAATGCTGGACAGCCAGATGGTGCTCGCAGTTGTAGCAAAGGGAGGAAGAGCAAGGCCAATGAAGGGTATCGTAAGGACATGCTTTCCAACGATCTGGTCAAGAACAATCTCTCTGTCATTGACCGTATTGGCATCCCCTCTGGTCGTATAGGTGCCTGGCACAGCTCCTGTCTTTGCAATCCTATGTGTTACAAGCGTCTTAGAATCCTCTTCTGAGACAAAGGTAACAATGTCACCAACCTTTAGCTCTCCGGGTTTGGGTTTGGAAGACACTATAATGCTTCCAGGGGAGATGGTTGGCTCCATGCTTCCTGTCAAGACGTTGAAGCATCTAAATGGGCCTACAGTCACTCCTTTTTCGTCTCCTACAGCCGCAGAATAAGCTATGAAGACTATCACCAGGATCAGGGATATGGAGATGATATCTGAGAGACAGCCCATGATTATGGCTATAGGCTTTTTGCGCTTCTTCTTTTTTGGGTTCTCCTTAGGAGTTTCAATCCGTTCGGCTTCATCCTTAGGAATTTCTCT
>JAISWZ010000650.1 GCA_031270945.1 Clostridiales bacterium | reverse complement strand
TTGTGCAGGCATTTGGGGAGATTCGACTTCATCCTCGTTCCCGCGCCGCCGGCCAGTATGATGGCCTTCATCCTGATCATCCCCTGTCACCTTTTTCTTTCATGCCCCATCGCCTCTCTGATTATCAACTAGGCCTGCTGCAATGAAAGCTGGCTTTTTCTGATCCGCGTTTCGAAGCATGGCACGATGCCAGTTCTCCGCAAAACGCCAGCGAGCCCCAAGATTTTTCTCGCGCATTGCCGCGCTTTCTTATATTTTCGCCATTATCCATCTTTTATTCCTGGCGGAAAGCCGGCAAGTCCTGGGGTAACCGAAAAGAGCGAAGCGCTCATAGCGCTTGCCCATCGGAAACGTTCGCAGGCAATTTTCAGCTTCAAAGAATCCCGTCCCAGGATTCCATAAGCTTTATATTTTGCCCGAAACCAGAAAAAACTTTACAGCTCATCTTATGCAGCAAGCCCTCCTGTGGACACTGAGAGCATATCCCGCTTTTGGGGATATGCTTTGTGTGCTATGCGCACATAAAACGCCGGGACCTAGGTCCCGGCTGTCATCCTTTATCAGGCAAGCTCCAGATAATACCGCCTTTTGAACTTGTCTCCTTGCGCGTATTGGTCGCTTGTCTTTGAAACCTTTACCAGCTCTTTGTATAGGGCGCCGATCTTTTCGCATGTCTTGGCGCTTGGAATGTTGTCCGGGTTGCAGGTGATCGTGACTTTTTCCATCCCGTGGCTTTTGGCAAGCGGAAGCAGCAGCTGCGCCGCCTGGGCGGCATACCCGGATCCCCTGTACTCTTCGTAAACCCTGTACCCAATGTTTCCGCAATAGTATATGTCCTGGTCAAATCCTACTCGCAAGTCGATCTTTCCTACGCATCGCACACCCTTCATAATGCTGAACTTGTACGCGGGGCAGTGCGTCATTTCCTCTGGCTCTGTTTCATCCAAGCGAAGCCAGATCTCCTTGCCCTCTATAGGCTTCATTCTGAACACGAATCCTGGCGCCCTCCATATTTCATAAGGGCGGCTTGTTTCAAGCAAAAACCTTTTTCTTTTCAGAACCGAGTTTAGCCCCTTGACGCCCCACAATGAAACCCCGCCATTTTTCTTGGCGGTTTTGATGCCTATCACATCATCAGTCTCGCATGTCATCAAGACGCACTTCAATCCGGATTCGGCGGCAGCGCCCAGCATAAGGCCCAGGAACTTTGTCTCTAGCGTCAGGCTTCTAGGCCCTGGCAGAATGAACATGCTCAAGTGCCCTCCGCTTCTCTCCAGATCCTCGTCAAGCCCAAGCCTTAAGATCCCTGCGCCTACAATGCCCGCTCCGCTATCCAGCCAGTAGACCTTTCGGGGAACGCCTTCATCCCCCAATCCCGCTCTTTGCAATTCCAAAGGTGCGGACGCCAGTCCGCTGGCCACGAACTCCGCCTTATCCGCCAGCTTGGCCGCCAAGCTGGAATATTCCTGCCAGCCCTCTGCGCATGGCTTAATAAGCTTCAGAATATGGCTCCACCTTATTTCTGCTGATGCAAGCAAAACTTTGGGCTTGCACACTTAAGTGAAAAGCGCGTCAAGCCTGGGAATCGCGCCCTGCAATTTGCTCGTTCTCTTTCTTTATCTGCGCTCTCTTTATCTTCCCACCCAATGTCTTTGGCAATTCCTTAACGAACTCTATCTTTCTTGGATACTTGTAAGGCGCTGTCGCCTTCTTTACGTGATCCTGAATGGATTTGGCAAGCTTGTCCGAAGGCTCCCAGCCATTGGCCAGGACTATTGTGGCTTTTACCACCTGGCCCCTGATCTCGTCAGGGTACGCTGTCACAGCGCACTCCAGAACCGCAGGATGCTCAAGCACTGCGCTTTCAACCTCAAACGGGCCTATCCTGTAGCCAGAGCACTTGATTACGTCATCTTTGCGGCCCACGAACCAGTAGTATCCGTTGATGTCTCGCCAGGCAACATCGCCTGTGTGATAGATTCCGCCTTCAAAGCACTTCTTGCTTACCTCGCCGTTTTCGAAATATCCCTTTAAAAGCCCTGCCGGAAACTTCTTGTCCAGGTTTTTGACGATTATCTCGCCCTCTTCGCCCACGGGGCATGTCTTGCCGTCCTCATCCAGCAGATCCAGGTCATAGAGCGGAGAGGGCTTTCCAGTAGAGCCTGGCTGGGGCTCAAACCACTGGTAGTTGGCAAGGAACACGCTGGATTCGGACTGGCCGAATCCCTCAGTGAGCTTTATCCCCACAGCCTTCAAGAACTGGTTGAAAACTTCGGGGTTTAAAGGCTCGCCAGCGATGCCGGCGTGCTTGATGCTGGAAAGGTCGTACTTCGATAAATCCTCTTTGATAAAGTAGCGGTACATGGTAGGAGGGGCGCAGAATGTCGTGATCTTGCATTTCTCCATCACTCTAAGCAAGTTGGCGGGGACGAACTTCTCCATGTCATAGCCCATTATGGCTGTTCCAGCTATCCATTGCCCGTAGATGCACCCCCAGCCAAACTTAGCCCAGCCAGAGTCGGAAACGGTAAGATGCAATCCGTTGTCAATGACTCTCTGCCAGTACTTGGCTGTAGTGATGTGCCCCAAGGGGTACGTGTGGTCATGGGCGGCCATTTTTGGCCAGCCAGTCGTACCGGAAGTGAAGTACATGAGCATCAGATCTGTCGCTTTGACAGCGTCATCTCCAGTGCC
The DNA here is from genome assembly GCA_031270945.1 of Clostridiales bacterium. Classification (GTDB taxonomy): domain Bacteria; phylum Bacillota; class Clostridia; order Lachnospirales; family WQUN01; genus JAISWZ01. The sequence continues at coordinate 1,077 of JAISWZ010000650.1, read as the reverse complement.
CCGCTCAAAGCTGTCCGGAAAGCTCTCTCTTTCTTCAAGGCTGAACCAGCCATCCCTTTTTCCCTTGTCTATGCCAAGGCCTATAATGGACGGGGACTGGGGCAGAGCCTTCTCTATCTCGGAAAGCGTGTACTCTTCGTTCACGGCTATTATCATCTTTATGTTGGCCGCCTTGGCCCTGTAAGCTATGTCTTTGGCCGTGAGCTGCACAGAGCCTGGAATTAGCACCGCCCCAAGCTTGTGGAGAGCTGTTGCGGCCATCCAGTACTCATACCTTCTCTTGAGTATGAGCAACACCATGTCGCCTTTCTTGATCCCCTTGCTTTTAAGCATGCTAGCGATTCTTGAGCTTTCACGAGAAATGTCTGAAAACGTGAAAACCTTCTCAAGGCCTGTGTCATCGCACCAAACCAGCGCCTTTTTGGCAGGATCTGCCCTTGCCCATTCGTCTACCACATCGAAGCCGAAGTTGAAGAACTCCGGGATCAAAAGCTTGTAATTCGCTATAAAATCATTGTAGCTCTTGAATTCCGTCCTTTCAAGAAATCGCTCAACCATATGGCTCCCCTATTCGTTTATGACTGTCAAGAATTTGGCGTCTTCGCCATTTCCGGCCATCTGACCATGCGGATGAGTCGGATCGAAATAGGCGCAGTCGCCAGGCGACAGCTCGATCTCAACATCATCGTATATGACAATGACTTTGCCAGCCAAGCAGTAGTTAAGCTCCTGCCCGCTGTGCGTCACCATGGCCGGCCTTTCCCCTCCAGGCTTAAGCGTCACGATCATCGGTTCCATGGTTCTGTGCGTGAACCTGAAGGCAATGTTCTCGTACTCGTAGCCGGAAAACCGCTCCACATGGATCCCCTCGCCTCTTTTCACCAAGCTGAAGGTGTTGAGCTTTGGCGATTTGCCCAGAAGGATGTCCGTGGTGTCCGTCTTGTAAATGCTTGCGAGTTTGTAGATTGCGCTTATGGGTATATCCTCCCCATTTTTCTCGTACTCCTTGTAGCGTTCCTCAGAAACGCCAAGAAAGCCCGCGACCTCATTCTCGCTGTAACCGGATATTTCCCGCAG
>JAISWZ010000001.1 GCA_031270945.1 Clostridiales bacterium | reverse complement strand
GTTTGAGACGTGCTTAACTCCTCCACGAACCGCGTACTTATGTTACTAAAGTTAAACATTGTTGTCAATGTTTTTTCTTGGCAATTTTTTCGTGACTTATAGATTTTCACCTATATCTACCGCGCCTTTTGAAGTTGTTATGGAATAATACTCCACTTATGATTTTGACATAACCACCCTATACTCAAAAACTCAAATGGCTTAATCACAAGGTTTGTCTTCCGCGTTAGCTATCAGGCAGTAATGGATGTATAATTTTGAGAATATATAGTCACATTTATGACGCACATCAACCTTTAATTAAGGCTTGGATTTACAGGCTTTACGGGAATTCTTGCGACTGAATAAACGTACGCATTACTACAAATTCATTGCATTTATATTACATTTGTATTGCGTTTAAACATTTGGGCTCTTAAAAGAGCATAGCTTGACTTATCTGATGAAAAAGTGTAAAATTATAATGCGTGGCAAAAAGGTCATAGCTTATAAAGAATCGCATGATTTCAAGGTTTATTTAAGCTCTCACCCACAGCCAAGATCACAAAAAAGTGCCGAATTCCTTGTAAAACCAGGCAAAACTCGCAGGTGGAAAAAACGTATACGTTTTTTCCTCTCGGTTTTTGCCTGGTTTTTTTCCTGTTTCAGGCAAACTTTAAAAATGAGAATCCCATATTTTCAATGATCTCATAATATTTAGTCCATCGTGTAAAAAGGTATACGTTTTTTCCTCTTTGAAGGGCTTTAATATGTCTCTTTTGCCTTAACCACAGCATTCTTCGCCAGGCAAAAAGACATAAACTTCGAGGAGGCGAAACATGAAGGCTCTCCAGGAAACCCCCGTAGATCCAAAGAATTGCACAGGCTGCCAAACGTGCCGTCTCGTGTGTCCCAAAAAGGCAATCACCATAGCATTTGATTCCGAAGGATTCCAGATGCCGCAAATAGATCAGAGCCTTTGCGTCAGGTGCGGCTTGTGCGAGTCCAAATGCCCGCAGAAACAGCCTCTGGCCTTTCGCGGTAGCGCTTGCGTTAAGGCCTACGGCGCAAGGCTAAAAGATGATAAGCTGCTTTCAAAAAGCGCCTCTGGCGGCGTTTTCGCAGGGATGGCGGCAAGGTGGCTTAGCGCCCCTGGAAGCGCAGTATTCGGCAGCGCCTTTGACAGCGATATAGTCGCCAAGCAGCGCAAGGCCTCTAGCATGTCTGAAGCAGCCTCTATGCAAGGCTCAAAATACGTTCAAAGCGACACCGGCGACTCATTTTTGGAAACCAAGGAATTTTTAGAAGCGGGAAACGCTGTCTTATATTCTGGCACTCCATGCCAGATAGCGGGCCTTTACGCCTTCCTTGGCAAAGATTACGAGAAGCTCTTAACAATAGATCTCGTATGCCACGGAACGCCATCTCCACTTCTGTTCAAGCGGTACCTGGAGTGGATGGAGAAAAAGCACGGCGGGAAAATAGTTGGATATGGCTTTCGCGTAAAAGACAAAGCGGGATGGGACATGGGATGCTACGCCAGAACCGAGGCAAAGGAAATATATCCGTTTCACATGACAGACCCCTACTTTAACGGTTTTCTGGTAAACGCTACGCTCAGGGAATGCTGTTTCTCCTGCAAGCAAGCGAAGCCCGAGAGAGTCTCAGATTTAACCATCTGCGACTACTGGGGAGTGGAAGCGGAGCATCCTGAGAAGTATGACAAGCGCGGCGTGTCAGCTGTCATGGCTAACACTGAAAAAGGCAAGCAAGCCTTTGATGCTCAGCTAGGCGACTATGACTGCTTTGACACGACTTATGAAAAGATAGAAAAGCACAACGGGTGCCTAGTTTCACCCTCCACCCGCTCGCCGCACAGAGACAGAGCCTTCCGGCACATGCCAGAGCCCGGATTCGCCGTTATTGATGACTTGATAAGCCTCATGCCGCCTTTCAAGCGGCGCTTGCTAGACTTCCTGTACTCCATGCCCTTTGACGCCATCTCCCTTGCAAGGGGATGCAAAAAGCGCTGAAAACAACGTTGAAAGCGCTGGGGATTTTGCCTCTCATAAAAAAGCTGAGGAAGGCTTAGCGTATAGCCCTTATGTAAATATTAAAAGAAAAATAATAAAAAACCAAAAACCAAACCCCAAAAGCCCAGCCGTGGAACGGCTGGGCTTTGCTTTTTCTTTATTTAAAAATTTTTAATTTATTTTTTTATTTTTATTTTTTCTCAAAGCGCCGTCCCCGTCTTTGGCTCATACAGTCCGGACATGTCCACGCCTTCAAGCTCCAGGAGCCTTTTCTTTGTTTCGATGCCAGCCGCGTATCCAGTCAGGCTTCCGCTTTTCCCCACGACCCTATGGCAAGGGATGATGATGGAAATGGGGTTGTGCCCGACAGCGCCGCCTACCGCCTGGGCTGAAGCATATGTTTTCATCCTCTTTGATATTGCGCCGTACGTGTCAACTTCCCCATAAGGAATAGCGCAAAGCATTTGCCAAACCTCCTGGCGAAAAGCGCTTCCTTGGGGCGCTAACGGCAGTTCCGAGATAGCGGGCTTCATTTGGGAAAAGTAGCGGGCAAGCCAGTCTTTCGCTTTTGCTAGAACAGGATTGTCTGGCGTTTCTTGCATGTCTTGCGCAATGCCCAGGCCATAGTACTTTTGCCCCTTGATCCAAAGCCCGACAATGCCGTCAAGGCTTGATGCAAGCATAAGCTCGCCTACTGGGGACTCGAAACAGGTCTTGTATAGCATGTTTCCTCCTTTTCTATAGCGTGTTCCATAGATTCACGGCAGCATAGCTGCGCCAAGGCCTCCAAGCTTCAGCCATTTTAGCAATCTCTGCAGGTTCAAGCCCAAGCGCCCTTTTTACGCCAGCATCTGTTTCAAGAAAGGCGTCAGTCGAGCCCATTGCCCTCATGGCTATATAATTGGCCGTCCAGCTTCCTATCCCTTTGATAGCCATTAGCTTTTTGATCTCTTCTTCAGGACGGCTGGATTCAAAACCGATCCCATTTTGGAACGCCTTCGCCAGCTCCAATATAGTCTCAGATCTCGCTGAAGTCACGCCCAATTCGCCAAACCGGCTTTTTATTGAGCTACCCATTTCGACTACCTCTTCAGGGGTCAGGAAAACCCGGTTAAGGGAATTCACTCCTGTATCGACTGGCGTTCCGTAGGCTTGCGTGATACGCGAGGCAAGCGTCCCTGCCGCTTTCACTGAGATCTGCTGGCCCAGCACCGCTCTGACCCCCATCTCAAAAGCGTCAAAGCATCCAGGCACCCTTGTTCCCAAAGTACAAAGGCCAGGCCGGATTTCATTCATGGCTTCAAGCGTTTCATAAACAGCATATGGATCGCAGTGCAGGTCAAAGAGGCGCTTTATCCTGGCCAAGACCTGGGGCAAAACCGGGAGCAGGCTCTCGCTAAGATGGACTAAAAGAGAGTTTTTTTCTGAGATTTGGCTAACCTTTACCCAGCCTATCGAAGTCTTGCCTGATTCCGCAATCCGCACAGCCCTCGAATAAGTTCCGTCCTTCACTTCTTCGATGCCTGGAATAGCCCGGGCAGACAGAAATCTTACCATGGGTTCCCAGCAATATGGAGGACGATATCCAAGCGCCAGCGTTATAAAAGGCATGGAGCCTCTCACTCCTTTTCTCAGTGAAGCCGGCGAAAGCCTGTATCGCTTCTTGAAAAGCTCGTCAAAGCGGTTGGCGCTCCCAAAGCCGGACGCTATGGCTATATCAAGGACAGATAGATCTGTGTCAGTCAGAAGACTTTTAGCTAAAGACAGACGGCAGGTTTGCAGGTACTGCAACGGAGGGATATGATACGCTTCCATGAAAACTCGCCTTAAATGCCTTGAGGTATATCCCAGCCGCCCAGCAATCTCATCCATGCTCAGCCCGCTAGCGCATAGCTCTTCCAGCTTCCTGGAGGCGCGGAGCGCCAGGTCTTCCTTCGCGTCTGTGATCGACTTGCCAGGCGCCAGCTCCGGCCTGCAGAGAAGACAAGGACGGTATCCATCTTGCTCCGCCTCTGCCGCTGTATCGTAAAAAGAGCAATTCTCAATCTTTGGCTGTTTCGCCTTGCATACTGGTCTGCAATATATGCCAGTGGTTGACACGCCCACAAAAAACCTGCCGTCAAACCTAGCGTCTTTGGCCTTGAACGCCGCGTAAAGCGCTTCATCGTTTTTTGTCACAAGCATGCCTCCAATCAGCAGCTCTATCCAAGTGCATATCCCAAAATTATATCCGAGGCACCGGAAAAATCCGTCGTTGAAGCGTTCGCCAGGATTTTTCCAGTGCCATTTCGGAATTTTGGGATATGCACTAAAGCATACCACAGTTTTGCACTAAGCGTTACCCGTTTTCGGACATGCAATTCTAGCAGCGAGCCGCTCGTTGACAGGATAGGCGCTCAACTGTAAAATGAATTTTGGGATATGCATTTATATTCCGCCAGGAGGCCAAACATGGACTTTTTTGATTTGCTCAAGCGCCGTTGTTCCGCAAGGAGCTTCACGCAAGAGCCTATACCCCAAGAAGCAGTGTCAAAGATACTGTTAGCCGCAAACAGCGCTCCTGTTGGGAGCAGCATGTACAAGGACTTGCGCTTGACAGCAGTCAAAGACAGGGGATTGCTTGACAAGCTTTCCGTAGCCGCAATCAAGCGCATTGAGGACAGATCAAGACAAGCGCTGATCACTCGCGAGATAAAGCCGGAAGCCTTGCCGCCCAAAACCAACAGGGATCCCTTCTACGGGGCTCCGTTGGCTATATTTGTCTCTCACAGAAAGCAGAGCCTTCAGCCTGGCATAGAATTCTCAAATGTCGCTTGCGTCGCTCTTTCGATGCAACTGGCGGCAACAGAATTAGGGCTGGGAAGCGTCTTCATCTGGGGCGTTCTTGAAGCGATGCGGGACATCCCTGAACTGGATAACACGCATCTTCTGAACCTGCCAGAAGGCTTTGAGCCGCTTCTAGGCATTGCGATAGGCTATAGGGCAAAAGACGCCAGCCCAA
>JAISWZ010000631.1 GCA_031270945.1 Clostridiales bacterium | reverse complement strand
GTAATGATTTTGGTTTTCAGGATTTCGCAATGAGATAAGCCCCTAGATACAAGGCTTATCTAGTTTTTTAGCCCCTCCCAATAGTGCGAGAGGCGTTTGCAATCTATCCCGTTACGTTTGCTTGGGGCCAAGCAACGTTAAAGGGCTAAACCATAAGAGCATACCCCAAAATTATATCCGAGGCACCGGAAAAATCCGGCATTGAAGCATCCGCCAGGATTTTTCCAGCGCCATTACGGAATTTTGGGATAAGCACTAAATGGGTCCACCGCTGCAATAAAGTTTTCGGAGCGAGCCTTGATAAAGGCGAAGCTGACCGCGTCGCGGTGTCAAGGTACGCAGAAACTAACTTGTTAATGTTCGTGGAATCAGCAGAGTTTAACGAAACTGTAACCATTGAACGCGCTTTGCGGTGCGTTGAGTTATCGAAAGACATCCTGGATGAGGTAGGCAATGCCAGGGCTCAATGCTTTGCGGGATGCGTCTTGACTGAGTTGGGCAGGACAAAGGAAAATGCCCGGAAATCTGCAAGGCTTATCAAGCCGGCGCTTCGAGTGCTCAAAAAAATGGATGACAGCTTTGCGAAAGCTGTCGTTCCAGTAGGAGAAGGATACATTGCAAACTGCCATTTCATGAACGAGGAATACGACTTGGCTTTGGAATGGTATGAGTCTGCATTGAAGGGCTTGCAGTCATGCAATGATTTAACTAGAAACAGCTTTAGCGGCTACTTTTCTATGAGGATAGTAGAGTGCGAAATGCGCAAGCGATAACGTATCCCGAAAAACCAAAGAAATGGGAGGATGATAGATTGCAGACGGAAGAAAATCAAATACTCAAAGCAAAGACCTATCTCGATGAAGCAGATGTTCTGATGTCTAGACGAAAGCCTGACGAAGCGTTGCCGCTGTATAATAAAGCTGAGGCGATCTTGAATGGTCTAGTTGATCGAGATGCGGTTCTAAAGCTAAAAGTTAACTGCTTTGAGAGCAAAGCCGGAGCGTATAAGATTTATGGCATGGAAGCGGATTGCAAGCGATCTTTAAAAAAAGCTGTCCAAATCAGGCGCGACTTAGTATTTGACTCAAAGAAGGAATGGAATGAATCAAACGCTTCAATAGCTATGGATCTTTCAATTATTGGCGAGAATGAGAAAGCTCTCGCTTATGCGGACAAGGCTATTGGTTCCTGCTGCGATGGAGAAGGGCGCATATCAGCAACACATTTGTTTAGCTTAGCTCAAGTGTACAGGAAAGATATGGACCGTAATTATTTAAAGGTAAAAAAGTTGCTTATTGCAGCTCTCCTTGGAAGGAAGTATAAAGATTACTTGCCAAATGTCAATTACCAGTTAACTCTTTACTATTTGCTTGCAGAGATAATGCACTCATATGAGCATAACGACGAAGAGGCGATGTTTATACTAACAAACGCTTGGGACGTGATCCAAGAAATGGGAATAGAAGATTGCGCTCCTAAAGAAGCCGCCCAAATAGCCATTTGCGCCAAAGATATCTGTGCGTTGACTTTGGATGCCAAGCTTACTGAGGATCACGCGGAATACACGTGGCTTCACCGAATCGGCGAGGTTTTTGGCAGACATATTGATAAAGGCAATACGGAATACTATGTAGTCAAGAGCTATGTTGAACTCTACGCGGTAGATTACTCTTTTACCTTGAAATTTGGTGCGCCTGTTACAATTGAGCGCGTAGTGAAATGCGCTGAATTAATGAAAAGCCTAACTGCAGATCCGTCTGATAATGGCAACGCCCTATGGCTAGAAGGATGCGTATTGCTTAAATTGGGTAAAACACGCGAATCAGAGGCAAAAGGCATAAGGCGTATTAAGTCTTCGATCCGTTTGCTCAAAAAGGTCACTACTAGAGAAAGCGTAAACATGATTCCTGTAGGCGAAGGGCTCGTTGCAGACTTCCATTTCAAAAGAGAGGAGTATGATGTGGCAGCGGAGTGGTATCAGGCGGCGATAAAGGACTTGGCGACGGCGACATGTGACCCTGAAATTAAAGCTGACAAGGACAAACGCTATGCTGATAGATTAAAGGAGTGCCAAAAGCATATTTAAAGAATCCCGAAGTGCCGTAAATGCGGCTTTTTCAAGCTCTGAATTGATTTTGGGACGCTCTTAATAAATTTCCAAATATTATATAAAAATAACTAATGCTATAATAAAAGGCAAAAACGCGCACTACAGGATTCCTCGTTAGCAAAATACGAGAGGATGATAACATGGGGTTTGATGGCATACCAGATGAAGTGATTGACCACGTAGAGAATGCCGGAGAGTTTTTGCTTGACCATGAATTTGCCGATTCCTTGATAGAGATTGATAAAGCTGAAGCGATGCTGGCAAAGTTCGGAGATCAACAGGAAGCTCTTGCTCTTAAGGTCGCGTGCTTGGATTTCAGAGCCATTATTTATAAAGAGTTTGACAGAATGGAAGAATCCGCGAAATTGAGCACCGAGGCTGTTGCCATCAGGGCTAAACTCGAGTATGAGGATAAGATGGAGCAGAACGATAACTATGCCAAAATGGCTTTTGCTTTGGCTGAGCTGGGACAAATCGATAAGGCCATGGAGTACGCGGATAAGGTCGAGGATTTGTACACCTTTGAAATGGGGCTTGAAGGAGCCACAAGCCTTCAGCAATTAGGTGAAATGTACTTCCGTCTCCCTGAGCAATACTACAAGAAGGCGAAAGCGGCGTTTATCAAGTCGAGAAACATATATAGGCTTCATCTCCCCGAATGCTCGCAAAGCATATTTCAAATTCAGTTCCGGCTTGCCATCATAGCTCATGACTACGATCATGATGACTCGCAGGTAAATGCGGAATGCCTAAAGGCATGGCTGCTTGCGGAAAGCATTGGCATTGAAAACTGCGATTTGCCCGCGCTTGAGAAAATTGTCGTAGCTGCCGCAAGGTTATTGGGCAAGGAGCATAAAGAATTCAAGAATTGGCGCAACCGCACACTTGTGGTTATCGGCAGAAACATTGACCTTGGCGATGCCGCCTACGAACTTGTCAAGTACTATGTTGATGGCAACGTAAACCACCTCGTTGACAACTTGCTATTAAACACTTCCGTTACAAAGCAGCGCGTATCGAGATGCGTTACAATAACGAAGAACTCGTGTAAAGAGGAGAAAGAATATGCCGTCGCGCAATGGTTGGCTGGGGCCGCATTGGCGCACATTGGCTCGGGCAGTGAAGAAGACGAAAAATCAGTCGGGCTTCTCAAGTCGGCAATAAAGACGCTCAAGACAACGGAGAACAACGAATTGCACTCAGCCCTGATCCCTGTAGGTGAAGGGTATATCGGAGCGTATTATTTCGTAAAAGGCGAATATCAATTTTCGCGGAAATGGTACCGACGCGCAATGAAACACATGCTTGACTGCAATGTCAAAAATCGCGATGATCACCTCAAGATCTTTTCAGATGCGCTTGTGGAGTGCGCAAGGCGTATACCGTGATACGGACAAGCCGTATGATTTAGGGTTTTATTATCGGAAGCGGTAGCGGCTCTACTGGCTTCTTCAGTAGAGCATCCCCAATTAATTGCAGGGCTTGGAAAAGCAACCCGAGTGCTCGTGCTTGCTCGTTAAAACCCAAGACAAACATATTTGAAGCATAGCAGGACTTTGGCGTTTGCCCCTGAACTTTGGGCAAACGCTATCCTGCGCCTTTTACCTCAAATATTCCTTTAAGCTCCAGGCGCACCAGGATGCCCGGAGGAATGATCGAACGGTTGGATGCAAAACGCGAAAGGATGTCGAAATATGGGCGAAAATGACATAATGATCAAATTGGCAGGTTGCATTGTAAAAGCGGGAAACTTTTTGAATAAACGTGAATATGCAGATGCTTTGGCAGAGTTCGACGTAGCTGAAGAGATTCTGGCGGACTATGAAGACGATCCAAATGCTCTGGCTGTCAAGGCTATCTTAAAGGAAGAGAGAGCCTCTGTTTATAGAAGGTTCGAGAGAAAAGAAGAAGCGGATCAATTGTCTGTCGAGGCTATTGGCATCAGGGATAGACTCGTTTATGATGACGAGCTGGAACGGAACACTGGCTATGTCGCATTGGCCACTTCTATGGTTCAGCTAGAGAAATTTGAGCAAGCTTTGGAGTACGCGGATAAGGTCGCGGATTTTTTTACCTTTGAAATGGGACTTGCAGCTGCTTCAAACCTTTTAAAGCTAGGTGAAATATACATGAACCTTCCAGACAAACGCTACAAGAAGGCGAAAAAGGCATATACTAAGTCTCGAAACATATATTGGCTCCATCTCCCGGAATACTCAAGAACCGTATTTCAAATTCAATATAAGCTTGCTGATATAGCTCACGAATACGAACATGATGACGCGAAGGCGATTGCGGAATGCCAGATGGCATGGATGCTTGCAGAAAGCATGGGCATTGAAAACTGCGATATAGATGAGCTTATTCAGATTGCCATGTCTGCCTTTAGGACTTTTGCAACGACGAATAAAGAGCGTTTTGAATGGTGCGACCGTTCACTTTTGGTTTGCGGCAGGATTATCGACCTTGGCGATGCTGACTACGGCGTGGTCGCCTTCTACATGGGAGGAAACATAAGCGCATTCCTAGGCACTGGGGTGCTAAACCCCTCTGTCAAAATTGAACGCGCTTTGAGAAGCATTGCAATAGCGAAGAACTCGTCTAAGGACGAGGATGGATATGCCATGATGAAATTGCTGGCTGGAGTCGCATTGGCTCAACTGGGCAAGTCCGCTGAAAACTCAGAGAAATCAGTTAGGCTTATCAAGTCAGCAGTCAAGCAGCTCAAAGAAACAGGTAGCGTTGAATTGGGCGCAGCCCTTGTTGCTATAGGTGAAGCGTATATCGCAGAGCACTTTTTCGCACAAGAAGCATATGAATCTGCGGCGAAATGGTATCAGCTTGCAAAGAATGACATGATAGCCTCTGAATTTAGTCATCGTGATAAATATATCAAAATCTATTCTGATAAACTTGCAGAGTGCTCAAAGCGCAATTAACGTTTTGGAGAGTCTCGGATTGATTGGTATTTTCAAGTCTTTGCGCCTATAGGAGCGGGTTCCAAGTAAATCTCAAGTGTTTTTGAAACGTTGAATATCTCTGACATCTTCCAAAGAGCGTTCAGATTCTTGTCGTTGCGCTTCGCATATAACTGGATTGCTTTAGTGCGACCTTCGCAGCTGAGTAACGTACAGCGTATCTACATATTCATTTGGCAGGATATAGATGCCAAGAGAAGCTCTCTCAATATATCCTAATTTGACAAGCATCCGCAACTGCTTACTGGTAAACCCAGCTTCGTTAGCCTGAGCGGCCGATATGATGCCTCCATTTTACACATGGAGCTTCCTTAGTTCTTTAATCGCTGGCATGCTACCACATCCATTTTGATTTTTTATTCTTGTTGTAACCGATATGGCCATGAAAGTCAATAAGTGCATATCCCGAAAAACGCTCCATTCTTAAGGCCGTTCATTTATGAACGGCCTTTGAGCGTTGTTCTGCCGAGAAAAAAGATCTTCACTTTTCGCGCATAGCAGAGCGGGCAGTCGACTGGGAGCTCATGCCTATCCATTCAAGCGGGGCGCCACCGGCGCTGACTGACGCTTCGCGTACGTAAAGATAAGGAAATTCTGTCGACTTGGATTTAGGAAATGCAAGATTTAATCTAAATCAACCACCTATGAAGCCAATTCTAAGGCCACATTTGACCCTTGATGGTCAAAATGCGCTTCTAGACAGACAGCAAAAAGCCAAAATTTAGATGTTGAAACTCGTCGAAAAATGACGTATGCTGAAGTTGTGTATACAAAGCTTGGGTGTAAATATGCTTTTTTAGAAGCATTCCAATGAGCAAACGCTCAATCGGTAGCTCGCGAGCGAAACGTTTTCACTTGTGAGTTATATTAGGGGGGACAAAAATTTTTCTCTCTCAAGCATAAGAAATGAAGCTTTCATGCGATTCCTGTCATTCGCAGAGCATGCTTGCGAGGAACAAAAGAAAAATCGGAGGTGCGTCATGTCACAGTTAACGTCATTGGTTCTTTTTGCGACCGCTGTTCTCGTTTCTGAATATGTATTAGGTAAAATAATAAGGCGAATATTAAGATTGCATCTGATAACCAGAAATATATGCACAAGGATTCTAGATGTGCTTACCGTAATTGTAATCGCTTGTGGAATTCTTTATATTGTTCAAGATGACATGATATTTTATAACCCAAAGAATGAGGAGAGCAGAATATATCTGCGTCATCAGCCTAGCTATACTGAAGTGCAGTTTACTGCTGAAAACGAAAAAACATATAACGGAATGCTCCATAAGTCGCAATCCGGAAAAGCTCCCCTCGTCATATATTTCACGGGCAATGGCCAGGCGTCCTACAATGAGTTGATGGGCATAGAGGCCCAAGGAATGTGGAGCTATTACAATGACTACAGCCTTCTCTGCATTGACTATGAAGGCTATGGTCTGAATGAAGGAAGCCCGCATTACCTAAACATGTATGAAGAGGCCTTGGCGATTTACGATTACGCCATAACCCTCCCTGATGTTGACACAAGCAATATAGTCGCAATGGGCTATAGCCTGGGCACGGGCAGCGCCACTTATCTCGCCGCTAATCGCGATGTCACGGGACTTATTTTAGTCTCGCCATATGCCAACGGCTATGACCTGTACAACAATGTGCTCCCTATATTTTACGGGATCTTGAAACCGCTGGTCAAGCATAAATTGCCTTCGGACGAGTATGCGCCAATGGTCAGCGCCCCGGTTTTGATGTTTGCGTCAAAAAGCGATGAAGTCGTCCCCTATGAGTCTTCTCAGAAACTATCCGAGCTATTTACCAGCCCTGTTGAGTTTGTGACAGTAGATTGGGCCTATCACACTGGGATATATGGCGCGGATGACGTATATTCAAAGATTAAGACGTTTTTGGAATCAGTGGTCAAGAGGTAGAAACACGCTTTGGGCATAACCCGTTTTTGGGTTATGCCCTTTTTGCTGATTTTAGTTGTACAAATGACAAACGTTAGCCAGAAACCTGCATAACTGGCCGCCCATATCTGAAAAAAATATTTTTTTTGGATGTCACAAACGTGCATTAAAACGGGATATACATTTAGAAGCAAAAGGGGAGAGACAAGACGAAGGCAGCGCCCGCGCTTGATGAATATAATCAAGCTGTTTCGGTCTGCAAAAGAAAAATTTATGGAAAGGAGCATTGATTCATGGTTGCTCCCCTAACGGTAATGCCGCCTTATGCCTGAGAGTGCCTTATTATAAGCTTTTTTTCACCCGCGATTTATTCTAGTAAAGGAGATAGTAATGGCTAGATACAACAAACCGGTTATCACAATGGAAGACAAGTTGGAAAGATTGCAGGCTATGCTGGATGACGTTGATTATAAGGTAGAATGGACCGACGACGATCCAGAAACGCTCAGAGTCATCGAGCGGTTCTCAAAGATTAACCTTGAAGAAAAGTCAATTGAAGAGTTGGAGGAAATGTTGGGAAACAAGCAGTTGTTTGAGTCTCCCAGCCATGAATCGACTGACTTGATCATCAAAATCGCGAAAATCCTTGACGAAAAGATAGGCACATCCGAGGAAGAAGTAGATCAGGAAGAAGTTGATCAGGAAGATCGCTATGATTGGGCAGGCCTCGATGATCGCTATAAAAAAGCCGAAGACCTCGATTACGACATCCAGTTCGGTAAGCGGTATTATCATATCCCCTATGATCAAACGCAGTTTGACGAGGATGAGGATGAGATGGCGGATTACTACTGATACAAAGCATAGGAGCCCTGACGCAAAGAAACAAGGGCCAGCTATTAGCTATCGCAGCAATTGGACGTTGCTTGCGGCTGAGGGATTATGGGGATGGAAGAGGCTTTATAAAGAGTGAGCTCAGAGAAGTTGCGCGGCTCTCCGTTTTGTGCAATGATATAGAGTACATATCCCGGCGTTAAAGCACTGCATGTCTTTTCCAGCGCCGCTTGCCAAATATTGGGATATGCGCATAGTATGCATTGAGAGTTTTCCGCTCGCTGGCATATCTATATTTCGCCCGCCTTCAAGACGTTGCTTCTGCCTGTGAATGGGCCGCAACCGGGCGGGTACAAGCTACAAAGGAGGCGTAGATGATCCGCATAGGAATGATCGATCTCTGGCTGGACAACTGGCATACGAACCATTACCCCAACTACATCCGCCTAGCCGCTGAAAAGTTTGGCTTTGATGCAGACGTGACCGATGTCTGGGCTGAAAAAGACGCTCCAGAAGGCTTGACTACAGCAGCCTGGTGCGACAAATATCATACCCGTCCAGCCAAAAGCCAGCAAGAGCTTTTAAGCCGTGTAGATGCCGTAATGGTGATGTGCGCCGATGATTGCCTTCCTCACGAAGCCTTGGCTCAGGAGGCCTTAGCCTCAGGCATCCCATTGTACTGTGACAAGACATTCGCTCCTGATCTCGATAGCGCCATCCGCATGTTCGAACGGGCTAATAGCTTCAACACTCCTATCTTTACCTGCTCAGCCCATCGCTATTGCATGGAGCTCTTAGACTTTGTTCGCCGTCATGACCGCAAAGCGGCCTGGTGTGTTACTTCAGGCCCTGGCGATCTGGTAAACTACTCAGTCCATCAGTTCGAGCTAATTGAGTGCCTGATGGGCACTGGAGCAAAGACTTGCAGAGCTGGAGCATCAGAAGGACTTCTGCAGATAGTGTATGATTACGGCGAAGGCCGCTTTTCCAGCTTCACTCAGGGGCCAGGCTTGGAATTCATAATGAAAGCCTCAGCGGATGGCGTATCCAGCGAGGTAGTCGAAGTAGTGGAGTATTACATGAACTTCATGTTTGGCCTCCTACGGTTTTTTGAAAACAAAATTCCTCCCGTGGAACAGGCTGATACCCTGGAGATCATGGCCATGCAACAAGCGGCCCGCCAGGCTAGGAAAGCCCCGGGTGAAGTCATTGCTGTGCCGAAGTATCCTATTTTGAAACCGCTTGGTTGACTGGGACTGACTTGAGCGTTTAAGGGGTTGGCTTTTACCTTATTCCACCATGGAATTTAGAGGGGCTTTCCTGCATCAAGACAATTCGCCGCTGGAGTTCATTTTCTCAAGAGCCGTCCGGCGGCAAGCGGTTCGCTAGACAAGAAAAGCTCCTGGTGAAGTAATAGCTGTGCCGAATATCCTGTTTTGAAGCCGTTTGGTTGACTAGGGATGTCTTGAACGCTTATGAGGTTGGCTTTTGTACCTTATTCCACCATGGAATTTAGAGGTGCTTTCCTGCATCAAGGCAATACCACGCTGACGTTCCGTTTTTCAAGAGCCATCCAGCGGAAAGTGGCTCGCCAGACTGGAAAAGCCCCAGGTGACGTGTTTGATAACGTAATATCCGGGGGGCTCAACGCCGAGCCCTTGAGTAATCAAGAACAGTACGGAAGCCAAAGCCTGAAATACAGGCTTTGGCTTTTTTAAACGAGTTCTTGCAAGGAACCGCAAGCTTTCTTGGACGAACTATGGGTCGCGTAGCTCCATCTAGAGGATGCGCTCAACCGATAGTCCCTGTCATGACCGCGCCTATTTTTGACATTGTCAGCTTGACGATAGGTCAAGAATGTGATTAAATGGAATATGAATTGGAGACACACAAGCGAGATATATTTGCGAGCGGTATGATTTAGAGTTTTCGTATCGTTGGCGGGAGCGGCTCGACTGGCTTCTGAGGCGGGCAATGAGATCTTGTCGGTTTAAGAGCGTATCCCAAGGGCTTGAAAAATTCCGACGTTGAAGCATTTGCCAGGAATTTTTCGACGCCTTAACGGAAGTTTGGGATATGCTCTAAACGGCGCATAAACACGAAGCTTGGCAATAGGAGGTTGACATGCTTAAAATTTGGGTTGGGACATGCAAGGAAGAGATTTCGAGCGTTGATGACTGGTTTGACTCTTTGTACGATGCGGATTGGTTTGACGATCCTCTTGTTATAAAAATGGTTGAGGACGTTGACAAAAACGAAGTAGAAAACAAGAAAATGATAAATAACTACATGGGAGATCTGATGCCTACTATTGAAATTTCTGGAGGCTTAAAAACTTTAATCCTAATGTACAAGCATCCAGAAGTCTTATACAAAAGTACCTCGATGGGCGACAACTGCGGGAAATGGCTAATCGATATAAGCGAGAAAGTTGATTGCTTTCTCACGTTGCGCTATGACTTGGCGATATCGAACGATCTCCATAGCACAGAGCCGTTTGTATGCGAGTTCTTGAATACTGGTTTTGTGACAAAAACCATAGGGGATTACTTTCAAGAGTTCTATAAGGTTAGTTCAAGGAATAACGGCAAATTTGTGGAATGGATTGACTGTCCTTTTGTAGAAAGCGAATTAGACTCAAAAAGATTTATCGAGTGGAAGGAGTCCTACAAGAAGAAATTCTGCCAATTTGAGGATGATCAGAGCAGTTTGACCGAGAAATATGACGTGGATGTAGAAGACAATGAACTTCCAGTTGAGGAAGAAAAGGTATTTGAACGTTCTGCTCTTCAACCGCTGACAGTTAGCATGAAGATGTTAGGAGACAAATTTAGCTTTGAATTTGCGCTTGATCGCAAAGTTACAATAATCAGTGGAGATTCAGCAATCGGGAAGACAACTCTCATGAAATTGGTAAGATTGTCAGTAAGAGACAGACAGCTAGTCGAACTGGAGGCAGACAGAGGCTGCTTCATCTTGCCTATGAATTATTGGAATGAAGCGTTGAGGAGCGATTCGATATTTTTTATAGATGACAACCATCCGTTTTTAAAGTTGAAAGACCTTGATGCTGTAATAAAAAAAGCAAACTGCTATTTTGTGATAGTAAGCCGGGATCCGTGTTTGAATATTGACTATGGAATTGATGACGTATTTACGATAATTAGCGAGGGCTATAAACATGGATTGGTGCCGTTTATAGCCAAGCACAGAAGGCCAAAGTCCAATTAGATTTTTCGTGTAGATGTGAAAGGAGGTCATCCATGAATGGATGACCTCCTTTCATCTTTTAGAATTATTTCGCTGATATCGCCTTTATGAAGCCATTTGCTCCGTCTGGGCTTACAGCTCCGTCTGCAACAAGTTTGGCCAGAAGCTTTGTGTTCGTCTTGTTTACGGGTGTGAGCAGTGCTCTAACCATTGCCAGAACGGCTTTGCCGCGCAGAACATCATTGCTGGAATCCTCAATGACATCAAAGATGCCTACAGTTCCGGCCTTGACTAAAGAATCCTCAAAGCTGAAGTCTCCGCTCTTCTCGTAGTACTGGAGAGAGCGCAACAGGAAGGCTGCAAATTCCTGGTTTGTGACGGTCTTCTCTGGGGCGAACAGAGTGCTCTCTTTGTTTATCCCCACAGCAAGGCCGATCTCATATGCGAAGGATGCGTAGTTCGTAGCCCAGTCGGGAACGTCTTCAAAAACGTGGGACACTTTGGAGTTTAGCGCACTCTTCTCCAAGCCCAGCAACCTTATCAGAAGAACCAGAGACTGGATGCGAGTGAGGTCTTTATCAAGCTCGAAAGTAGGATTGCCTTTGGAATCTGTTCCTGTTCCAACGAAAAGCCCGATTTTGTAGAGCTCTTGAGCGTATGGCGCAGGAGGCTGATTGGCTTTGACAACGCTTGGGCTCACGGCTTCAATAGCTTTAAGCACCTCTGCTGTCACAACGGGTCTTGGGGTTGGAACGCTGCCTGTGTATGGCGGATAGTAGTAAACTGGAGGCACATATGTTGGCGGCGGAGTGATCTGGATCCAACGCGCGTATAAGGTTACGTTGCCAGCTGGAGTGTAGCTTTCTCCGCTTAGCCCTATAAAGGTGCCATCTTCAGCGATCCAGCCATCAAATGAGTAACCGCTGGCGCTTGCTGATGGAAGGATGACATATTGGCCTTTTGCAACTGTGACGCTTTCAATCGCCGCGCCTAGTCCGCCTAAGTCGAAGGACACCAGGAATGTCTCGGCAGTCCAATGGGCGTAGAGAGTAATGTCAGAGTCCGGAGCAAACGGGTCTCCAGCAAGCCCAACAAGGCTTCCGCCTTCTGGTTGCGTGAACCAGCCATCAAAGATGTAGCCAGAGGCAGAAGCGTCTGGAAGAATGACAGATTCGCCCTTGATGGCGCTTAAAGCTTCAGGCGCTTCACCTAAGCCGCCTAAGTCGAAAGACACAACAAATGTCTCAGGAACGATGGCGGTCCAGTGAGCGTAGAGAGTAATGTCAGAGTCAGGGATAAACGATTCTCCAGCAAGTCCAGCAAGTCTTCCGCCTTCAGGTTGAGTGAACCACCCAGCAAATGTGAATTCAGGAGCTGAAGCTTCTGGAAGGATGACAGCCTCGCCCTTGATGGCGCTTAGGGATTCAGGTGATGTGATTTGGACGCCGTTCATGTCAAAATTGACGAAGAATACCAGTGGCGCACCATTTTCAGTGACTTTCAGCGTAGCCGAGACCTCGAAATCAAGGAAGTTGCCGCTTGAGACGATAATCGTTGCCACAGATTCCAAGCCTTCCTCGTATGGCGCTCCGTTGAACGAAAATACCAAACTGTCGTCACTGATGTATGGCAGTTGGGACAGTATGCTGGATTCTTCGGATTGCTTGAGAGAAAAACTTATTTCGCCCCAGGACTTGGGAGAGTCTAGAACTGGAATAAGATCATCCAGCCTGACAACATAATCCTGAACTAGGCCTTCCACTGCGAAAACGCTCTTAGGAAGCCCAGAGATGGTAGCTTTGTCTATGGCTGCTTCTGATTGGAAAGAACCGTCCAGAAGAATGTAGTTTCGCGCTGGGCTTGACTCATCGGAAGAAAGTGAGACAGTAGCGGTTACTGTGATGGCGTCGCCAGCGTCTGCGGATGCGAAATGCGCAGCATCAACGATGTAGTCGGAAGACAAAAAGGCATCATTGGGAACAAGACCTGCAAAGGCTACTTCTAAAGCGGCGCTGGTTGTGCCGTCGTAGGTTTTTACTTCAATTGAACTTGTTGCAACGTCGAGAGATATGGGCTTCTTTGTTATTTCAAACTCCTGTTCCAGTGAGCCGCTGTAAGAGAGATCCTCTATTGAGACGATAGCCAGGTAGCCTCCAGCTGTGGTTGGTTCGCTTTCGAGAGGCTCATCTGACCCAGCAACATAGTAACTTACTGAGTAGTTGGGCGTGACGGGATTGCCAAAAGCCTCAAACTTAACATCCCTTGCGCCTTGGGGCTCTCCGCTGTACTCTCCGCCAGCCTCGAAAACAATGCTGGTTGGGCTCTTGTCTGTTATTGTGAGCAGAGCGTTAAGCGCATCTTCCAGATCGATTTCAGCATCCTGTACGTCCTGTTGTGACGCATTGACATTATCTCGGACACTCTTAGCCGAGGCAAGAACTCCGATTAATTCCGCCCAGCTTTCAGGCTTGTAGTCAAATTCATCGAGAAGGTCAGCGGTGCGAATGAGCATGTTAAGAACTGTTTTGTCCGCCACGCGAACAAGAGCCAGTATTGCGTTTTTCAGAGATGTCTCCGCAGTCGCTATCTGATCTTCATTGTCGCCAACACTTTTCGCTTGTATTAGGGCTGTGCTAAGATCGCTCCAACTTAAGGGGGTGTAGTCTGCCTCAGCCAAAGTCTCCGCTAGCTCGATCAGAGCGTTTAAGTCAGCTTTGCTATCTGCCGCGCTTGCGCCAACAGCTTCAGTTTTTCCGTAAATCCAAAACTCGCCGATGCAAAGAAAGTCGTTTGCATTTGAGCTATTCCTGGGATTATACACTCTGATGTAACGGAAAGGCCGGTCGACATATGCGTCCAGTATTGTGAGAGTATTGAAGTTTGCGTTGTTAGGGGCATTGGTGCTGATATCAACCCAAGTGACTCCGTCTTGGGAACCGGCCACCCGGATTCCATTTATCCTTGATGGAAAAGTAGCCCTGGCCTGGACGCGGAAGCTTTCAGGAATGACATTCATGTCCTCGCCGAAGTCAAATATAAGCTGAGCGTTGGTGCCCCCGTTCGTGGGCCTCCATTCCAGGTAGGTGGCGTTGGAGTTGTCCATTAAGAAACTGCTTTTGAACCAATCCGCGCCTATAATGGATGCGTGTGATTGAGCGTTTCCTCCTGCGCTGTTCCAGCCGCTAAAAGCGATGCTGTCAGCGTACTTGACGTAATCAATATACCCATCTGCCTCAGCTGGAATAGTGAAGCGGAGGCTGTCCTTCGCGGCTACAAGCAAGTCAAGGGCCTTAAGAAACTCTTGGGTATATCCGATTTCTATCAACTGAGCCACAACCGCTTTAGCGGTCTCGTATGCCTCAAGGCTAGCGGGAGTAAAGGCTGAGCCTGTTGGCAACTCTGGCAAAGCCGCAAGACTTTCTACCATGTCATCCAGGTCTGCGAAAACTCGCATTACGCGTTTTAACGTTGTCCATGTCGTGCCATCGTTAGCAACGACAGAAACATCATAGTCGCCGGGGGCAGGTGCCTTCAACGTAATCAGATGATTTGCGTTTGAACCGATTTTTGCCAGCGTTTCGAATTCGATTTCAGCATTGTCGCCCAAGCCAAGCAAAGTCAGCTCCACATCGTCGTTATCAACATCCAGGGTGCTTACAGCAACTGAGTATGTCTGTCCTTCAATAAGGTAGTCAGTTGGAATGCTGTCCGCGTTTGTAGTCAGAACAGGCTCGACGTATTCATACGTTCGTATCTGTGTCGGCCTGTTGGTAGACGCAAACTCGATAAAGTCCAAATCAACCTGTCCGCCCTCGACTTCAATCCATATTCGGTTTGAGGGGGTTGCGCTGGACATGTCAAACAGCAAGGTTACCCATTCTCCGTAAGTGTCAATCACCGGAAGCTCAAACAATGTATGGGAGCTCCGCACTTGAGCTGCTGTTCTGTCATCGAAGTTCGACAGGTCGCTCATGAGCCTGATTTTGGCTGAGCCGTCTGCCCGGATCCGATAAGACATCATTTGGCCATCAATGTCTACAGTGCTATAGAGAGCTACATCGCCAAATGAACTAGCGGTGCCAGGCTTGAAGGATACGTAAGTTACATCGTCTTCAGTTTTGATCTCAGGAGTGCCTCTAACAGCTGCATTATAGCTTTCGGCCTCCAACCGAGGAGGAACGTTTATCGGCGCCAGGTAGAAGCTCTGTATTGTTTCGACGGTCATAGGCAATGAGCCTTCGTATACATAGTAAATGTCCTGTCGTCCCGTAATGGTTTCAGAATGCTCTGACGGCAGGATTTCATGCGTTTCGGTTTGTCCGCCAGTGTTTGGAATGTTGTAAGAGGCGATTTTAACCCCAGAGTCAGGCGTCCCTTTATACAAGTGCAACTTGCCGTTTGAAGTGTTGGTTACTAAATTTGCCAACTTTATGCCGCCATTGCCAGCGTCCATGTGAATGGCCTGCCATCCGAAGGATGATCCCTTTGTTAAGACACTGCTTCCGCTCCCGGTTTCAACGCCATTTTTTATCGGAGCTGACGAAATAGCCTGGACATTGTACGCATGCCTGTTTCCAAAGCTGAACCAGTCAACGTTATGAGCATTGCCGTAGCCTCCTGAAGTGTTTCCAACAAGCAGGTATGCAAAGGATATAGTTCCGTTCACTGGGCGAGTCAGAGTATATTCCCTTGTTGCCCAGGTAGTCCACCAGCTGGTGGTCGGAAGAGATGCGTTGTCAACCAGAATTTTGCTTGGGTCATCGGAGGCTGCTTTAACGATTTCAGCTCTAGTCGTTGCGGTTGCCACGTTCCAGTTCGTTAAATCTGTCTCATCCAAGAGGACTATCCTGAAATTGTGAGTGCCGTTGATGGCATATCGTATTATGAAGGTGTCAACCGGCGCATCGCCGACATCGATATCCTTGTAAACCCAAAGATCGCCTTGCGGAGTATCAGCGGTTCCTCCCGCCGCAGTCCATTCAATCCCGTTTCGTGCGCCGAATGAGTCAACGGTATTTCTAGCGTCTGTATCCGGCAAGGAAATGGGGTAACGCTTTGGCACTACGCCTGGGTCGGGAAGAAGCTTGGAGTTTCCATCTCCTTCTCTCACCTTGATGCCGAAAGCCATATCAGTGAACTGAACCCGGTCAAAGCCAGCTGTGTTTGCAGCATACCCAGCCGCCAACTTTGGCTGTGGCGGACCTTTCGGCTCTATATCGTCCCTTTTAGCCGATGCAGGGGCTAGAAGCAGGTTGGTGTCCATGATGGATTCCAGCATTTCAGATGACCAGACGTATTTCTCGCCATATTTTTCATGCGCCTCAGCGATGTACCGATAATACTTGTCGTCTGCGCTCTTCTTGTCAGAATAGTACCAATACAGAATGCCAGCGTAACCTACCGCGCCTCTGCCGCTTCGGGAAACAGTCAAACCCCAGCCAGCAGCGTTCTCACTGCCGTTGTAGTTGGGCGGGCATTCAGCAGCGTTGCTAGAATTGCCCTTGGGAATTGGATTCCAAAGAACGTCATAACCTAAATTGTACTGGTAATAGTAGCTCGCTCCCTTGAGAAGCCTTTCATCAAGGTAATCGAACAGGTTTGTGCCACTGCCGTCGGTTTGGATTTGGCCCTGCGGGTTTACCTTTGTGTCTTGCATTAGCGCGGTCTGTGCGATACCGGTCAAGACGCCGATGTTCGCTTGAGCGTGAGGCTGGTCACGTGACATTTCGGCCACCACCACTCGCTGTTGATCAAGCGGTACCGGAACCGTAGCGGTAACGTCATTTGAAGCTGGCTGTCCATCCCATGTAAAGTCAACAAGCCTCATCTGGTTCTTAATGGAAGCGTCGGCATAGGTGTACAGAGCGCTTCCGTTGTTCGTGGCTCGCTCGATTGCGACATGGTACATGTCAGGATCGTCTTTGAATACGGCCGCCGCCGTGAGCGCCTGAAACGTAAAGCCTGTTTGATTCATCCATTTGTCTGTGCGGTCGAATGTCGGAAACGCCACATCCAGCATAGCTATAAATTTGTCCGTATCTTGCTGAGTCCATGCATTGGCATATGCCTCAGCAGGCTCGGCGTAGCGGAGCAATTCAGCGGCCAAAGTGAGTGACTGAAAAATATGCCCCGCTTCAATAATCATTGCGCTCCAACCGTATCCGCC
This sequence comes from Clostridiales bacterium, assembly GCA_031270945.1. GTDB lineage: Bacteria > Bacillota > Clostridia > Lachnospirales > WQUN01 > JAISWZ01. Next base: position 1,104 of record JAISWZ010000631.1, on the reverse strand, counting down.
ATCCTGGTTGCTCATGAAGTTCCCGGCAGTGTAGGATTCTGCGTAGGAACGCACTATGTCGATAGCCGTGTCGTAGTGATCCTTGTCTCCGGTAACCCACCACATGATGACATTTGCGTATGCGGCCCAGGTGTCGTTTTTGTTGGCCCTAGTCAGCGTCGTGTTGCTTCTGGTAGCGTTGTTGTTGAAATAGTCCTTGGATGCCCAGGGATTGTCACGGAACTCTTCAAATGCCGAAGCCCATGGCTCATAGCCTTGATTAATCATATCCCGCATGAGGTTGAGGTTAGCCGCATTTACATGAATGCCCGGATGAGTGAACTCGATTGCTACACCCATAGGAATGACGGCGTTTGTATTCGGCGAACCCTTCCATTGGCCTGTTGTTGATTTTGATACCTTTACCTCTTTTATAGTAGGCAATGAGTCCCACTGAACAATCGAGGTAGCATGCAGATCCGTTGTCTCTGCCCAAGCGGGAACAGAAAATACAGGGATTGTTAATATCAAAGCCAGTGCCAATGACAGAATGCGCCTATGTATCATCTTCATTCAGATGCCTCCCATTACAAGCTTGTATCCTGCAACAAATTGAGAACAGTTGCAGTTTCGCTGGTGCTCTTCCTGAAAGTTGCTAAAAGGGGTTGCCTTGATGGAATCCTGGCGTTCCCTTCTGCTGAATAAAAAAATGCCTCCTTTTCTCTACAGGAAATCTGGCAAGACTCCACAAAAGTCTGTCGCGGGTAGGCTATCATAGCAATAGAATAGAGAAAGTGTAATCACTCGACGATTGATCCTTAAGCAAACAAATTTGAATTGAGAGCCAAGTGAGAAGTGCGGATCGCGCAACCTTGTATCCTGTAGGTATTTATCATAACAAGGCTATCGGTAGAAAGATAGGCAGATTTTTAAGAATGAAGTAACTGAATTTAAGGATTTTTGTGCAACAGTACCTGACGTTTGTTTCTGCTATTTTGATTCCAGCCAAATCATAAGAAATTATAAACAAATGCCTCAAAAACCTTGTCATTGAGGGATGCGTCTGTCTTGGGTAGTAAATGCATTAGGAAAATCAGTAACTATTTATAACTTAAATCCCTTATT
>JAISWZ010000539.1 GCA_031270945.1 Clostridiales bacterium | reverse complement strand
TCTTTATTAAGCCCACAATCGCCCATGCCGTCAAGCTTTTCCTGGGCCTCTTGCCCAAGCACAAGCCTCCATCTGGAAAGTTGCTGCTTGATCTCAGCCTCATTCATGGCATTTCCTCCAATGCAGGAGACGCCTACAGGAAATCTCCGAAATCGAAATCGTTGAGGTTTTCAAGGGCATCCTCCTCTTCTTTGGATAAAACGCCTCCAAGAATTTGCGCGGCGTCAGCAACGCCAATGTTCCACAAGCCCGCCAATATCTCGCAAACGCCTGTCTTTTCTATGGGCTTGAAGCTAGAGAGGGCTCTTCTAAGGCAAACCAGCGCCCGCTTGAAGTTTTCGTCATCTAACGAAGAAAGATATTCGTCCATCATCTTCCATATGACCATGCGAGAGAGAAGCATCTGCCTATTCCTAAGGGCAAGCCCCTCGAACCAGGTAGCTCCATCCTCTGGATCATTGCCTTGAGAAAGCCTTCTTGAAAGCTCAGTTGAGAGCATCTCTTCAGAGACAGAGCCTCTTTCAAGAAGAATAGACAGAGCGAAGCCGCAAAGCAGGGGGTTCTTGCTGTCCGCTACTGCCAAAGCGCCAAGCTGCTCAAGCCACAGAGCGTCATTGACCGCTTCAGGCAACTCTTGTGTTATATAGTGCAATTGAAGCATGTTCTGAGACATCTTCTTGGCTTCCTCATAATCTACGTTAGAGCATGAGAGAAGCAAGAGGGCGCATTTTACAAAGATCTGGGAAAGAAAGGGCTCAAGCTCCCCGGTTTCGTATCGCCTGACACTGCCGTACTGGATAAGCGTTGAGAGCTCTCTGGCGGCTTCGGCTAGCGGACTGAAGCTTTCTGACTCTCCTGCCAAAAGCTGAAGCTTCTCAATGCCTTCTTTAGCGGCACTCATAAGTCGGCATTCGTAAGCAGATCTAACCAAGCCAGATACATCTTTCAGATCTATTGAGTTGGCGATTGTTTCCTTTAAGTAAAACTCTGAGGCCGTCTCTATGGTTTCACCGTAGACAGACGCTTCAGCCAACTGCATTTCAACCTCAGGAACCCAGAGGACTTTCCATGTTTCTGACCATGTAGCGTCAGTCTGCTTTGACTTCCATTGAGTAGCAAACTCTATGCGCAAAGCTGTCAAACGCTTTAAAAAGACTGAGCGGTCAAGGTCAAGAAAAGCTGACTCGATCTTCACCCTTCGGTTTTCGCGTAGATCCAACTGCAAAGTTTCTGCGACTCCTGTTCTGTACCTTTCAAGCTTCAGCCTCTTGAGCCATTTTGACATGTCGGCTTGAATGGGTGCTTGAGTTGCGCCTTCTGGAACGCTTCCAACTTTTCTCCCGATATCCGATTTGGCGAAAGCGTCAATGCAAGCTTCCTCGTAGCCTCCACCCATGACTGACACAACACTGTCATGAAGATCCTTGAGAGTTGGCAACGCGCTGTCATGCATGACTGCTACCGCTCTGGCAAGCCTTGCGGCATCAATGGCAGTGGCAGTAGATGAGTACCCGTGCTTTTCCCTCATGCTAGCTGAAACGTCAGCCATGTACTCTTCAGTAAAACTGTCAAGCCGCCCGTCTTCCATTGCATGCCACATAAGCTCAAAATACCTGGGTGCCTTGTTTCCTGCGCCATATCCTGAGTATGATGACAGCTTGTAATAGGAGTATGGCATGAGAGCCATCTTCACTTTGACAGACGGCATTCCCGCAAGCTCCTTGGGAGTCATAGGCCGAGCGGATGCTATGCCTGTAACATGGTGCGCACCGCAAACCGCAATTATCTTCTCTGGCTTGTATCCCTCGGAGATGGCCTTGGCAATCTCCTTTTTCATGTGCGCTTCCCGAAGAAAGTTGTAAGCGAACAACGGCGGTTGTCCAATTTGATCCAGGCTGTCCGTGAGCTTTCGGGCCTCGGCTTCATGCAGACTAACAGCCTTTTGGTATGCGCCCAGGCTCAAGTCATGTTCAAAGAGGCGCTCCCAGTAGGACTCAAAATCTTCTTCCCCAAAAAGCTCAAACAGCTTGTGCCTGATATCATGCTCGTTCTTCTGGCTCAAAGTAAACAGGCTTAGCTCTTCTCCAAGATCTTCTTTGCCTTCTTTCAGAGTCAGCTCCAATCCCTTTTGGCGAAGCCAGTCGTTTTGAAAGCTGTGGGCGCAAACACTAACGGAGAAAGGCAGATCCATCAACCAGGCGGTTTTGCCGTTTTTTACAGACCAAAGCAATGCTCGGTATTCGGGGCTGTACTCAGCTAAAGGACAAACCAAGGATCGTGATGGAAGCTCCAGTGTGTAGCACATCAAGGCGAAAGGAGGCTCCACTTTTGATGTAGCGGCCTCTAGCGCCAGGGGCGTGGCGTCACAGGGGCCCTCTATTAGCACCAGGTCTGGATTGGATTTCTCCAAGAGCCGTTCCAAGTGCCAAGCGCCAGCAGGGCTGAGGTGGCGGATCCCGAAAATTGACACTCCCTCGGGAGTCTTGAACTCTAGCTCATTTGCTTGCATGCCTTGTACAACCCCTGCCAATCTCGCCCCTTATGCTTCATGATGTTTTCCAGGTACTCCCTCCAGACAGCCCGATCCTTGTCCTCATCCTTGATTACGGCACCTGCCAAGCCAGCGGCAACATCCTCGTCAGAGACGGATCCGTTTCCGAATGACGAAGCCAAAGCCATGGCGTTTGTCAAGAGAGATATAGCTTCAGCAGTTGATATGGCGCCAGTGGGCTGCTTGATCTTCTGCTTGGAGTCCAGCGACTGTCCTTGCCTGAGCTCTCTGAAAATTGTAACAACCTTCTCCACAGAGTCGCTCTCTGGCTGCTTTGCGTTTATCTGGTAGCTAGAAGCTATCTCCTTAACCCTCTTTGACACGATCATGGTTTCTGTTGCCAGATCCTTAGGCGGGGGGAGCACTATTACGTTGAAGCGGCGCTTAAGCGCAGCCGACATGTCGTTTACGCCCTTGTCCCTGGTATTGGCTGTAGCTATGACGCAAAATCCCCTTTTGGCCTGGACTTCCTTGCCCAGCTCTGGAACTGAGATAGACTTTTCAGAAAGTATGGATATGAGAGCGTCCTGCACCTCGCTTTGGCATCTGGAGATTTCTTCAATCCTGGCGCAGTTGCCGCTTTCCATTGCGTTCATCACAGGGCTCTTGACCAAAGCCCGCTCGGTAGGCCCTTCAGCCAAGAGCAAAGCGTAGTTCCAGGAATACTTTATCTGCTCTTCGCTAGTTCCAGCTGTTCCTTGTATGACCTGGGAAGAGTTGCCGCAGATGGCTGCCGCCAAGTTCTCTGAAAGCCAGCTTTTTGCGGTGCCAGGCTCTCCGATAAGAAGAAGCGCTCTGTCTGTGAGGAGCGTCGCTATCGCCATTTCAGCCAACCTTTTGTTGCCTATGTATTTGGCGGTCACGTCGACTCCTGAAGCTTTCCCTCCTGTTAT
>JAISWZ010000481.1 GCA_031270945.1 Clostridiales bacterium | reverse complement strand
GGACATGTTGGTTATGAATATTATTATGACGTTCTTGTCAGCCTCCCGGATCTTGGCGGCCGCCGTCATCCCGTCCACGTTTCTCATCATTATGTCCAGGAATATGATGTCCAGGCTTATCGGCATGGCCGCCAGAATGTCCTCCCCGTCAGCGAAAAAGTGCGGCTTGATCTGCTGCCCTGTCTGCTCCTGGTACTGGCTCAGGTAATCCTTGAAAAGCTCCACTTGGTTTTTGTCGTCTTCTACAAAGGCTATATTGTACACAGTCTCACCTCTTTGCCTTGGAAATCTTGATTTGCAGGATCTTGGCTTGAGATTTTATAATTTTTTTATTTTTTTTTAATTTTTTATTTTTTATATTTTTGTTTTTTAATTTTTTTGTTTTTTTAAATTTATTATTTTTTTATTAAAGGCGAATCCCTTTAGCGCAATCCCGAAGTTGCGTCCGAGGCTAAAATCAAGCGCTGAGCTTTGCGTAAAACTCTTTTCCCAAAAACAAGTTCCAGATGAACACGCAGCTGCCACAAGGGCTAGTGGAGGCTTTGCCTCCACTAGCCCTTCCTGCAACAGCTTCACGCGATAAATATTTGCCTGCGTACGCTACGCGTCCAGCCTAACCTTCGTCCCGTGAACCCCCGGCTCGGCCGGCTCCACCAAGAGCTTGGCTGGCAACCTGTTTTTGAGCTCTTCAACGTGGGTTATTACGCCAATCTTCATCTCGTCGTAGCGGAGCTTTTCCAGGACAGTCATGACTGTATCCAGAAGCTCGGAGTCCAGGGTTCCAAATCCCTCGTCCAGGAAGAACAGATCAAGAGGAGCGCTGTTTTTCAGCTGGATCTTGCTTGAAAGAGCAAGGGCCAGGCAAAGCGAGGCAATAAAGGTCTCGCCGCCGGAAAGGGTCTTGGGAGATCTTCTCATGCCGCCGTTGTAGTCGTCCCTTATGATAAAATCCGTTTCTGAAAGCTCCAGGGCATAGCGGCCTGCGGTCATGTCCTTAAGCCTTGCCGAGGCGTCCGCCGCGATATACTCCAGGTGCTTCTTCGCCAGGAAGTCCACAAAGTGGTTGCCTACAAAGAGCTTGGCCAGGTCATCGATCTGATCCATGAACTTGTAGAGCCTCTCTTTTGACTTGCGAAGCTCGGTTACGCGGCTGAGGTTTTTCTCCATGCTCTCAACCCGCTCTTTTAGCACCGCGTAGTAGGAGATCTTTGAATCTATCTCATTGGCTAGCATCTCTAGCCTGGCTTTGTGCTCTTTGGCCTTGTCGGCAACGCCTTCCGTCTCCTGCCCTTCGAGCTTTTTGAGAATGCGCTCCAGGTTGTCGGAGGCTTTCTTGGCTTCGCTGTCAAACTGGGCCAGCTGGGTTTCGATTGAGGCCTTCTCTTGACGCGACAGGGCAAAGCTGAGAGCCTCTTTCGGTGTTTGGAAGCCTAGCTCAAGAAGCAGGGCGTCACGGCTTTCTTCTTGGTTCTTGAGCAGTTCCAGCACTGTGCCATACTGGGTCTTGAGAGAGGCGCATTCCTCGTCAAGGGCTTTTCTCTTTTCAAGGCATTGATCCAAGGCCTTTTTTGCGTCATCATAGGCTTTGATTATGGCCTTTATGCTTAGTTGGGCGTTCTTGAGCTCAAGGGCCGGATCTTGCGTCTTGGCCATTGTCTTAAGCTCTTCCTTTCTGGATTGCATTGTCTGCTTCTTCGTCATGGCTTGGCCGTTAAGAGACGAGAGATCTGACGCTATGGCTGACTCGGCTGAAGTGATTGCCTCCAGTTTTTCGTCAGAAGACTTTTTCTCGATCCTAAGCTTTTTCTCGCTTCTTTCGGCGGCGGCTCTTTTCTTGTCGCAGTCCAGGACAACATTCTTCCAGTACTCAAAGCTGAAGGGGACGTCTAGGTTGAAACGGGGAATGGGCTCGAAAGATCCGATTGCCAGATCGAGCTTTTCTTTTGCCAAGGCAAGCTCAACTTTGGCTTTTTCGCTGTCTGCCCTTTTGCCGTCCAGGATCTTGTTGGCCATATCAAGCTGGCCTATCGCTTGGACTTCCAGCTTTTCCTTCTGCGCAAGCGCCTTGTCCAGCTCCTCTTTCTTGGCCTGCCAAGCCTTGATGGCTAGATCCAGGTTTTGGGCCTTTCTTTCCAGAGCCGTGACTTCGCTTCGTTCCTTGGCCATGTCAAACGCGCCTAGGGTATCTGCGATGGCCTTGATGTTCATCTCCAAAGCCGCCAGGTTGTTTTGGTGCGTCGTAGCTTCAACCAGCGCGTCCCTTTGCTTCGCGTCAGCGTTCTTGTGAGCGGTCTCGCACTTCTTTAGCCTTTTTTCCAGAAAGTCAATTTCGACCTTAAACGAGCTGGCTGAATTCAATGAATTCGCTGAATTCAATGAGTTCAAGGCCGCAAGCTCAATCTTCGCCGGATGGCTGGTTGATCCGCAAACCGGGCAGGGCTTTCCCTCTTCCAGGGAGTGCGACAAAATGGCTATGGCGTTTGACTGGGTGACCCGGATATGCTCGGCGCTTGTGGCGTCCAGCTCCCGTTTCGCCTTGTCAAGCTCAGTGTCAGCCTTTCTCAGATCGTTGTTGCACTTTTGCGCCAGGGCGCTTTCTTGGGCTCTCTGTCCGATTGCTTGATCCAGCCGCTGCTTGGTTTCAATCCTGGCCTCTGACTCCCGCTTCTTGTTTCCCAAGCTTTCCTTGATCGCTGCCAGCTCCTCGGCTGTGCCCGGCACGGCTGAAGCGTGATCGGCTATGGCGGATTTTGCTGTCGTGACGGCGGCTGAAGCGGTTGCGCTATCGGCTTTCGCCTTCTCCAGCTGGCGCAGCGCCTCTTCGGTGCCCAGGGATGCCGCTCTTGATCTTTCTCTGAGATCCACAAACGTCTTCGCAAGGCTAAGCCCTTCGTCTACAGATATCCTGAACTCCTGTGGGATTTCCAGAGACGCCTTGCGCTCTTCCTCTTCCAGGAGCTTCTTCGCCGTTTTCCCGGAAGCTGCTATGACAGCTGACTTCTCTGCCCGCTTTGCCTGGGCTTCGCCTTCTTTCCCTTTGATGTCCGCCAGGAGCCTTGAAAGCGCCGCTTCCGACTCCTTGATGTCTGTCGCTATCTTAACCGCCTGCTTCAGGTTGGCTTCTTCCTGCAAGAGAAGCGGATATTGGGTTTCCTTCTTGATCAAGGCTTCGTCGTGCGCCGGGCGAAGGAGGTCTTCCCTCTTGGCTTCGGCTCGGGCCTTTTTCTCCGCGTCGTCAAGGCTGGTCTTCAAAGCCTCGGACTTGTCCTTGCTTTTTCTGGCTTCAGATATCAACGGGGTGGCTCTGTCCGCAAGAAGGGCTTTAGACAGCGCTTCCCTTTTAAGATCCATCTGGGGCGCCTGCTTGCTCAGCGCTGTGACCTTGGCCAAGGCCGCGTTTCTCTCTGCCACAGTTTCAAGGAGCGCGCTGGCCGCCCTCCAGAGGGTCTGGGTTTTCTCTTCCTCTTCCTTTAGCCTTTTTATGATTACGTCAGTGCCTTCCAGGCTGATCCGCTCGTCCTTGATTCTTTGCTCAGTGATGTCCCCCAAAAGCTCCAGCTCTTTTGCAACCAACGCCATTTTGCCTTCGGTTTCCTTTTTCAAGGCGGTCACTTTGTTCCTGAGCTCCCCGCCATACTTTTGAAGCTGGAAGATGCGCTGGAGCATGTCGCTTCTCTCGTTCTTGGCCAATAGCAAAAACTCGCTGAACTTTCCCTGGGGAAGGATAACCGATCTCGTAAAGTCGTCGTAGCTGATTCCTATCAGCTTCGTTATCGCCTCGGTCACCCTGGAGGGCTTGTCCTCCACGATTTTGTTTCCCTGCTCCGTCATCTCAAAGAGCCTGGCGGCTACGTTGTTCGCTTCCTCGCGATCTTTCCTGCGCTTGAAGCCTCTCTCTACAGTGTAGATCTTTTCGCCGATCTCAAATGAGAAGACAAGCGATATCGTGTCGCTAGCAGTGTTAACGCATTCCTTGCCCTTGCTTCCGTACCTTGCCATCTCGCTGTAAAGGCACATTGTTATCGCGTCAATGATTGTGGTCTTCCCGCTTCCCGTGGGGCCGCAGATGCCAAACAGCCCGTGGGCTGTGAGCTTCTCGAAATCTATCGACTGCTCCTGCTCAAAGCTGTTGAGCCCTTTTATCTTAAGCTTCAGCGGTTTCATATCCAGCCTCCCCGCACAGCGCCAAGAATAGCTTCAGCGTTTCCTCGCCGGGGCCTACCCCTTTTTGCTTCGTGTAAAAGCCAATGAATTCCTCGGCTATGGTCTTTTCCGCCTCTTTCTCTCGAGAGACTTTTTCCGCCTTGTCATAAATCGGCCTTATCTCCACTATGTCATCCTTGGCTGTCTTCATCGCTCTTATCTCTGACGGCTTAAGCGGCCTGTCAGTCTCTATCTCTATAAACACCCAGGTGTTTTCGCCAGCTCTTTTCTCGCAAGCGGCAATCGCCTCTTCGATGGACTTGAACGGCCAAACCTCCACAGGCTTGTAATTCGACAAATGTATCTTGTCTATCACAGGTTCCTTGCCCACGTGCGCTTCCACCATGTAAACGCACTTGGCGTAGCCGGTTTCAGACTTCGAGTACTGTACAGGAGAGCCTGAGTAATAGGCGTTGCTCACCCCAGCCGCCTTTTGCGGCCTGTGAAGGTGCCCCAGCGCTATGTACTGCGCTTTTGCTGGAAGAGCGCTTGGATCCACAGAATAGCTTCCTCCAAGCTGGATCTCCCTTTCAGATCCAGAGAGCTCCCCTCCGCTTACAAAAAAGTGGCCCATGGCCAGATTTATCGTGTCGTCGCGGTATGGCTCAGAAAGTCTGCCGAATATCTCTCCGACTTTCTCAGAATAGGTCTTCTGCAACCCCTCTTCCGTGACCTCGCCTTCAAAGACCTCGCTTAGCCTTTTCTCGCTGGGAAACGGAACGCAAGCTATTATTGCTGTCTCGTCTCCAATGGTGATCTCGATTGAAGCGCCCATTTTGCCGCTCACGCTGAACTTCTCAAACGTCTGGCTCTCAATCAGGGTTTTCTGCGAATCTATTATGAATATCCCAGACCTTGCCGCCAGCGTTGCGGGCGCCGCTATCCTCTCCGGGCTGTCGTGGTTGCCCGGAATCAGCACGATAGGTCTCGATCCGTTCTTCGAGAGCAGCAAGAGAGCCTTGTAGCACAGCTGCTCAGCCTCAGCCGACGGGTTGTAGGTGTCGTAAATGTCCCCCGCCACAAGAATCAGGTCGGCTTTCTCCCTATCCGCTATCGCGGCCAGCTCATCCACGAAGAGCTCCTGCTCCGGTATGCGTGAGCGGTTTTCCAAATGCTTTCCAAAGTGCCAGTCTGACGTATGAAGTATCCTCATTGCCAGCCCGCCCTGACTTGGCTGCAATCGCAGCCGTCAGGGCACTCCTTCCTAGAGTTTTACAAAATTTTCGTGAGTTTCGCAAAACATATGCTCTAAGCGAAAGCGTCGCCAGACACTTTCGCCGCAAATAATGCCGCCAAGCCTTGCCTGATGGCGCAGACAAGCGCCATATGCTGGATATCGAGCGCAAAATCGCGCACTCTAGTTCTATGATACGATGAATTGCGGCAATAATCAAGACAAACTTTGACTTGCTATGAGCTTCCAAGCCGTCCCCATAATTTGCTTATATTTTACACGCGTGTCAACTAATTTGCTTGCGGTTCCCGTAAAGGCCCAAGGCCTACCTTTGAAAATTTTAGCTTTGTCCCAATGAGTCCGGATTTAGCCCGGACAGGCAGGAGCTTTGCTGCAAACGACCCGCTTTTATCCGTCAGCTCTCTTTAAATTCCATGGTGGATATTGCTATTCGCGAAATTCTTTTTCTCAGATGGCGGTACCTATTGTCGCAAGTTTTTTGCCTACCCTCGTGATCCCCACTGGATACATGGATCTACGCAATTAATCCTCATTCCAGGCAGCCCCTCCAGATGTTTCAAACCGCGTCAAAAACAATTGTTTGGCAAAAATCCCGTTTTTGCTTGCGCTTTAGCACGCCTCGTTGTAAAATGGTTACATGCCAGCAATCGCGCGTTGCCTTTTTGCCTGAGCGCGTCCCCCTTTTTGATCCATCTTTCAAAGCAGATCCAGCACCCTGGGGGAATATATACAGAAACACAACTGGGGGATAGAAATGGCTGACATAAAGAAATATGAACCGCTTTGGGGTTCGTGGATGATCGAGGAGCTCATTGGAAGGGGCGAATGCAGCGAGGTTTACAAAGTAAAGAGAACAGTGTCTGACATGGTCGAACAAGCGGCGGTGAAGTTCATATCATTTCCAAATAACGCTTCAGAGCTGGACGAGCTTAAGGGCACAGTCAAGCATGACAGGCTCAAAGCCAGGATAGCTGAGCTGGCCCAAGACATAATCGCAGATTTCAATACAATGCAAAAGCTCTCTGATTGCTCCAGCCTTGTCCACTTCAGGGAAATAAAGCATGTTCCCCACAAAGACGGCTATGGCTTCGATCTGCTGATACTTATGGACTACCATCAGAGCCTTGAGGCTTACGTGTCGGAGCAGGGGCTCAAAAGCGTCCTGAACGGCGCGGCAAGGCTGGCCCAGGATGCGGCGATAGCGCTTGAAGCCTTCCACAAAGAGAACATAGTGCACGCCAACGTCAAGCCCTCAAACATCTTCGTGGATTCAAGCGGCTCTTTCCTGCTGGGGGGCAGAAGCGCCATCAACCGGATAGACAAGCGCCTGTCCTTGCCGCAGTACAAGCAAGACTGCACCTGCCTGTCTCCTGAATCCTACTCGTCCTTTGAGACTGACTCAAGCGATGACCTGTACTCTCTGGGGATTGTCCTTTACAGCTGCCTTAACGGAGGCCGCATGCCCTTTTTGCCGCCCGTCCCCGAAAGCCTCACAGACGATGATCGCGCGAACGCCTTCAGCTCCAGGACTGACGGCAAGCTCATCGCTCCTCCGCCCGGCGTTGACGACCTTTTTGGCAAGATCATAGCAAAGGCTTGCTCTTTCAAGAAAGAGTCCCGCTATCATAACCCTGTCCAATTCCAAAGAGCCATGAAGGATTACGTCAGATGGAAAAAGCGCTATCTCAGCATCCAGGAGCTGGATCCAAAGAGCGGGCAATTGAGCAAGGACAAGGTTCTGATGCTTAAGGAGGCGGAAAAGAACAAGTCAGACGCAAGAGCGAGATTGCTGTACATTGATGAGCCTCCCGCCATATCAGGGTTCGAGTTCTGCCTGGATACGCTTGAGGAAGTTGAGCTTGAGATAAGCGACAGCTACGACGAATATGACGACGAAGACGAGTTTGACGAGGATGACGAGCTTGTTGACCTTTCGGACGAAGAAAATGAGTTCGAAGAAGACGAGTTCGAAGAGGATGAGCTCGATGAAGATGAAGAAGACGAAGATGACGAAGATGACGACGACGAAGACGACGACTCTGATTACGACGACTCCGATTTTGACGAAGAAGAGCTGGCATACGACGATTACGAGCTAGTCAAGGGCAAAGACGGCACGACGGTCTTGGAGCTTGTATCCAAGAAGGATTCCTCTTCCCGCTCCAAAGAAAAGTCTCGTTCCTCGCGCAATCGAGATTCGTTAACCCAGGAAGAGCTTGATTTCGCAAAGGCAGTCACAATTGCCTTTAATGCGATCAGCGTCATTACTTCCGCCATTTACGCTATTCTCATAGTCTTGAGGCTCCTAGGCATCGTATCAAACGCGACTTTGGCCTACACAGCCTTCCTGGCCCTTTCACCGTTGGCTAAGGTCATCTTCCACCTCAGCGGCAAAAAGACATGGGCGCTTCACGTTTACGCGATTTTCGGGACGCTGAACTTTGTCGCGGGTCTTATTGTCATAGATCAGACGTTTTGGCGGGTGGCGCTGTTGCTGTTTTTGTCGGTCACGCCAATGCTTGGCAAGAAGTCGTCAGAGTTTTTTGCCTCGACCAAGACGCCTAGAAAGAAGCGAAGCTCGTGATATTGGCCGGGCAGGCTTCTGGGAAGACGCGAGGTCTTGATCTTTAAAAAGCGCCGCCTCAGCGGCAAGTGCGCCGCTTAAGCGGCCCAAAGCGCCGCCTAAGCGGCCTAACGGCCGCCTCAGCGGCGCTTTGCTTTTGCCGCTCCCAACGAGCGAAAACAGCTCCATCATCGTCGCAACCCGAAAAACATCATATTTTTCATCCCTGTCCCAACCACCTTAGAGCATATCCCGAAATTAATTTTATGGCTAGCGCGAATTCAGGAATTTCGGGATATGCTGTAATTGTCAATTATTTAACGTTTTTCAGCCCGCGTCCAAAAATGATAACTAAATATAGCCAAAATGAGAAGACAAGCAGACATCCTATATGATATAGTTTATGCATGTGAGGCGCTAGCAGCCGCGCGCTTGTTAAAACTGCACAACAAGAGCATATCCCAAGGGGGGCGCCATGGCAGGAAGCATTTATGAACGCATCGCTCACGTGAGCGGGTTTCCCGCGAAGGCATTCGTCACTTGCATACAAAACTCTACATACCATTGGCACAGCGATTATGAGCTGATGATCGTTCTTGGAGGCGAGGTGCGGCTTTTCGAGGGGCCTGAGCACCAGATGCTGAGAACCGGAGACGTAGTGCTATTGAACTCAAGGGTTGTTCACGGCTATAGATCAAACGATCCCAACAACCTATGCCTTTTTGTGCAGTTTTCTGAGCGTGTGTTCGAAGAGCTGCTGGACGAGCGCATGACCTTCAGGTTCTACCTGAACAGCGCCTCTGGCGTGTATCCTCCAAAAAACGGCTATGATCCCATAGTTGTCGCGGCTTGCAAGCTTGGGTACTACATGAGGCAGACGTCGCCTTCTGCGGCATACAAGGCGGCAAGCTCCTTCTTTGGCCTTCTGGCTGAGCTGTTGGACAATGTTGTTCATGACATCCGCAGAGCCCCTCTCTCTGCGGGCAAGGAGCCTGAAGACGAGCTGGCTGCCCGCGTAAGCGACTTCATATCCGCCAACTGCTCAAGCCAGACTTTGGCAGAAGACATCACCCGCGAATTCGGCTTGAACGAGAAGTCCATTTACCGCTGCCTGAAGAACGCGCTTGGCGCAACCCAGAAGGAGCTGACTGACATCGCAAGGATCGAGCGGTCAAAGCTCCTGCTTAGGCACACAAGCATGAGCATCCTAGACATTGCCCAGGAATGCGGCTTTATAAGCGAGGCGACATTTTACCGCACCTTCAAGAAGGAGACAGGAATAACCCCCAAGGAATTCCGCGATGGCGGCTTGTCTCTGCCGACAGGGTTCGAGGTGCAGGGCTACTTGAACTACGACAGCATGGACGCCGATGTTCGTCTAGCCCGCTTGGCGGGACTAGCTTAGAGCATATCCCAGATTTTGGCTTGGAAAAGCCTTTTGTTGCAAAATTGGGATTGCCCTAGCTGCCAGGAGGCTCCAATATGGAGGATACCAGGAACAGGCGCCTGAGGCGCGCCGAGCAAATTGTAAAGCGCATGACCCTTGAGCAAAAAGTTGGCCTCATGAGCGGAAAGTACTCTCTTGAAAAGCTTCTGGAGGACTATAGAGAAGGCATGCACTACAACTTTTCTCCGTATGGCGCCAGCGGATGCGAAGAGCTGGGAGTGCCTGGCCTGAGGTTTTGCGATGGTCCAAGAGGAGTGACATGCGGAAGCGGGATGAGCACCTGCTTTCCTGTTCCAGCGATGAGAGGGGCCTCTTTTGACGAAGAGCTCGAAGAGGAGATCGGCCGCGCAATCGGGAAAGAGGCAAGGGCTTATGGCACCAACCTGTTTGGAGGAGTGTGCGTCAACGTACCTTACCATCCAGGCTGGGGAAGAAGCCAAGAGACTTACGGCGAGGACTCTTTTGCCATAGGCAAGCTAGGCGCCGCCTTGGTTCGCGGAGTCCAGTCAGAGCACGTGATAGCATGCGTAAAGCACTTTGCCCTCAACTCGATTGAGAGCTCGAGATTTCACGTCAATATTGGGTGCTCAGAGAGAACCTTGCGCGAGGTATTCCTGCCCCACTTCAAGGACTGCGTTGACGCTGGCGCCATGGCTGTGATGACCGCTTACAACAGCTTCAATGGTGTGCTTTGCGGCCACAACCGCCATTTGGTGACAGATATCCTGAAAGGCGAATGGGGATTTGCGGGATTTGCGCTAAGCGACTTTGCCTTCGGGATCAAAGACACAGTTGAAGCGGCAAACGCTGGCCTTGACCTTGAAATGTGCAATACCTGGCATTACGGGAGCAAGCTTGTCCAGGCTGTGCGAGACGGGTTGGTTGACTCGAGCCAGATCGACGACTCAGCGCTGAGGATAGCCAGCGCCGCTATTCTGGTCGAAGAGGAGTACAATTCAAGCGGAAAAAACTACACGGAAAAGGTTGCGGGCTGTCGCGAACACAGGCTTTTGGCCCTGAGATCAGCTCAAGAGGGAATAGTTCTCTTGAAGAACGAGAAAAACACTTTGCCATTCAAGAAGAGCGCCCGAAAGATCGCGATCCTGGGGCGGCTCGCTATTGAGGCCAACATGGGAGACACAGGATCCAGCTGCGTCTTTCCCGCCAGGGTAGTCACCATCTTTGACGGCATATCCGAGATGCTTCCTGAAGCTGAGATAGCGTTTTATGACGGAGGAAACCTCGATCACGCCAGGCTTCTTGCCCACGGATCAGATCTGTGCGTCATTGTCGCGGGGCTTGACCACACTGACGAGGGCGAAAGCGTCGGATCTCCTGACAACAAGATAGGCGGCGGGGACAGGGTGAACGGCTTGGGTCTGCGCAAGGAAGAAGTCGACTTGATAAACGCGGCGGGGGCGGAAAACCCCAACAACGCTGTCGTTTTAATAGGAGGCGGAGTCATTCTCGCAAGCGATTGGATTGGCAGCGTTTCTTCAGCCCTCATGGCTTTCTATCCTGGGCAGGAGGGAGGAACCGCTATCACCCAGGTTCTCTTTGGAGAAATAAATCCTAGCGGCAAGCTTCCGTTCGCGATACCTGAGAAAGAATCGGATCTTCCAGCAATAGACTGGTATGCTTTAGAGCAATGGTACGGATATTACCACGGGTACGCCAAGCTTGATAAAGACGGGGTTGCCCCTTTGTTTCCCTTTGGGTTCGGGCTGTCTTACACAAGATTCTCCTATTCCGACCCCAAGTTTTTTGTATGGGAGGGGCTTGCGCGCGCCGAATGCACTGTCACAAACACTGGCTCGCGGGAAGGTTCAGAAGTGGTCCAGATGTACGCCGGATTCAAGAACTCAAGCATCGACAGGCCTGCAAAGCTTCTAAGGGGCTTTGACCGAATAAGCCTTTCTCCTGGGGAGAGCAAGCGAGTGAAGATCTCCTGCCCGCTTGAGAAGCTGATGCATTACAACGAGGAAAGCCAATCGTTCGAGCTTGAGCATACGGATTTGCAGCTTTTCATTGGATCGTCTTGCGCCGAAAAGGACTTGATGTCGGGGGTTCTGCGTCTTTCGTGATGACCCAAATTCCCGGATCGGCGACTACCCCCATGCAACATTGAAATTTTAATTTAATGTTTATTGATATCATTAAATTTAGCAAATTATAATATCTACTTAACAGCCAGTATTTGCTAGTGTAAATTCAAAATAAAACGTTGACATTTTTCCGTTTAAGTGCAAACTTATTATTGCTACAGTGCTTTATCAAAAATATAATCAAAGATCAAAAGTTGGATATGGGTGCGATAAACTTATATCAGAAACACTGTTAATAAGAGGAATAGTACATGATGGCAATAAAACATTCGTGGTGGTGACCGCTTTGCAAGAAAAAATACTTCTACGTTCAAAATAGATCTAAAAGCGTTTGCCATCAACAACAGGAAAAGCGAATTCCTTGAGCGCAACTTTATACACAACACCTGGGGGTAGTGACTTGCTGCCCCCATGAATATTTTATGAAATTCATCAGTATATTGAAGCATGAGACTGATAAAAATATTTTTCATCTCGAATTACACAAAATATCTTCTTAGTTATTGAATGAACACGTCGCATTAAAAATATCTATGTTTAATCTAACAAGACAATAACAATGGTTTTAACATAGAAACCTGGGGGTTGTAAACTTGATAGGGGCTTTGGGGTGATGATGATCGCTCGGGCAGTGCGAGCAGACAGCCTTTTATTTTTTTCTTCCAGGACGCCGGATCCCTATTCGATAGCAGCACACAATCCAGGCGTTTCGCCGCAACGCCTCCAACTTTTTTATTTCTCCATAAAAATCGGCCCGCCGAACTTCAGGCGGGCAACTAGATTTATAAGGGGGATGCTTATGCCTCAAGCAACCGCGCAAGAAAAATCGCAAAGCCAAGCAACTTCATCCGTAAAAGAAAAGGTCTTCTACGGCCTAGGCGATGTCGGCTCCAACTTCATTTGGTCGTTCGCCTCATCCTTTTTGGTTTTGTACTACACGGACAGCGCTGGCCTAACAGCCGCATACGTTGGCACAATGATGCTCATAGCCAGGATTCTTGACGGCGCAAGCGACATCGGAATGGGCGTCGTTATCGAAAAGACCAAAACCCGTTGGGGCAAGGCAAGGCCTTGGGTGCTGTTTGGAAGCATTCCCTTTGCCATTTCATTGATGCTTGTCTTCAACGTGCCAAGCGCCTTGTCGGAATCAGGCAAGAACGCCTATGCTTTCATTACCTATGTTTTCATGGCGGTCTTTTGCTATACCGCAGTAAACCTGTCCTATCACGCCATGCTTCCGCGCTTCTCAATGACTCAGCATGACCGCGCGGTCGTTAGCACTGTGCGCACTCTTATGGTTATCGCCGTAATGCTTATTCTTTCAAACGTCACCCCAGCCTGGCTGGAAGCTTTGGGCGGGCAGAGATCCCAAGGCGCTTGGACGGTTGTTTCCGCTGTTTACGGCATTCTAGCTTTTATCTGTCTGCTTGCGACATTCTTCGGCGTCAAAGAAAAGATTCCGGCAACGCCTTCCAGTAAGCAAGCAGACGCGCCCTCGCTCTATCAGGCCCTTTTGATCCTTTTGAAGACAAAATACTTTTACCTCGCGATCATCCTGACCCTGTTCGTCTATCTCATGAACGGCATCGGCGGAGTAGGCATCTACTACGCTAGAGACGTGTTGGGCAACGCCAACTATTACGGCATTCTCATGCTTGTGTCCATGGTTCCAATGTTTATCGCCATGCCGTTTGTCCCTCTCATGTACAAGAAGTTCGGAAAGACCCGCTCTATCACTGTCGGCATGATCGTTAGCGCCGTAGGAGCGGCAGTGCAGCTTTTCAACCCGTACAGCCTGCCTTTGGCAATGGTATCCGGAGTCATAAAGACCGCTGGAATGGTTCCTTTGTCTACCGCCCTTTTCACGTTTGCTGGAGACATTGTGGAGTACAGCGAATGGAAGCACGGGATCCGCACAGAGGGCTTTGTCACCGGAACCAACAGCTTCGGCATGAAGCTTGGAACCGGGCTTGGATCAGCGCTTGTAGGCTGGCTTCTGGCTTTCGGCAAGTACGACGCGTCTCTTGAGATCCAAGCGCAGAGCACTCTCAACGCCGAGATCCTGATTCAGATCGGGATACCTATCATAAGCGCCATACTGTGCGTCATAGTCCTGCTTTTCTGGGACATCGACAAGCATCGCCCAGAGATAGAGAAGTTTTTGGCAAAAAAGGCGTCTTAATGTTAGAGAAAAGAAACAAGACAAACCTGGATTTTTTTGGTTTTGAGTGAAAACGCAGTTCTTTTCGCTAGCGCTTAAACAGGGCATATCCCAAAGCAACAAGCTTTGCTTGATGAAGCTTTGCTTAAATAAAGGGCCAGAAAAGCCTTTTGCCAAAGCATTACTTGTCTTCACAGCATAGCCGTCGAGCTTTGGGATACGCTCTTCCTTATACAGTATGATATGATAAGTCTGAAAGGAGACCGCAATGGAACTCTACAAGGACCAGAGCCGCTCTTTCGAGGAAAGAGCCGCAGATCTCGTGTCAAGGATGACCCTTGAGGAAAAGATTTTCCAGGCTGGCAACAAGACTGCATCTATACCTCGCCTGGGCGTTCCGGCTTACGACTACTGGAGCGAGGCTTCGCACGGCTTCTTTGGGCCGATGGAAGTTGTGCCGATGGATGTCACCAGCTACCCCGTTTGCCTGGCCATGAGCCAGAGCTGGGACAGGGAGAAGATCAAGGAAGTAGCAGCAGGCATCTCTGACGAATGCCGCGCGCACCACAACCTGAATGGCATTGAGCTTCACTACTGGTGCCCGACCATCAACCTGGCCAGGGATCCCAGAAACGGCAGAAGCGACGAGAACTTTGGAGAAGATCCGTTTCTTGCCGGAAAGATGGCGGCGAGCTACATCCAGGGCATGCAGGGAAGCGATGAGCATTACCTGAAGTCCGTGTCAACTCCAAAGCACTACGCCATGAACTCCAGCGAGAACAACAGGCACACGGGATCCTCCAACGCTGACGAGGCAACTCTCCGCGAGTACTACGGAAAAGTGTTTGAGTACGCGATCCGCGAGGGCGGAGCGCAGTCAATCATGACCTCCTACAACAGGGTAAATGGCGTTCCTTCTTCCGTCAATGACTTCTTGCTTACAACCCTTTTGAGGGAAGAATGGGGATTTGACGGCTTTGTCGTATCCGATTGCGGCGCTGTGGCAGATAGCTACTACAACCCGATGTTCTCAAAGCAAACACCCCTTGCCCACAGCTACTGCAAGAGCATGGAAGAAGCGTCAGCCATGACTCTCATCGCCGGAACTGACATCAGCTGCGGCTTGGAGCACAAGCGGGCTCTCGCAAAGGCTCTTGAGCTTGGCTACATCACGGAGGACACAGTTGATCGCGCACTTGTGCGAGCTTTGACAACCCGCTTCAAGCTTGGCCTTTTCGATGATCCGGAAAAAGTGCCATACACCGCTCTTGGATCTGAGAGTGTCGCAAGCCCAGCTCTCGCGAAGCTCTCGGTTGACATGGCGAAAGAAACAATCGTCCTTCTTAAAAACGACAAAGGCTTGCTTCCGTTGGACAAAGCAAACCTCAAAAAGATCCTGGTGGTCGGCCCCAACGCCATTTACCGCCAGCTTGGAGGATACAGCGCAGGGCAGTCCCCGTTGGTTGACACTGTTGAGAGCGTCTTGGCGCTGGCAGGAATCCAGAGCGAGGCCGAAGGCATCGAAGTTGCGTATGAAAAGGGCTGGTGCACAGCCAAGGAGTATGGCAGAAGCGCGATTGAGGACATGCTTCCTGGCCTTGACCCTGAAGACATGATTCTTGACGTGTTCCCGGACGGCATGGATATCGGCGAAGCGATGAAGCTCATGATGGGCGGTACAAAGAAGTTCGCGCCGGAAGATCCTGACTTCCAGGGCGATAACGAAGTTATTTTTAGCCGCGCCTTGGCGGCGGCAAAAGAAGCGGACGCCGTGATTGTCATAGCCGGCACTGACGACACAACCGCCAGCGAAGAGCATGACCGCGACACTTTGGCGCTTCCCTATGGGCAAGACGAGAAGATTTTGCAGCTGCTTGAAGCAAATCCTTCTACTATCGTAGTGCTCACGACGCTTGGCGCTGTCACTGGCAAGTTCTTTGACGAAGCTCACACTTTGGTAAACGCACATTTCGCTGGGCAAGCCCAAGGGACAGCAATCGCTGACATCCTGTTTGGAAAAGCCAACCCCAGCGCAAAGCTTACCGCTACTTGGTACAAGAGCCTTGACGACATTCCAGAGGTCAACGACTACGCTATCAAGAGGCAGGATTCCGTAACCAAGAAGCCGCGCACTTACATGTACTTTGACGATCCGGTTCTTTTCCCGTTCGGCTACGGCTTGAGCTACTCGAAATTTGAGTATTTGAATCTTTCCCTTGACAAGCCAGAGTATGACGCCAACGACACGATCAAGGCAACCTTCGAGGTCAAGAACCCAAGTGAAACCGATGGCGCTGAGATAGCCCAGGTCTATGTCTCCAAGATCATTCCCGCCAAGACAAGGGACAACAAGCCGATTCGCCAGCTGAAGGGCTTCGCCAAGAAAGTTGTCAAGGCTGGGGAAACCCAAGTCTACGAGATCGAGATCCCAGTGAAGGACATCTCCTTCTGGTCAAACAGGCTAAAGAAGACTGTGGTTGAGCCAGGCGAGTACAAAGTTGAGGTTGGCGGAAGCTCAAGCTCCCTGCCGTTGTCAACGCAAATTGCCATCTCTGGAGTTTGGGACGCCAAGCTTTCAACCGTCTACGCCGTGGCTGACAAGTATGTCTACCATGTAGGGGACGAAGGCGAGATCAGCGTCACAGCAACCCTGGAAGACACCTCAAGAATATGCTTGAAATGCAACAAGCCAGTGTTTGCAAGCTCAGACGAGTCTGTGGCTGTTGTTGACGAAGAAGGCAATGTCACCGCCAAGGGCCCTGGAACCGCTCTGATAACTGTCACTGTAGAGTATAACGGCCTGTCCAAAACGGCCAAAATCCCGGTTGCGGCAATCGAATAATTTATGAATATCTTCGCAAGCGTTTGCGATATCCCCTCTGGGCGCCGCTTGGCGCTGGATCCAAGCGGCGCTTTGCATTTTTCTTCAGGGGAAGACTGGACTTTGTACGACTTCAACGCAATTTACAAGGGCTTCGAGCCCCATTGCTTTTTCACCGCCATTGCTTGCCACTCAGGCTTGATCTATATAGCTGGAGTTGACGACACCGGGCTTCCCCACATTTTCGCGTCTCTCTCAGGCCAATCCTGGGAAAGGCTAAACCTGGCCATGCAGCTTCCCGGAGGCAGATCCATCAGGGCTTCTGGCCGGATCATTCGCATCTTGCACGATCCCAGCCGAGACCAGCTATTTCTCGTCTGCCAAAACGGCGAGCTGGTCACTTTGCCCGACTGTCCGAAGTGCGTAAAGATCCGCCAGGCTGTCTCTGGCGTTGTAGCAGACGCATGGATTGAAGGAGAGGACATTGTGATTCGGCTTGATGACGGGACGGAAAAGAAGATTTCTATAGATGACGCGGCCCAGCTCCGGGTTTCTCTCTCCTACGCCAGCCAAAAGCTGCTGCCTGATGGCGGCTTGATAGCGGATCTTCGGCCTGAGGCAAGCTTGCCGGAAATGGCCGGAAGCGTTTGGGTTCCATTTGAAAGCCTGAATGATTGGCTAGCCGCGCAAGACAAGAACGCGCCGCTCATATTTGTCTGCGAACGCGGAACCAGATCTGATTATGCGGCGAAGCTTGCGCACAAGATGGGGTTTGGAAAGGCGTTCTCGCTGGGCGGAATGAAAGACCTGGAGACAGCGCTTTAAGGCGGCGCTGATTGCATGAAACCATGCCTCGCTTTAATGAAATGCTTTAAATCGGCGTTTTATTGAAATGCTTTAAATCAGCGCTTTAATGAAATGCTTTAAATCAGCGTTTTATTGAAATGCTTTAAATCAGCGGTTTAGTAAAAGCGACTTAATCCCCTACCTCTTTTTGTTTTTGGGGGCAGCCCTTTGGGCATGCCCCCAAAAACAAAGCCCTTGAAGCGTAACTGCTTCAAGGGCTTTTTCGTTTTTCGCAGACAGCGCCAGCGAGTCTTTCTTTAACTCTAGTCCAAAAACGCCTCATTCAGCTTCACATTAAAAGCCTTGGCGATCTGGCGCAGGTTGTCGCTTGTAATCGTCTGCAGTATCGGACGGCCTGAGCTTAGCACTTTCAGGTGAATGTTGGCGGCTTCTTCTATTGTATGCATCAAGCCGAATGTCTCGTCGAAATCCTTGCCGGAGCAGAAAAGCCCGTGATGCGCCCATACAGCGGCTGGATAGCTCTTCATAATTTCACTTGTCGCTTTGGCTATGTCAGCTCCGCCTGGCACCATCCATGGGACAACCCCCACTCCCTCAGGGAAAACCACCGGGCATTCCGTGGCGCTCTGCCAAAGCGCTCTGGTGAACTCTCTTGACTCAAGCGGAAGGATGTATGTCAAAGCAATCAGGTTTGGCGTATGCGCATGGTAGATGACCCGGTTCAGCCCGCCTGTGGCTATCTTCCTGATCGAGTGGTTCATGAAATGGCTGGGAAACTCGCTTGTTGGAACAGCGCCAGCCTCCAATCCCCAAACTGTCCGCCATGAGTCCCCTGTGGCGTTAATCTCAACAATTCCTATGTTCTCAGCCGCGCTTTGCTCGATGTTCCTGAAGAACTTTCCGCTTCCAGTTGTAATAAAGCGCTCGTAGGCCAAGTTTTTCGCCTGCACTCCCATGTTCACCCAGCCACGGGCGGGAAGCAGATATTTTTTCAGCGACTCAACTTCGCTTTCTTTTAGGCGGTAGGTCAGGTTTCCACCATTGCGCTCGTGCCAGCCCTGGTGCCAGCCGTCATTGCATAGCCTAACAAAACCCCGCATTACAGGTATTTCTAAGATGCTCATTTTTTCTTCCTTTCTGAGTCAGACGTTTGGAGCATGTCCCAGCAAGGGGAGGCGCGAGGCGATTGGGTTGAGAAGCGGCGCGGTCGCTTTAATATGAAGTGCGAAACACCTGTAGAACCCAATCAACGCGAAGCCATTCTTGTTTTGGGATGCGCTTTTAAGTCTATCACAGTCAGGGAGCAAAAGAAAGCTCGAATGCAGGGTCTTTTTCTGAGATCTTTGGCTGTTGGCATGAAGCAATGTTTGAATCGCAAGAAAGGCGACTTTGGTGTCGGTGCGAGAGGACGCGGCGAAGCTTGGAACTGTTGGTTTGAAAAGGCAGCACTTGATTGTAGTGTCTGAAGGCTTAACATTTTATGTGTCGCGTTTCTTTCTTGTTTTGAGCGAAAGAGCTTCGCTTCTTAGTGCAATCCCAAAATAAATTTTAGGGCTCGAAAAAGTCCGCGTTAAAGCCCTCGCAGGATTCTATAACGCCGCTTGCGGAATTTGGGGATATGCTCTAAGCGTGATCACCCCTTTAGGCAAATCGGAACGTCACAACCAGGAAATTTCCGATGAACTCAAAAGCGCTTTTATCATACGCCCCCAATATCCTTTTCAACCCAGATCCAAGCTCATCAACCAATCCTAGATCAAGAAAAACCCGCATCAGCTCGCGGTTACGCGGCATGGAGCAACGTTCAAAAAAGCTTTCGCGATAATCCGGCAAGCCGACATATGACGTAACCGTTATGCGGTCAGAGAAAATCTCAACCGTAGGCATAGCGTTGCTGCTGTAATCGTTATGTACGATAGCGTTGATCACAGCCTCGCGAAGCGCGATCATGTCAACCTTTTTTCTTTTGAGGTTTTCGGCGTTCAGGCGGTCAAGCACTCTATTCGCAGCCCTAGCCAAACAGCAATAGCCGTATTCATCATTCGTCACCAGATTAACCTTGCTTTTTCCAGCGTACTTGGCTACTTTCACAGACACTCCATTCTCATCCGCTAGCAGATATGCGACATAGTTGTCAGCTCCGTCTGGCGTGAGCAGTTCCAGCGTTGTCTTGAAGCCGTCATCGAGCTTCAGCTTCTTTTCAAGGTAATAAATCTGGAGATCACAGAATGTCAGCCCACGGCGCGGCGAAGGCGTATTGCCAAGCAAGATCGGGCGGCGGCGCTCCCGGAGCTCGCTAATCATTTGCGCCGTCATAGGCTGAACCTCATTGCCAATGCAACCAAAGCAGCCTTTCTCTCTTTGGTACCACACATAATAAGGCTTTTCCCATCCGCTCGCCACAACGACCTTAATCGCTGGGGCGCCTTCGCGCTTCTCCACCACAACATCGCAAAGCCCAAGCGCTGACGGAGAGATGTTTTCCCTGATGCGGTCGATGATCTGGCACCGAACCAATTCAACGCTCTCCGTGGCAAGAGGATTGCCGTTTTCGTCAGCGCCAATGCGCAACAGACCGCCTCTGTCGGTGTTGAGTAGCGCGACAGCAGAGCGTTCGAGCTCATTGCCAAGCCCTGTTTTGATAGATTCTGTATCAGCCATAGCTGGTTCCTCCCATAAATGCATATCAGCGCCTCCCTACATCATACGCCTGCGCTTCTCACATATCAAGAATAAAGTCTAACCGTGGCATAGCCATGGATTAACAGTGAGTGCAACTCTTTCCATGGAATTTGGGGGTGGTAAACCAGCCAGGCTTGCAACTCCCCCTATGCTTCCGAAAAAAGGCCTTTACAAGCGCGTAAGCTCTGAAACTTATCATCCTATGTAATCCTTTCCATGGAATTTGGAGGATGGTAAAATAAAAGGCACCGCATCTCTTGCTATCGCCCTCCGAAAACGCCCGCGCTGTTGCGTAAGCCCTGAATGATTAACATTTTATGTTGCTCCTCTCAGCGTCGCTCATTGATGTCACGTTGCACCCGGAGCGAAATAAACTACACTTTTCTCCCTGTCATTCAGTTGTTCGCTCGGAAAAGCAAAGAGCAATCGCTCCTGATGATTTCGCTCATAACCACATCCCCTGCTTTGCGCAACCGCCCTCAAGCTCTGAATTGTCATTTTATTCCTTCTCAGAACTACATAACACCATTGCCCTGTGTGCGTTATAATGTATGTGAAACTTCAACCAGCGCACGTACACCCGCGCTTATGCATAAGAGCATATCCCAAAATTATATCCGAGGCGCCGGAAAAATCCGGCGTTGAAGCATTCGCCAGGATTTTTCCGGCGCCATTTCGGAATTTTGGGATATGCCCTAAATGGAGGAACATGAATTGGAACTGTGGTATAGCAAAGCCGCGTCTTCCTGGGAAGAGGCCCTTCCCCTGGGAAACGGCCGAATCGGCGCCATGGTCTGGTCAGGCGAGGCGCTTGAGAAAATCTCTTTAAACGAGGATTCGCTGTGGTCTGGCTATCCTCAAGACCACAACATCCCTGGCGCGGATGAAGCATTTTTCAAGGCGCAGAGCTTGGCGCAAGAGGGAAAGTACCGCGAGTCGCAAGCCTTGGTGGAAGAAGGCATGCTGGGGCACTTCACGCAAAGCTACCTGCCGCTGGGAGATCTGCTTTTGGATTTTGGGGCTAAGGACGCCTCGGAATACAGGCGGAGCCTCTGCCTTGACACTGCCGTATCCAGGGTCAGCTTCAAAATCGGTGATGCAACGTTTTACCGGGAAAGCTTTGTGAGTTATCCCGATCAGGCGCTTGTCATTCGCATATCGGCAGACAAGCCAGGCGCTGTCAGCTTTTCCGCCCGCTTTGACTCCAAGCTCAGGTACTCGGTCGCCGCTCTTGAAAGCCTGCTTGTCCTGGATGGCATAGCTCCATCTGAAGCAAGGCCTTCCTACGTGGACTCTGACGACCCTATCATCTACGAAGAGGATCCCGCCAAGAAAGGCATGCGCTTCATGGCGCTGGCTGACTTTGACGCAGTTGGCGGAAAGGTCTGGGCGGAGGGCGAATCGATTCGAGTTGGAGAAGCGGATTCAATTGTTATCAGGCTTTGCGCCAGGACAAGCTTCAATGGTCCTTTCAGCCAGCCCTACACTGATGGCGCCCCTTATGAAGACAACTGCAAGACAGATTTGCAAAACGCGCTAAAAATTGGCTACGATGAATTGTTCAAGCGGCATGTGGTTGACTACAGCGAGATGTTCAAGAGAGTGGAGCTATACCTGGGCCTTGGGCGCGAGGAGCTTCCTCTGCCTGAACGTCTGGCTGACTGGGAGAGCGCCGAGCATGATCCCGCTCTTTTCGCCCTGCTCTTCCAATACGGGCGGTACCTTTTGATATCGTCCTCCAGGCCAGGCACGAGCCCCGCCAACCTGCAGGGCATCTGGAACGAGCATCTGCGCGCGCCATGGAGCGCGAACTACACAATCAACATCAACACTCAAATGAATTACTGGCCAGCTGAAGCCGCCAACCTCTCCGACTGCCATGAGCCTTTGCTAGACTTTCTTGAGACGCTCAGGAAAACCGGGGCTGAGTCAGCGAAGATCTTCTACAAGGCTGGCGGCTTTGTGGCGCACCACAACTCTGACATCTGGGGCTTGTCAAGCCCGGTTGGAGAAGGCAAGAAAGGGGCGGCTTGCTACGGCTTCTTCCCGCTTGCGGCTGGCTGGCTTTCAGCTCACGCGTTTGACCATTACCTATATGCCCAAGACAAAGACTATTTGAAATCTAAGGCTTGGCCAATATTAAAAGAAGCGGCTATGTTTTTCCTAGACTCCCTGGCCGAGGACCAAGGGACGCTTTCATTCGTTCCCTGCACCTCTCCCGAGAACAGCTTCCGGCTTGACGGTGACAGTCTTGCCGTTAGCAAAACCTCAACCATGGCTACTGCCATAATAAGAGAAACTTTGTCTAACGCCCTCAAGGCCGCCGAGATCCTGAACGAAGACAAAGATTTTCGCGACAGGCTGAATCAGGCGATTTCCCGCTTGCCCAGCTACGCTATAGGCTCAAGGGGCGAACTTTTGGAATGGAGCGAGGAGCTAGAGGAAGTGGAGCCGGATCACAGGCACACCTCCCATCTCTATCCGCTATATCCAGGCCGTGAGATAACTCCAGGAAAAACTCCGGATCTGGCCGCCGCATGCAGGCGAACCCTTGATCTTCGAGGAGATGAGAGCACTGGCTGGGCTTTGGCTTGGCGAATAAACCTCTTTGCCAGGCTTCGTGACGCCGAGCGTTCTTACTCTTTCCTGCGAAAGCTCTTGAGGCCCGTCGGAGGAACAGGAATCAACTACCATAACAGCGGCGGATGCTACCCAAATCTCTTTGCGGCGCATCCCCCATTTCAAATTGACGCAAATTTCGGCGCTTGCGCAGGAATTGCAGAGATGCTTTTGCAAAGCGATGAAAACGAGATAACCCTTCTTCCAGCGCTCCCAAAGGCCTTGAACACCGGCTTCGTTAAAGGCCTCAGAGCCAGGGGCGGGATTGGGGTCTCGATCTATTTCAAGGACGGCTATCTTGAAAGCGCTGAGCTTTTGCTAAACAGCAACCTTCCCGCGAAGACCGTCTCGTTGCGCTACCTAAGCGAATCTGCGCAGGCGGAACTTCAGCCTGGAATTATATATAAATTCAAGAGCGAATCGACTGAGTTCTGAGTTCAAAAAAGCCATAAGTCATTTGGGACTGGGTTCTGAGTTCAAAAAAGCCATAAGTCATTTGGGATATGCTCTTAATTAGCTTTATGCTCCAAGCTTTTCAAGCGCCAGAGAGCTCTTTCCGCTCCCTGGCGCAACGCCAAAGGAGAGCCAAAATGCCAATCATAGCAACAGAAAATTATTTCCGGCTGGACACAAAGACGACAAGCTACATCTTTTGCGTCCACAAGGAAAAATACCTGGCGCACCTGTACTGGGGCCGCCGCTTGCCAGAGCCGTCCAATCTGGCGCACCTCGTGGACACTGAAATAACCAGGAGGCCGTCGTTCACCACAAATATAATCGGCAGCCCGGCATACCTGGAAGACACGCCGCTGGAATTCGCTTGCTGCGGCACAGGCGACAACAGGGAGCCGGTCTTTCACGCGGTGAACCCGGACGGATCCACTGTCTGCGAGTTCTGCTACGAGGGCTACCATTTGTCCTCTGGCAAGCCAAAGCTTGAAGGCCTTCCAGCCACGTACTCCGAAAACCCGGGAGAAAGCCAGACGCTTGAAATAATCACAAAGGATCCGCGCACAGGCTTGAGAGCCATTTTGAGCTACAGCATCTTTGATGGAAGCGATGCGATAGCCAGAAGCATCCGCTACAAAAACTCCGGGTCTGAAATTGTGGAAATATTGAATCCAGGCTCAATGGGCATTGATCTCTGGGGCTTGGACTACAAGATATTGCACCTGCATGGAGACCACATGAGGGAGCGCAATGTTGAAGTCGTTCCAGTGACCAACGGCCTGTACTCCATTGAGAGCAAGCGGGGCCATTCCAGCCACATGCAAAACCCCTTTGTAGCCTTGCTTCGCGGAACAGACGAAGCCAACATGGAGCATTCTGGCGAGGCGTTTGGCTTTTCCTTGGTTTACAGCGGCAACTTCCGCGCCATTGTTGAAGGTTCGCGCGGCGGCTCGACTCGTGTGGCAATGGGCATAAACCCTTTCAACTTTCATTGGCTTTTGGCGCCTGGCGGGACATTCCAGACTCCTGAGGTTGTGCTGGCTTACTCTGCTTCAGGTCTAGACGGCTTAAGCGCTGTCTATCACCCCCTGTACAGATCCTGTCTTTGCAGGGGCAAGTTCAAGGACAAGCAAAGGCCCATGCTGATCAACAACTGGGAAGCGACAGGAATGCATTTCACCGAGAAAAAGATACTTGAGATCGCAAAGGCCGGGGCGGAGATTGGGCTGGAGCTGCTTGTGCTTGATGACGGCTGGTTCGGCCATCGCGACAACGATCTGTCATCCCTTGGCGATTGGGTTGTGAACAAAGAAAAGCTGCCAAATGGCCTCAGCGGCTTGGCACACAACACCAACAGCTTGGGTCTGCAGTTCGGCTTGTGGTTTGAGCCTGAGATGGTTTCTCCAGACAGCGACCTTTATAGAGCTCATCCGGACTACTGCCTACATGCCGAAGGCCGCCCCCGCACTGAGGGCCGCAACCAGCTGGTCTTGGACTTCTCCAAGCCAGAGGTTCGTGAGCTGGTGATATCCAGCGTCACAGACATCCTGCATTCCGCCAACATCACCTACGTCAAGTGGGACTGCAACCGCAACATAAATGAGACAGCATACCTAGGCCATGCCCATAAGCACATGCTTGGCGTTTACGAGGTCATGGAAAAGATAACGTCAGCCTTCCCGGACGTCTTGTTCGAAGGCTGCAGCGGAGGCGGAGGCCGCTTTGATCCCGGCATGCTCTACTACATGCCCCAAACCTGGACAAGCGACAACACTGATCCGGTCGACAGGATCAAGATCCAGCACGGGACATCCATTGTGTATCCGCCGTCATCAATGGTGGCGCACATTGGCCGCACCGAGACCGGAAAGCATGAGTTCAACCAATCTCTCCATTTCCGCGCTCTGGTTGCCATGTGCTTCAACTTTGGCTTCCAGCTGGATCTGTCTAACTTCTCAGACGAAGAGAAAGAGCAGTCAAAAGAATATGTGAAAACCTACCGCAAGATCCGGGAGGTTGTCCAATTCGGAGACTTCCATAGGCTTGAGAGCCCCTTTGCCCCCGATGGCTACGCTTCCTGGATAGCTGTTCGCCAGGACAAGGCAAAGGCTGTCGCCTTCTTCTTCCAGACACGCCCCCACAGGAACGGCCCAGATCGCCGTGTGCGCTTGCGCGGCCTGGATCCGGGAAAGCAGTATCTCTTCAACAGCTTTGACGGCTCGGCATGCGTCCGATTCGGAGCTGAGTTGATGGAGGCCGGACTTAAAGTCCCCATGAACGAGGACGCGACGATGATCATCCTCGAAACGCCAAGAAAATATAATCCCTGAGTTCGAACCAATTTGATCACATAAAGTTCGCTCGCAAGGCCAGGCGGTTGCCTGGCCTTTTTTGTTGTCCTAAAAAAACCAAGTTTTTGCTTTCAAGCTAAAAGCGCAACTTTTCACCCGCTTAACTTGCCTCCAGCGCCCCTTACCCTTGTAGGCTAATAAATTTTTCTGTCGAAAAATGCTTGATATTTGCTTCCATCCAATAGTTCTCGGTTTCTTCACATATCCCTGCAGATCTTAAAAAACCCGCCTGATTTCAGCCTTTTTCTTCTTGCATGCCCCAGAAAACGCTCAACTGGAAATTCCATCATGACAATTTCCTCCTTAAACCTCTTTTCACAGTGGTCAAAAAATGCTATAATGTATCGATAAACAGTGAAATAGAGCTTTGCCCAGCGCTCGATCAGAGGCAAAGCGCAACCCGCCAGGCTGGCAAGCGTCTCGTGAAGAATCGATTTCTGCCGCATACCCCATCAGTCGAAGCTTCAGAGACACGCAATTGCGCATGCCTGGTTTTACCCCAATGTTTATCGCGGACGACGGTTTAACCAATAGGATTGAGAAAGCTTTTTTCTCCCGATAAGCCCTATTCCGCGACCTGCTATGCCAATGAGCGTACGGTTTGGATTTTTATGGACTTAAGTTGTCATTGGCATCAAGAAGGGAGGCGCCGCAACGCCTTGCGGCGAACACATGAAAAACTTGCTTGCAAAACGCAAAATCATCCTGCTCCTTTTGGCATTGCTAGCCATGGTTGCGGCAGTGCCAGCGTTCTCGCTCCTGGCCCAAACTCAGGAGACAAAGCTTAGCTTGACAAGCTTCAGGGCGCAGGCTTCTGGAGGCGTTCCCGCTTTCGGAGGGCTCCAGGCTTACAGCGGAGCAACACTTGCCGCTGGCAACTGGAACAATGGCAGCTTCTCCGCTGTCTCAGGAACTACAGCTGGAGACACATTGAAAGTGACCCTTTCAACCCAAGACTATTCAAGCGTTGTTCTCTATCAGACAATCACGAACCAGTACCTTCAGGCTGGGGGCGCTTACACTTTCAGCTATGACATCTACTTCGATCCATCCAGCAGAGGCACCACAATAGGAGTCCAGGAATGCTATGAGACCGCTCCAACTGATGGCACAGCGCAGTACAAGCTTCTTAATGGGTATGCATATCCCAAAGGGGAAGCTCCTCAGTGGAAAACAGTTTCCGCCAGGTTCAAATGCGCCCCTGCGGCAAACAGGGCTTTCATGCAATTCCTTCAATTCACCGAAAACCCCGCGTCTATCACTTTTTATTTGAAAAACATATCAATTGTCAAAAACACGGCTGATCCAGGCGAGCCGGATCCTGAAGCCTCATCTTTGAAAGACGCTTACGCCAGCTTCTTCCCCATTGGGAACATAGTTACAGAAGACTATGCCAATGACCTGGGCGGAGCAAAGGGCAGGGTCTTTCAAGCGAACTATAACGCGGCTACAGTCGAGAACGCCATGAAGCCCGAGTACCTCTACCAGAACGAAGCCGCTTCTGACGACATTGTTAACGCCATACTGGCTAAAAACCTAAAGCTTCACGGACATACGCTCATTTGGCATGAGTCTACGCCAACAGCTCTTTCAAGCGGCGGAAAATCCGCCCTCACCTCTTATGTAACCAGAGTCGCCACCCATTTCAAGGGCAAGGTTGATTCCTGGGACGTGGTAAATGAAGCGTTCAACTGGACTGGAGAGCACTATGGCGGAACCGGATGGAGAAATGCCATTGACACAAGCTCCCCTTGGTACAAGTCCTATAAGAGCGCCGACTTTATCTATGACGCGTTTGTCGCGGCCAAAAACGCTGATCCTGACGCAAAGCTTTACTATAATGACTACTTCCTCAACATAAGCGACAAGGCCAACGCTGTCGCTGGAATGGTCACTGAGCTTAACGCCAAGTACAAAGCGGAGACTGGAAGCGAAAGAAACCTCATCGAAGGCGTGGGAATGCAAGCGCACTACTATTACAGCGTTTCCGTGGATGACGTTATCGCCTCCATGGACAAGTTCATTAACGCTGGGGTTGACATAGCCATAAGCGAGCTCAACATCGCCCCGGAAGACGGACAGCCTGTTGACTATGATGTCCAAGCGGCAAAGTACGCTGAGCTCATGGCAGCTTACAAGCTTTACTCAAACTACATCGACCGAGTCACCTTATGGGGCTTTGATGACTCCAGGAACTGGGGCGAAGTGCTCTATGGCCTCCCAGATCGAGGGCTTACGGTTCTTTACGGCGATCTCACAGCCAAGCCAGCTTACGCCGCAGTCCTAGATCCTGAAGGCTATCTGGGAATCCCTCCTGTAACCCCCATCCCCAGAGACAGCTCTGAATTGTTCGAGCTTTCCTACGACGCCAATGGAGCGTCAGGAACAGCGCCAGAACCTCAAACTTTCTCATCCAATGCGCAAGTCGAGATCAAAGGCGCGGAAAATCTGGCCAAGTCAGGCTTCTCCTTCGCAAGCTGGAACACTCAGGCTGATGGAAGCGGGGATTCTTATTCTCCTGGGCAGACAGCAACTTTCGCTTCAAGCGTTACCCTTTACGCTCAATGGGATCAAACCCCAACTTTCACTTTGACCTATAACGCTAATGGCGGATCAGGCACTGCGCCTACAGCGCAAAGCTTTGTATCCGGCAGTTCGGTTACAATAAGTGGAGCTGGAAGCCTGACAAGGAGCAGATATATATTCGCAGGTTGGAACACAAGCGCCAATGGCTCTGGAACCAGCTATACTGCCGGGCAGTCGGTCGCTTTCACTGCAAACACGACTTTGTATGCCAAGTGGACAGCACTTCCAACGTATACAGTGACCTATAACGCTAACGGCGGATCCGGCACTGCGCCTACGACGCAAAGCTTTGTATCTGGCAGTTCCGTTACAATAAGCACCGCAGGAAGCCTGACCAGGAGCGGATATATATTTGCAGGTTGGAACACAAGCGCTAATGGTTCTGGCACCAGCTATACTGCCGGGCAGTCGGTCGCTTTCACTGCAAACACAACTTTGTATGCAAAGTGGACGGCGCTTCCTTCGTATACAGTGACCTATAACGCTAACGGCGGATCGGGCACCGCGCCTATGGCGCAAAGCTTTGTATCCGGCTCTTCCGTGACTATAAGCGGTGTTGGCGGCTTAACAAGAAGCGGATATATATTTGCGGGCTGGAACACAAGCGCTAACAGCTCTGGCACAAGCTATACTGCCGGGCAGTCGGTCGCTTTCACTGCAAACACGACTTTGTATGCCAAGTGGACAGCACTTCCAACGTATACAGTGACCTATAACGCTAACGGCGGATCCGGCACCGCGCCTACGACGCAAAGCTTTATATCTGGCAATTCTGTAACGATAAGCGGAGCAGGAAGCCTGACCAGGAGTGGATATATATTTGCAGGATGGAACACAAGCGCTAACAGCTCTGGCACAAGCTATACTGCCGGGCAGTCGGTCGCTTTCACTGCAAACACGACTTTGTATGCCAAGTGGACGGCGCTTCCTTCGTATACAGTAACCTATAACGCTAACGGCGGATCGGGCACCACGCCTACGACGCAAAGCTTTGTATCCGGCAGTTCGGTTACAATAAGCAACGCAGGAAGCTTAACAAGAAGCGGATATACTTTCTCTGGCTGGAACACCAGCGCTAACGGCTCTGGAACCAGCTATACTGCCGGGCAGTCGGTCGCTTTCACTGCAAACACAACTCTTTACGCCAAGTGGACAGCTCTTCCTTCGTATACAGTGACCTATAACGCTAACGGCGGAGCAGGCACCGCGCCTACGGCGCAAAGCTTTGTATCCGGCAATTCGGTTACAATAAGCAATGCAGGAAGCCTGACCAGGAGCGGATATATATTTGCAGGATGGAACACAAGCGCTAACGGGTCTGGCACCAGCTACTCCGCTGGCGCGACGGCTACTTTCACTGCAAACACGACTTTGTATGCCAAGTGGACAGCACTTCCAACGTATACAGTGACCTATAACGCTAACGGCGGATCCGGCACTGCTCCAACGGCGCAAAGCTTTGTATCCGGCAATTCGGTTACAATAAGCAATGCAGGAAGCCTGACCAGGAGCGGATATACTTTCTCGGGCTGGAACACAAGCGCCAATGGCTCAGGAACCAGCTATACAGCTGGGCAGTCGGTCGCTTTCACTGCAAACACAACTTTGTATGCCAAGTGGACGGCGCTTCCTTCGTATACAGTGACCTATAACGCTAACGGCGGATCGGGTATCGCTCCTACGACACAAAGCTTTGTATCTGGCTCTTCCATGACCATAAGCGGTGCCGGAAGCTTAACCCGAAGCGGATATATATTCGCGGGTTGGAACACAAGCGCTAATGGATCTGGCACCAGCTATACTGCTGGTCAGTCGGTCGCTTTCACTGCAAACACGACTTTGTATGCCAAGTGGACAGCGCTTCCTTCGTATACAGTGACCTATAACGCTAACGGCGGATCCGGCGCTACGCCTACGACGCAAAACTTTGTATCCGGCAGTTCGGTTACAATAAGCAACGCAGGAAGCTTAACAAGAAGCGGATATATATTCGCAGGCTGGAACACAAGCGCTAACGGCTCTGGCACCAGCTACTCCGCCGGAGCAACGGCCACTTTCACTGCAAACACAACGCTTTACGCCAAGTGGACAGCCGTTTCCGTGACAACATACACAGT
Source organism: Clostridiales bacterium (assembly GCA_031270945.1). Lineage (GTDB taxonomy): Bacteria > Bacillota > Clostridia > Lachnospirales > WQUN01 > JAISWZ01. The sequence goes on along the minus strand of JAISWZ010000481.1, from coordinate 8,964 downwards.
GACTTACAAAAGCAGCGGAGGCACAGGAACAGTTCCGCAAAGCCAGACATTCGCCTCTGGGGCAAGCGTAACAATAAGCGGGCCTGGCGGGCTGACTAGAAGCGGGTACGCGTTCGCTGGCTGGAGCGCGTCTTCTTCGGGTACTGGAACAATCTACGCCGAAGGGCAAACCGTGGCATTCACAGGAAACGTGACTTTGTACGCAAAGTGGATAAGGCAGACAACCTACACTCTGTCCTACAGGGGAAATGGGGGGACAGGCTCTGTTCCTCAAAGCCAGACTTTTGTTGGAGGAAATTCGGTTATTATAAATGGGCCTGGAGGGCTTTCCAAGAGCGGGCATGTGTTTGGCGGCTGGAACACCAGCGCTGACGGGACAGGAACTCCATACGCTCAGGGAGAGTCAGTGACGCTTTCAGGAACTTCGACTCTTTACGCTCAATGGGAAGTTGCTTTAGGAGAGATAGTGCGGAGCTGGACATTTGATGACGGAGAGGTTGGAGGATGGCGCTTCCCGTCAGACGGCCTGGTTTACGGAGATGGAAACGGTACGGTTTCGATAGATGACAGCTTCTCCCACGAAGGGACAGGATCGCTTAGGCTGTCTGGAACAGCCAACACGAACAGCAGGTACAAAGTAACCAACTATTCTTTGTCTCTTGACCTGAACGGCGGAAACAGTGTACAAGCGGGTGACATCTTTACCGCTTGGATCTATCTGGACGACTCGTCAAACGCGGGCTCCGTCCACCAATTCGACCAATGGGGCCGAAACTGGGACAGCTGGTTTGGCGGCAGCAACATGAACAACATCCTTGAAGTCACTTCTGCGATGAAGGGGCGCTGGTTCAAGCTTCAGAGGATCATTTCCCCGCAGGCTGTTTACATGCAAAGGATAGGGATAAATTTCGGGACGGCAGACACGTCCCTCCCGGCTAGCGGCTGGGTGGACTCGATTACGATAAGTCGGCCTTGATAAATCAAAGTTTGCAATGCAAAAAGCGCTTGGGGGTTCCCCCAAGCGCTTTTTGCTTGTTTTTGTTGATTTGGTTTTGGGTTTTTGTTTTTTTGTTTATCTTTTTATATTTTTTGTTTTTTTATTTTTGTTTTTTGTTTTTTGTTTTTGTTTTCTTATTCCATCAAGCTTTCGAACTCTATAACTCTAGAGCAAACACGCTTCGCCAGCTCCATGCTATGCGTTACAGCGATGAGCCCCAGCCCTCTTTCGTCTGCGATGCGCAAGAGCGCTTGCCAGATCTGAGCTTGGGTTATCATGTCCAGCATTGTGCTCATCTCATCGGCTATAATAAAGCTGGTTTGGGGCGCTAGGGCGCGGGCTATGCAAAAGCGCTGCAGCTCGCCGCCTGAGAGCTCTACGGGGTAGCGGTTTAGCCAGGCTTTTTCTATTCCCATGGCTTCGAGAAACTGGGCATCTGGAGACCAGGCTTCGGTGAGCGTTTTGCCAAGCTTCCAGCGGGGGTTGATCGCTTTTTCCGGGTGCTGGCAGATCAGCTGGACAGGGCAGAAGCCATGTTTTGGCAGGGGCTTGTTGTCAATGAGCACCTGCCCTGACTGCGGTTTCAAATTTCCTGCGAGGATATGCGAAAGTGTGCTTTTGCCGCAGCCGGAGGGGCCGATGAGGGCAGTGCGTTCATGGCTGTCAACTGTGAGGCTCAGGCGGCTGATAATATTTTTGTTTTTATTTTTATTATTATTTTTGTTTATATTTTTATTATTTATATTTTTATTATTATTATTATTATACCCGAACTCCAGGTCTTTTGCCTCAATCCGCATGGTTGCAGCTCACCTCCCCGCCTCTGAGATGCCTGGATTCCGGCTGGGCATTTATGCAAAGAGGTGTGGCGAAAGGGCAACGGGGCGCATACAGGCAGCCCTGGGGCAAGGCGCCAGCGTACGGCTGGGTTCCTGGGGCTGGCTCAAACCCGTTTTGGGGCATGGCTCTCCATAGGGCTTTGCTGTAAGGATGACGAAGATGGCTTTCATTTGCGAAATCTTGGGCATTTGCTGTCTCGACGGTTGTGCCGGCGTAAAAGACCGCTATCCTGTCCGCAAACCTGAGCGCTAGATCTATGTCATGGGTGATTAGGAGCACTGCAGCGCCGTTATTAGCCATTTCCCTAAGATGGGCCATGGCGTTTTCGGCCAGGTCTTGGGACAGGCCTGGCGTGGGCTCATCGGCTATAACTAGCTTGGGGTTGCCAGCCAGCGCGGCGCCTAGGAGGGTTCTTCTTGCCATGCCTCCCGACAGCTCATGGGGGAAAAGGCTGGCAGCGCTTTCATCCAGTTGATAGCGCCTGAAGAGATTTAGGGTCGTATCTTTGCTTCTTGACACCTGACGCCCAACTTTCATGAGCGGATCCAGGTATGTCACCGACTGCGGGACGAGAGCGAACTCTTTGCCCCGCAGTCTTTTTTGGATTTTGATTGTTAGGGGATTTTTTTGCCAGAGCATTTCGCCGCTCATGAACGCGTTTTTAGGCAGGATGCCCAGGATCGCATGGGCCAGGAGGCTTTTGCCGGATCCGCTTGATCCCGCCACCGCGATGATCTCGCCAGGGCGGGCTATAATGTTGAGGTTGGAGATGACTTTCAAGTCCTGGCGCTTGAAGGCTCTGTCATACATTCGAAAAAAGAGGGACAGGTTTTTCACTTCCAGCATCAGAGCTGCGCCTCCCTTGGCGCCAGCAGCCGTCTGGCGGAATGGCCTAATGTGTCTATCAGGAGAACGAGAACCACCAGCGAGAGCCCTGGGAAGACGGCAAGCCAAATGGCGCCAGCTGAAATGTACTTCATGGCTTCAGAGAGTATAACGCCTACCGCAGGCTGTTCCGGGGGAAGCCCAAAGCCAAGGAAGGTAAGCCCTGACTCATGGAGTATGGCATGGGGGAACAGCAATATCAAGCCTACAAAGAACTGGGGCATCAGATGCGGGAGCATGTGGTGCCTGGCTATCCAGAGCGAGGACTTCCCAAATCTGCGAGAGGCGGCGATATACTGCTGGCTTCTGATCTGCATGACCTCTCCCCTTATGACGCGGGCGAGGCTGACCCAATGTGTGACCGCCACTCCGGCCATCATTCCAAAGGCGCCTCTGGAGAGCGCGATGGAAATAAGTATGATTAGCACTGTATGAGGAACGCTCATGAACACGTCTATGAACCAGTTGATGGCGTAATCCACGAACTCGCTTCCAAGAGCGGCCGCCAAGCCGACAGCAAGGGCTATGAAAGCTGAGATGGCGCTTGCGACGGCGCCTATGGACAAGCTGAGGGACAGCCCTTTGCAGGTGCGGACAAACATGTCCCGCCCTAAAAAGTCCGTTCCGAACAGATGCTCAAAGGATGGGGGAAGCCCCTTTTGAGAGAAGTTCGCTCGAAGCGCAGACTCGGGCAAAAGGGCCCCTGCGATGTAAATGGCCAGGATAATGGCAAGGGTTGCGGAGGCCGAGATTGCGGCAGATGTTCTATTGCTCAAGCTTTTGCCCCCTCTCTGGTTCTTGGATCGATCACGTGGGTCAGGATGTTGGCTATCAGGTTTCCAACAAATATGAAACATGCGGAAAACAGGACTATTCCAAGAAAAAGAGGCATGTCGCTGGCACCGGATCCGGCGGCTGAGACGGCCGCGCCTAGTCCTGGGTAGCTGAAAATGGTTTCAGCAAAGACAGATCCTCCGAAGAGCTCGGCAAAGGATCCGAACTGCATCGTAAGCGCTGGGATAACGGAATTCCTGATGCCATGGCGAAAGAGGATCTCAATGTCGCTTTCTCCTCTTGCGCGAGCGAACAAGACGAAATCGGAGTCATACACGTCTATGAGCTTTTCCCTGGTATGAAGGGAGAGGTTGGCAAAAGACAAAAAGGAGAGCGTCAAAGCTGGAAGAATAAGATGATGGATGCGCTGGGCGACAGTCACTTGTTCAGGCGGAATTCCTGGCGGCACGGCAAGGCCAAAGGGAAACCAGCCCAAGGCTGCCGCAAAGACGGCAAGAAAGACCAGGCCGATCCAGAAAGTCGGGACTGAGCACATGAAAAGGCAAACCCTTCTGGCTATGCGATCAACCATCCTGTTTCGGAACACGCCCATCAGGCATCCAACGCCATATCCAAGGAGGCCGGAAAATGTCCAGGCTGTCATCATAAGCGCTAGGGAAGCCTGAAACCTTACTCCTATGACGCTCAAGACCGGCTGGCGGTACGATGTGCTCGTGCCCCAGTCACCTCTTAGTATTCCTGAAAGCCAGCCCAGGTAGCGCTCTACGGGAGGCTCGTCTATGCCCCAGTATTCGCGCATTCTAGAGACGTTCTCATCTGACGCGCCTGGGTGCGAGAGGCGGTAGCGGGTTTCAGGGTTTATGGGCGACAGGTTGGCAAGCGTAAACGAAAGGATGCTTACGGCCAGCAGCAGAGTGACGCCTCGCAGGGCATAAATTGCTATGGCCTTTGTTATTCCCAATGCCAGTCCCTCAGGTTGGCAACAAGGGTCCAAGACGCGCCATGCGCGTGGATCATTTGCTTGCCTGTGTTCAAGCCGTCACGGCGAAAATATAGATGGTCTTTGTTTACCAGGAAAATGTACGGGCACTCGCCTCTCATGCTTGTGCCTGTCTGTCCGTCCCACTGGGCCTTTTGCCAGAATGGGATCGCTTCTTCTACGCTCTTGGCGTTAAGCGCCTGATCCAGGTATTTGTCTACAGTCGGGTTTCCAAAGCTCTCTGGATCATACCAGTCGTCCTTGCCTATGCTGGATGAATGGTACAGGTAGTAGCTTGTAATCGGGTTGGAGCTTCCCCATGCCAGGATCAAAGGCTGAGAAACCATGATCTTCATTACGTCGCTGTCTCCCAGCCCTTCGACTTTAAGCTCCACGCCTATGTCCAGGACTTGGTTTGCCGCGCTCATGGCTGTGGCTTGCCTTGCGCTGTCGCCAGCGAAGTAGTAGACAGGGATCGAAGCCTTCAGCCCATTTTTTTCGCGGATCCCATCTCCGTCCGTGTCAACCCAGCCAGCGTCATCCAAGAGTTTTTTGGCGTACTCTAGATCTGTTTCAATCGCGCTTTCCGGATTCCACCATGGCATTCCGTCGTTTTCTGAATACGCCGGAGTTCCGTAGCCGTTAAGCGCCTCGTCGCAGAGCTGCTGGCGGTCTATTGCGTAGGCTATCGCCTTTCGCAGATTCACATCACTCGTTATGTCATTTCCCATGGGGTTTCCCAAGGCGCTGGTCCCGCTTCCGGCAGGAATGACCGGCATCACTATTCCCATGTTGTCAACGGTTTTCTCGACAAGAAGGTTGTATCCTTCTATCTGGGTCGCGGCCGCTATTGGGGCGGACGTCAGGGTGATGTCCACCTCTCCCGACTTTGCCGCTATCAGCTGGGTATCCTCGTCTGACATGTTCACAAAGATCGCCCGCTTGATCTGGGGCGCTTTGCCGTAGTAGAGCTCGTTTGCCACCAGTATCATCTGCTGGTCAACATCGTACTGCTCCAGCTTGAACGGGCCTGACCCCAAAGGCGAAAGCGCGAAATCTGAGCCGTACGCATGCTCAGGCGCTATGCCTATCCCAGCGACATCAAGTATGAATGTCGAGCGGGGCTGTTTCAGCTTTACGGTTACTGTGTCTCCAGAGGCGCTTGCGCTTTCGACAGCGGACAAGTCTATCTCAGAGGCTGAGCTCATGATAGTGTTAAGCGTAAACGCCGCATCTGTCGCCTTGACAGGCACGCCGTCAGTGAAAACCGCGTCAGACCTCAGCTTGAATGTGTATGTAAGCGCGTCAACACTAATTTCATAGCTTTCAGCCAGGTCTGGAACCACATTCACATCGGAGTCAAGCGCCACAAGCGTGGAATACAGCAGCGGGACAAAGCTTCCATGCCCTGATGTCGCCAGCGGATCGAAGTTTGAGGGGATGCCCGGAAATCCGATGGTGACTTCTGTTTTGGCTTGAGGTTCTTGGGGCGCGGCAGGCGCGGCCTGGGCGCTTGAATCCGAGGCGCTTGAATTCGAAGCGCTTAAATCCGGGGCGCTTGATTCAGGGACAGTTGCGCTCTCTTCAGGAAGCGCTGCTTTGGCGCATCCAGCAAGCGCTATCACTAGGGCGAAGAGCAATGCTGCAAGTTTCTTTTTCATCTGATTCCTCCATGATTTTTGCGATTCCTAGGATTTCGCCGCTAGGATCGAGCAAGGGCTTAGGCTTTGGCAAAAGGCTTGGATTCAAGCCCTTTTCTTAATCAACCTGTTGCGGCGGAACATCGGAATTGCCATTTTTCTTTCTGGCGCCTTGGCGCTCAGAAAGAATTATAGGCTTGCTCAATTTGCGCCGCAAGCCTCCCCGGGGGATTGTTTTCGATTTTTTTTGTGATAAACTTAAAGCAAGCTGATTAGGCGGCGCACAGCACCGCTTAGGCGGCGCACGGCACCGCTTAGGCGGCTTTTATAAATGCCCTAATTTTCATTTTAGGGGCTTTGGAGCCGCATTGGCTGTTATGTCTATGGCCAAGAGAGGAGCATCACGCATGAGCGACGAGCATGAACACAATGGAGCAACGCACAGCCACGCTGGCGAAGCGCAAAGCCACAGCCATACTCACACGGAAACCAAGGCTGTCTTGAATCGCCTATCTCGTGCAATCGGACATCTGAACGCTGTTAAAACAATGGTTCAAGACGGCCGAGAATGCCCCGAAGTGCTGATTCAGCTTTCAGCTGTGCGTTCAGCGATAAATGGCATCTGCGAACTCATACTGCAAGACCATATAGACCACTGCATCGTGGATGCGGTGAAGACAGGAGACATGGCGGCTGTGGACGAGCTGAACAAAGCCATAAGGCTTTTGCTCAAAGGCTGATTGCGCAGCGCGCGAAAACAATGCGCTGGCATAGGGCAAGGCCGCTGGAAGCGCCAGCGGCCTTGCCTAGGTCTGAAATATTCGGGAAACCATTCGCTTGTGAGCGGCCTGGCTAGGGACTGCTTGAGACGCACTTGGTTTAAGTCTCTGAAGGCTTAACATAATATGATTAGCGCAAAACCCAAATCTTGGTCTCACGCAAAAAGCCGCTTGGGTTTCAAGCGGCTTTTTGCTTACACCATTCTGCTTGGTTTTGGAATAAGACCAGATTGGCGCCTTTTCTTTGATTCGCCCTCTCTGGCCGTTTATTCAGCCTTTTTTTCTGTAAAAATAATGTAATCGAACAATTCCTCACCTTGCTGCGTATTAGATTCTGGGAACAAAAAGCATAACGCCCCATCCCCAAAAAACAGGAGGAAAAGACATGAAAACGTTAGCCGTTATATTGATGTTGCTCTTGCTTGCAGGATGCGGCGAAAAGGCAGGATCAGCGGTTGAGCCAACTGCGCCTGCGCAAGCCTCTGCGCCATCGCAGACCAGCGAGCCTACTGCGGAGCCCGTTGCTGTGGAGCCCACTCCAAGCCCCGTGGAGCCCACTCCCGCCATCACATTCCCTGAGAAGGTAACCCTTGAGTTTTCTCCAGGCGAGGATTACACAGGAAGAAAGCTCAAAGAGGCTTCGGGCTTTGACAGAACCGACTTTAACAATTACAAGATAATGGATGTAGTTCAGTATTGGCAAGAAACCGACGCAGGCATCGAGTCGGCGATGGAAGTGAACGGGCAGCTCTTCAGCTTGGGCATAGTGTCCAACAGACGGGAAAGCCCGCCGGAGCTCATGCCGATCAACATGGAGTTTTACCCAAACCTCTACAAGCTAATTCCCGAGGGCGGCCCATTGTCCTTGTACCTCGCCACTGCGACAGAAGCGTACGAAGTGCTCTCGTTTGACGTGAAAAGCAGCCCGGAAGTGATAGGGATGGCAAACTCATACTTCTTTGTCGCTGAGACAAGCACCATTATGCGCGTCGACCTGGAGCGAGGCGAAATCAGCCACGCAAAGATTGATGAAATTTCCGGCTTCGCCAACTCGATTGAGGCAAGCATGAATATCATTTCACTGATCGATAAAGACGGAAACGCGGTGGCGAGATACGGCTTGAAGGACAATGAGCTGACTCTTTCCGGAAAAGCTGACATAATAGGGGACTCTTGGTTAAGCATTGCCGACTATGAAGCCCCGGAAAACTGGAGGCAAATCGTCAAGGACAGCCAGTTCCAGCTAGGCGAGGCCTATGTGAAAGGTCATTGGGGATCGGGAGACGACAAGACGCCCTATTACGGGTTCAGGTTTGGAGGCTACCCAATGCTTGACGGCTCAACGGTCGCTGTCCCAATGGCCATTGAATTCGCCCGCCAGCACCTTGGCCTCTCAGAAGACGATCTCTCAGGCTTCACCTCGTTTAGCACCACCGATTACGCGTATGGAAACCTGATACGAAAGACTTTGGGGCAACCCGCCACCGCCCTGTACGAAAAATATGAAGAAGGCCACGCTATGTCTGAAGACGAGCACTACGTTGATCTGATTCTGGCTACCTATCCGTCGGAGGCGGAAATGGGGATAGCGGACTATCGCGGCGAAACGCTCAAAATCGAAAAAGTGTGCCTTGACGCTTTCGTCTTCATCGTCAACAAGGACAATCCAGTTGAAAGCCTGACCCTTGACCAGATCAGGGGCATATATTCCGGGAAGGTGACAAGCTGGGCTGAAGTCGGAGGAGAAGACGTTCCCGTAAAACCCTACCAGCGGGACGAAAACTCCGGATCCCAAACCGGGATGGAGCAGCTGGTTATGAAAGGCGAGCCTATGACGCCGCCGGAACAGGCAGTCATATTCGCGGGAATGGGCGAGATGGTAAACGCTGTGGCGGAGTACGACAATGGCGCCGGAAGCATCGGATACTCATACAAGTACTACGTTGACAAGCTTTACAAGAGCGACAACATCAAAATTTTGAAGATAGAGGGCATAGAGGCCACCCAAGAAACCATGGCAGCAGAAACCTACCCTCTCAGCGTCGGCTA
>JAISWZ010000466.1 GCA_031270945.1 Clostridiales bacterium | reverse complement strand
TGTATTGAGAATGGCGCTGACGTATTCTTGTTTGCCAGAGATCTGGAGTCAGACTTCAACCTTATGCTTCAGGGCCTAGAAAAGGGTATTTTGTCAAAGAAGCGGCTGGATGAGGCAGTTATTCGGATACTGGGGCTGAAGGCTTCTCTTGGCCTTCACCTGGATGGAAAAGCTCTTCAATCCCAAAGCAGCCTAAGCATTCTGGGTTGCCCTGATCACAAGCGGCTAGCGGCGCAGTGCGCTGACAAGGCGATTATCCTTGTGAAGGACACGCAAAGACTGCTTCCTGTTTCTCCAAAGAAATACCCAAGGATTTACTTGAATGTCCTGGAGCCAAACGACAGCCCGAATACATGGCTAAAGAAAAAGCTTTTGGCGAAGCTCCGCAATATGGGCTTTGAACCAACTTTGCGAGACAGGAGGGCGCTGGCTGGCCTCTCAGTTCTAGCAGACGAAGGCGCTTCCATTTTCGCAAAGGCCGCCTCCATCTTCCGCGCCAGAAACTCCCTGAAGGAGCTGACCGGGAAGCCCTCTGACTTTACTGGCAACTATGATCTCGCCCTATATGTCGCCAATTTTCAGCCCGAAAGCGAAAACACCGTCATCAGAATCGACTGGAAAGGATTCAAGGGCATGGGAAATGACGTTCCTTGGTTTATCTCTGAGATCCCTACCCTATTTGTAAGCCTGGGCAGTCCGTACCATTTGCAGGATGTTCCCATGATCAAGACTTTCATTAACGCTTATGGGGCCAATGACGAGACAATAGACTTGGTTTTTGAAAAGCTGGCTGGCCTGAGTAAGTTTTCAGGAACATCCCCTGTTGATCCGTCTTGCGGGCGCGAGGACGCGCTTTTCTAAACAACACGTATATCATTGACTTGCAAGCCTAAAACATGTTTTTGCTATATTTCGAGATAGGAGGTTGAATGTGAAAGTCTTGCCTTTGGATTCACCTGACCCAAGGATAAAAACGAGAGTTGACAGCGCCAGGATCGCAGAAATCCGCTTGCAGAGCGCATATGGGCTAACTGCTAAAGAGCATGATATTCCTATAAAGAAATATCAATCCAGCATCAGGGTCTGCGTATATGGAGACGAAAAAGCAAAGCCTTTGCTCATGGTTCCTGGCAACACTGGAGACGGCTTTGTCCTGATTCCTTTGATCGCTCAATTTAAGGGCTTTCGGGTTATCCTGATGAACCGTCCCGGAGGGGGTTTGAGCCCTGGATTTGACCACAGGCTCTTTAACTTGAAAGAGCTGGCCGTAGACTCCATAGAGGCAGTGCTAGACTGGTTCGAGATAGCCTCAGCGCCTATCATAGCCCATTCAATGGGAGGGCACTGGAGCCTATGGTTTTCGGCAGAGCGGCCAAAGCGAGTGGAAAAGCTGATATTGCCAGGAGTTCCAGGAAACGTTCTTGGCACCAAGCCGCCTAGGCCTTTGAGGCTAGCCGCAGTGCCTATTGTAAACCGTTTGGCGTTTTCCTTCATATCCATGAAGTCGGCCTCAGCCCCCTTAGGCGGATTGGCTTTTATGGGGCACAGCAAAGAAACAATCTCTGCATTGCCAAGCGCCATGTCTGATTGCTACAGCGCGTTCCAGAAGCTGCCGAACTGCAAAATTTCCACTTTAAGCCTGATGGAGACCGTAAGCAGGAAGGAAAACTGCATAGGAACTGATTTGCTGGAGCGGATCAAGAGCCCAGTCTTGATGGTTTGGGGCGAAAAGGATCCATTTGGCACTTTGGAGCAAGCGCACAGGATCTCGAACGTTCTGCCCTCTGCAACGCTTGAGGTGATGAAGGGCGCTGGGCATTTACCTTGGCTTGATGACGCGGGGAAGGTTGGGGAGTTGGCTTCGGGGTTTATTCAAGCGTAATTGGGAATATCCCAAACGTTCTCAAGAGTGCCTGAATGCTAAGGCTTCAATGCCAGACTTTTTCGGTGCCTTAAATTTTATTTTGCGATACGCATTAAAAGGCCCAGCATTTACGCTGGGCCTTTTATCTTAACGCCCAAGGCAGTTCCTTGGGCGCTTTCTCTTATGAAAGTGTCAACGCTCCACCTCTGTGGGCGCAGTAAGGGCAATCAGTGTCAGTAGAATAGTTCAGCTGGTTTGACATGCTAGGCAAGCGATCCAATGTGCACTTGCCATCTGTTTGGTAAACGCATTCGTTTGTGCAGTTTATATCCATGACAATCCTCCACCCCAGGATATATGCTCCCTATTCGGGGGCGACCTTCGGTTGGAGCGAAGAGTGAAGTTCTTTTCGCTCCCTGGTATCGTTCCTGTCATAGTATAGCCTATGTGAGACAAATGAGTCAGGCACTTTTTGCAAGCCAGCAGAAATGGGACAGAGCTGGGATAGGTGCGCTTGGAATGTCCAAAAACAGGCTTTTGGCGCTCGGCAAGAAAAACCGCTCAGGCAAGCCTGAGCGGTTTCAAAAGCTAATGGCGGGACTCAAACCCGCGACCTGCTGATTACGAATCAGCTGCTCTATCGACTGAGCTACATTAGCGCTAACAGCACTAATGATTATAACATGTCTCCGCTGAATGTCAACAGCAAATTTCGATTTTGGCCGCCATTTTTACTGCCAATTTATGCCGCTTAATTCAAGCAAGCCAAAAACCAAAAAACTAAAACTCCGTCACAGCAATCGGGCGCTTCTCCATAGGGTAGATGACCCTGCTCTTGGGCGGCATGGAGTTGTAAACCTGTTCAACAGACAAAATCCCTTTTGATTCAAGCGACCCTTTGGCCAGGACTGACTGCATTTTGAGGTTGAGGGCAAGGATAGCGGCTTTGGCGCCTTTTGGGGCAGTGATAAGCTCCCCGTAGGGGACGCCTGAAAACGCGATCCTGTCAGTGCCAGCATTTGTTGCCTGAACTATGGGAACAATGCCTGAGAGCTTGTCATCTTCAGCCCAGCACAGGAACTTCAAGCCATCGAACTGGCCAAAGAGCTGTCTGCTGATTACGCTGAGCGCATTGTTCTCAGACTTTGAGGACACCAAAGCCTTGGCGCGGGAAAGAACACCGCCTAAGGCTATCTGAGGCATGGGCAGTTTCTGGATTTCTGAAATATCTATAAGGTCACAGAAGTAGACCTTGCTGAAGCCAAAGTAGGAATTGTACCTGAACAGGGGCTTGTTGTTGTACTCGTCAAAGACTTCCCCTGTGTTTTTGGTTTCGATGTAGGACATGGATCCTCTGAGCCAGCGCATGTCGGCGCTTATGGCTATGAAGCGGGAATCGGGTCTAGACTCTATGTGTTTCTTGCTCAATCCCTCGCAAAACTTGCCAAAGGTCATCTTGTCCTCGCCAAGCCCCTGGATTGATGTGATAAAAGTGAGATGCGGGTAGCCGAAGTTATCCAT
>JAISWZ010000458.1 GCA_031270945.1 Clostridiales bacterium | reverse complement strand
GAATCGTTCTCACCTAAAATGGCAATTCTCCCTACCCCATTGTAGAACTCCATGCAACGATAGGGAAATGCTGTGCGGCTTAAAACGTTGCCGCTCTCGTCGGCGAACACGTATAGAGTAGCGTCAAGATCCACAGGCGCCAAAAAGCATTCTCCAACATCAATGAACAATCGACCGTCTGGCGCTTCATGAGAGCGATCTTCCCGCACAGTATAATACGCTGGAGCGGTCGCTGGAACAGTTGGAGTTGCAAAAACGCTTGGATGCGCACTTTCGGTCGCAACGCTTTCAGCCTTTGCAGCACTTTCAGCTTTTGTGACACTTTCAGCTTTTGCAGCACTTTCAGCCTTTGTGGCACATCCAACCAATATAGCGGCAACAGCCATATTTACGAAGAGAAAAGGCAACCCTCTTAACATTCTAAACCCCACCTTCTGAAGATTTAATTATTTGGTAGCAAAGCTTCAACCTGTGACATATTATTGATACTCGAACTTATATTCGTACACCTGCTCGCTATTATTTCTCTGATAAACCGTCAGTGTCCGAAAACTGCACCTTCAGCACATGCGCAAAAATCGGAAAATTTTGCTTCTCTGTGGCCGGAAGAGCTTATAGATCCAGGGGAGGGCAAGAATCGCCTTCCCCTGTTACAAGTGTTTTCTTGCTTTTTATTTTTACTTCTATGTCTTTTCTATCGGTAATGTATGTAGCTGCAAAAACTTCTTAGCGCTTAATTCAGATTCAAACTTCTGCTTAGAATTTTGCTTCTGCCGCCTCGCCGGGTCGCAATTTATATACTAAATTATATGCCTCGAAAATCAAAAGTAAAGAGGTAAATATTAGAATTAAGCCATTTTTCTAAGCGCAGGGACTAAATTTGACGTTTAATCCCCAATTGTCTGATAATGAAGAACTCTAAAATCTATCAACTTCTCTTATTTATCCGCATTTTGGACGTAAGATTAATGATGTATGCTATATCGATATGGCGTGAGATGTCGAAATATAGCAAAAAGTCGATCATTTTAGATGTTATCTTATGTATCGAATTAAATACAAATAGTTGATTAAGGACATATCCCAAAATTCCGAGCGTTTGCCCAATGTTCAAGTGCAAAACGCCAAAGTCCTGGCGAATTGAGATTTGCTAAACAGCCCCTCAAGAAGGCATTAACAAAATCCTGGATGAATTTAGAGCATGCATCTCCATTCATCCAGGATTTTAGGCTTGCGCTCTTGGAAAGCTGGACTGTACCTATTGCTGCTATTTAATCAGCGCATTTCTCTCTGCATATGCCTGCTGGATCATCGGAGCGCTCGGCCCGTACATATCTATTTCATATCCCAAAGAGTAATCAATCAAGTTCAAGGCCCCTTTAACGCTCAAATCTATTACGCATTTCATAATGTCAACTTTTTCGTATAGAATCGAAATTATGGCGTAATCGTCCTTGGACATCTTTTCAACTATGATGTTCCCTTCTGGGTCAAGCGGCAAATTTACATATACATTCCGCAGAAAATCAACCAAAACCCCTATGGGCTTGCCATCGTACATCCAGATTCCATCTTGCTCATTATAGTAAACCCCGAAAACCTCGTAGCTTTCCATCGGTCTAGAGTTGTGTTCTGCGAAGTTAATAGATGGGGCAACTAAGTGTTTCATAACAGAACCCTTCTTGAACCCATAAAGCAAGTTTTCCATAGCCTGGTTCAAATCCAGCTCCGTGATGATAACGCCCTTGGCCTCGCCGCTAACAATCTCTGGAACCATAACGTTCGTCACAGGTATGGTGCCATCATTTCTTCTCAAGATTTCTCTGACGTCCTCCAATGTGTACGCCAGCTCATACGGGCTTTGAATAGCGTCACCGGTTCCGTCTTCGACGCTTTGAGGCGTTGCTTCGCCTATCGGGTTTGGCGCTTTTTCAGCTGCTGCCGACTCAGGCTTGACTAACCCGTCATCGTCAGAGCTATTGTTGGCGGCTTTATTCTCGCTGCCTTGCTCAGTGGCGCCGGATTCCTCAGCAACGGCTTGATGCTCTGCCTCGATTAGTTCATTGCCTGCAACTTGGAGCTCCGCATCAATTGCCCCAGCCTTGTCTGCCACTTCTTCGAATCTATTGTTGAGGGCTTTATTCTCGCTGCCTTGCGCCTCATCTATATCAGTTTTCTCTGTTATATCTATTTTATCTTCATCTGCTTTATCTTCATCTGCTTTATCTTCATTTGCTGCCAACTCAGTGGCGCCGGATTCCTCAGCGACGGCTTGATGCTCTGCCTCGCTGCCTTCGTCAGCCTCATCTGGCGCCTTTTCAACCTGCAGCGCTTGCGAAGTCGTTATAGCCAGTTCTGGCGCTTCCGGAAAGGTATAAGCCAGAGCGATGCCGGACGCACCCAACATTATCGCCAAGGCGATTGAGAGCGCCACAACATGCCGCTTTGATTTCTTGTAGCTAATCATCTTCATAAGCCTCCTTTTGACGCTTTTCCCTGCGGGGCTCATTCCGGCGCCAAGCGGGACGCGGCCAGCTGCACCCCGCTCAAGGGTTGACAGTATCAGCTCCCCATATAGCCTTCGCTCCGCTTTGCCCATTTTTGACACAACACGCTCGTCGCATGAGCTCTCGCATAATTCATCAATATCGCCAGCCATGAGGTGAACCAAAGGGTTGAACCAGTGGATTGCTCTTGCCAAGAGCAGCAGCAGCTTCACCAAAGTGTCCCTTCGGCTGAAATGGACAAGCTCGTGGGCAAGCGCCATTTCAAGAGCAGCTTCGCTGTATGCCTGGGCTGGCAAAATTATCACGGGCCTCATGACCCCAAGGATCATTGGCGATGCTGCCATGGGGCTTGCAACAATTCTTGCCGGATTTGCCGCGCTAAGAGACCAGCTGCCCCGAAGCAGGATTCTTCTGAGCTTTGCGTACGCAGCCAATCTCACCGCGAAAAAGCCGGCAGCTCCAGCTAGCCATGCAGCGGCCAGAAACGGAAGCATAGCGTTTATATTGGCAGACAAAAGCAGCATGGCGCTCATTTCTGACAGAAAGGAAGCTTTGATATCCGCCAGAAAGAAAGCTTTGGCGCCTGGGCCAACTCCCTCATTTTCGGCCTCTTCCCAGCCTTTTATCTGCGCTGGACGATTTGCGCCGCCTTGCAAGAACGGACTTTGGCTGCTCATGTCCTTCGAGCTTGGCTCTATGGCGCTCGCCTCGCTTTCTGGCGCTCCAAGCTTGGAGAGCAGCCCCTTCCCAAGAAAGGCAGCGGGGGGCGCCAAGCTTGCGGCGCCAAGCAGGAAGGCAAGGGAAATAAGGCTGGCATAGTAATGCCACGTTTGGGAGAACAGACGCCCTGTCGTCGGCCTGAGGCACAAGAGCGCAATCCAAACGGCCGATCCTATAAAGGACGCTTTTAAAAGCTCCAACAACAAAAACATGGCCAGCTTCACTCCTTGCCCGTTTCTTCAGTCCATTCCGCAAGCCATTTGCGCAATTTCGAGAGCTCCTCGGCACCGACTTCTCCATCGCCCGCCAGAGCAACCGCAAAGCTCTTCAAGTCGCCATGGTGGACCGCAGTTATGAATTCCTTGGTTTCTCTTCTCTTGTACTCATCTTCCGAGATGGCTGGCTCATATGTGTTGGCTCTGCCATTTCTCGCCTTTCTCAGGAACCCCTTGGAGATGAGCCTGGACAGGATTGTAGACATGGTGGACGTCTTCCAGCCCCTGCTTTCCTCAAACACCCCGAGAACCTGCTGGACTGTCACTCCTCCGCCCATTCTCCATATGGCCGCCATGGCTTCCAGCTCGGTTTTTGAAAGGTTTCCTTTCTTCATGCAACTCCCCCTGCCCGATCTCTACGCGCAACAGCGCTTAGCGCATATCCCAAAATTTCGTAATGCACCGGAAAAATTCAACGGATTTTTCCGAGGCGTAAAATTAATGTTGGGATATGCTTTAAGCTTCAAATCTCATTATGCTACAACGCGTCGCATTTGTCAATCAAAAAATTTTGCGATTTCTGCGTCATTAAAAAGCTGGCACCGCTTGGCAACACAACGGCTTATTTTTAAAAAAGCTCCCAGGCGCAAGCCTGGGAGCTTTTGCAGTTTTAGGGCAGCGGCGCACCGACTTTAGGGCGCTGACTTGCTTTCGGTTTCAGATTGACAATACGCCAAATTTCGGCATAATCGCCAAGAGTTTTACATTAAATCACTTTCTCACATCGACGAAAGCATTTTCCTGCCCTTTTATTGAAAATGGAAATATTGTCCTAAGACTTTTTCAAATAGGAGAACGTATTTTTGACAGCCATATGTTTCGTCCGCAAGACCAATCTAAGATCTCAAGCTAGAATATCTGTTTGCCGCTTTTTTATGCATAAGCCTGCGCCAACCCTGCGAAATCGCGGCTTTAGCAGTCTCGCCAAGCCAAATCTCTAAACGCTTTTCAGGATATGAACTTAATGTTTGCGCAAATGGCCACTTTAAGGTATAATGAAAATATAAACTCGCTGGCTTTACGCGCTTGACAAGGAGGCTGAACTTATTGGGGTTAAAATGCTCTTTCGAGCGAGTGATATTCAAAGCGCAAGACAACATATTCAAGATAGTGGTATTCAATACAGACGATGTATCGGTGCCTGAAGAGGCTAGAAAGGTGATTTATGACGACAGGATAAGCTTCGTTGCGAAAGGGAATTACCTGCCAGACGAAGACGCGTGCATTTACGATGTGCAGGGAAAGTGGGTTGACAACGGCAGGTACGGGCTTCAGCTGAGCGTGGAGTCCTGCCTTGAGCTAACGCCTGACACAGTGGAGGGAATCAAGGCTTACCTTTCTTCCGGCTATGTCAAAGGGATCGGGAAAAAGCTGGCTGAAGCCATAGTTGACGAGTTTGGGATGAATACCCTTGATGTTATGGAAAACGCGCCCAACAAGCTTCTTGCGATCAAGGGAATAAGCGAGAAAAACCTGTTGGGCATCGTGGAGTCCTACAATAGCCACAGGACTTTGCAAACTTTGGCGCTGAAGCTGTCGCCAATTGGCGTCACAATGAAAAAATGCGAAGCCATCTACCATCAGTTTAGAGATGCGTCCCTTCAGATATTGAAAGATGACCCGTTCATGCTCACAGCAATTAAGGGATTCGGATTCCTGACTGTGGATGGGATAGCCAGGAAGCTTGGATGCAAGCCAACCGATCCAGGCCGGATCCAAGCGGGCATGGAGTTCGTTCTTAAAGCGGCTGGGATCGAAGGGCATCTTTTCTTGAAGAAGGGAGTCCTTATTGAAGAGTCGCACAATATCTTGAACAAGGGCTACCCTGAGGACACTGTTCCTGAAGAGGAATTGCTGGCGCAATACATCAACATGGAAGATAAAAGGATAATTGTCACAGAGAAGAAATGCGTCTACCACAGGATAATGTACGACCATGAGGTCGCTGTGGCTGAATCGGTTGTGAAGCTTCTGGGAGGAAGCATCGATCCTGTGGACTGCACAGAGCTCATGAGGCATGCTAGCCAGTCATTGGATATCAAGTTTTCCAAAGAGCAAGAGCAAGCGGTTTCCATGGCTTTCTCCAACCGGATCTCCATAATCACAGGCGGGCCTGGAACAGGGAAGACAACGGTCTTGAAAGCGATACTTCATGTATTCAAGCGGCTTTTTCAAGGGTCGGTTCTCTTGGCTGCGCCAACTGGCAAAGCCGCCAGAAGGATGCATGAAAGCACAGGCGAGAATGCCATGACCCTTCACAGAGCCCTGCGCATGAAGAGCGATGACGACCAAGAGAACCCGACAGGCATTGACTACGACTTTGTAGTGGTCGATGAATTCAGCATGGTTGACATGTCTTTGTGCAGCTGGCTTTTTAGGAGCCTAAAGAGCAGCTGCAGCATAGTGCTTGTAGGAGACGCCGATCAATTGCCAAGCGTCGGCCCGGGAAACGTCTTCTATGAATTCATCAACTGCAAGCTGATCCCCGTAACCAGGCTTTCATATGTTTACCGCCAGCAAAGCGGAAGCATCATAGCCAGAAACGCCGCCAAGATCAGAGACGGGGATCATGCCCTGAGCTATGGCGACGAGTTCAGCCTGAGGCCTTGCGAGTCGGCAAAGGACGCGTCAGACCTCATAGCGAAGCTTTATCTTGAGGAGCTGGCGCAAAAGGACATCTCCACAGTCCAGGTCTTGACGCCTATCCGCAAGAACGGCTTGGCGGCTTCCAACTTCTTGAACATCAGGCTGAGGGATCTAGCGAACCCTGCAGATCCTTCAAAGAATGAAATCTGGATAGGGCAGAAGCTCTTCAGGACAAATGATCGCGTCATGCAGATCAAGAACCAGCTGGACATCTCAAACGGCGATGTCGGAACTATAACAAGCATCCAGCCAGAATCGAAACCGTTCCCTCCAAACCGCTCACCGAAAGACATGGACCCTGGCGAGCGCAAGCAGTATGCCCCCCATGTCAATATCGCTTTCACTGATGACAGGAGAGTGTGCTATAACTATGAAGAGATGGAAGTGATAGAGCACGCCTACGCCGTAACAATCCACAAAAGCCAAGGCTCTGAATACGAGACCGTTATCATGCCACTCTTGATGGACTTCTACATAATGCTTAGGCGAAACCTGGTCTATACAGGCATTACAAGGGCCAAGAAAAAAGTGGTTATCATCGGTAGCTCAAAAGCCTTGGGCATTGCTATAGCAAAGAATGACATTGCTACCCGCAATACCAAGCTGGGCGAGAGGATCATAAGCCAGATGGCGCTAGTGCCATCCCGCGCCCCTAACATCGGAAAGGTTCGCGGCTCAAGGGACGAAAATGAGGTCGAAGTCCAGGAAGAATTTGACGCTGACTATGATTTTGAAGACTGGCCGTTCTAGGAGGGCTGAAATTTTTAGCCTATTAATTCCAGATCAAAGATTGCGCCAAGACTGTACCTAAGACTGCAAGAGCCAGAAGCAATGCTTCCGGCTCTTGCGCATGAAACAAATTTAAGATTGGCTTGGAAGGTTGCTCTCAGCCCGAAAAGTTGGCGAAGGAGCCAATTCGGAATAAAGAAACCCATCAAAAACATAACAAGAAATTAACTATAGGCATGCATGTATCCATACGCGCAATACTAAAAATTCAAAGAGCCGGAAGCAATGCTTCCGGCTCTCATTTCCCCAAAATCCGTTCTGCCATGGCAACCAAAGCCTCGTAATCGATTGACGCGAAGTTCGTAGCGTCAACCTTCGCCGTTTCGCCGCCAGCGTCAAACACGCTGAACTCCCGGAACAGTTTCTCGTACTTGCCCAAGTCCTGCTCAACATCAAATGTCCTGTTGGCTGGGTGCCTTTCGTCCGTCCTGTCCCTGTCAATGAACCTCTTTCCCAAAACCCTTGGATCGCCCTCAAAGAGGTACGTCAATGCTTTGTAGGAATGCTGGAGAATCAAGGCCTGGATTTTCTCGGCCTCTTCTTGGCGGAAGTTCGCTTCCATTATGAGGGGGATCCTGCACTGCATCAGGCTTTCGGCGGCGCTTAGCATGACGTTTACGGTAGCTTTTGAGAGCTGCCTGCTTTGCGCCTGGTTTTCAAACGCGAGGTATTCATAAAGGGCGATCTTCATTTGATCCTTGCAAAGGAGAGGGATCGAAAGGCGCTTTGACAGCGTCTGAGCGAACGCTGTCTTCCCGGCTGCCGGGCTGCCTGTGACAATCAGAAGAGTTCCCATTTGCTCTCACCTCGCTGCCGATTTGTAATGCGGGGCATCATATTGACGAGCTTAAATAAATCCCAATCATGCCGCTCGTCAAATATACCATAAGTATATGCGCCTGACGGGTTGTTTTGCAAGCGCAGGATGCTGGGGGATCGAGCTTCGCAATTCTTATACTAACGAGCGAAAAGAACTGCGCTTCTCGCTCAGACAAAGGGTTTCTCGTGTGCAGAAAAATGAAATGAATTTTGCTGATGATTTCGCTCGCGTGTGATTTGTTCCGCTATTCTGCCTTGAGCCCAAGGCAATCGCAAATACCAATGGCTAATACCATCTTGCATGTCTGTCTTAGAGCATATCCCCAAATTATATCCGAGGCACCGGAAAAATCCGGCGTTGAAGCATTCGCCAGGATTTTTCCGGTGCCATTTCGGAATTTGGGGATATGCTCTTAATTGGCGCCTAAACCTTTTTTTCTTTCAAGTCATCTTTGTTGTATCCTGGAGCTGCTTCAATGTGATATAATAATGTAAAGTGCATATCCTAAAATTTGCGAGGGCTCGGGCGTGAACACGCGCTTAAAGCGCAGCCAAAGATTAGTTTTATGGATTGGGTGTGAACACGCGCTTATTTCGCTCGTACGACCGAGCGCATATCCCCAAAAAAAATTTGGGATATCCCCCGATCCAGCCCGAAAATTTTAAGGATATGCCTGTGTGCTCACGCGGCAGACGAGGGCGGCTATATCAGGTCTTGGAAGGTGAGAGGCATGGGGGGCTTCAAACTCGCTTATATTTTTATCCTTTCAGCGCTTGTTTACTTTGGCTGGTTTGCCATATCGCTAGCTCAAAGCGCGAAAAGCGGCAAAAGACAAGATCTCAAGGCCTGGTGGCTTGTGATTTTCGGCCTTGTTATCGCGATAGGAATAGTGTGCGTGGCTACAGACCGCGACATAACCGACTTTCTCAAATGAATCGCCAAATGCGAAAAACGCTGGGTGAACACAAGGGCCGGAGAAATCTCCGGCCCTTGTGTTCATTTGGAACATTTTTTTGCAGACGCAATCAGGATTTTTTATTTTACGCAAAATTTCGATGAATCTTGTCAAAATGCGTTAACTGTTGTATTATTAATAGGGCAGCGCAGCGGGCGCTAGGCCAGCGCCCGTTGCGGCACTGCAATAGAGATTCAAAAGAAAAACGGAGGAATTCTCATGAAGCGTCTTGGATCATTCTATCCAATCGGGATATCCATGCTGTTCGCGGCCCTTCTGCTCAGGCACGACATCCTTAACTACGCGGTATGGTGGCTGACGCTATTGGGCCTTGGCGCCATTTTCTTCCCGCTTTCAAGCTTTATCTTTCACAGGTTTCAGTCCAAGGGGTACATCTTCTCCAAAGTGGTAGGGCTCTCCATTGGCGGATACATCACCTGGCTTGCCGGATCCGCCAGAATATTGCCCTTTCGCCCCTGGGCGGTTTACCTGGTTCTTGCCGTCTGCCTTGCCGCGAACATCCTGATAGGGAAGAAAACGAAAATAGGGTTTCAGGCGCTTCGCGACAAAGAGTTCGTATGGCGGATAACAAAAGAGGAAGCGCTTTTCATGGCCCTCTTGGCATTCTGGTGCTTTCTCAGGGGAATAAAGCCAGACATGCAGGAGGACTTGGAGAAGTACATGGATTTCGGCTTCGTGAACTCAGCCTTGAGGGGCGAATTCTTTCCTCCGGTAGACATGTGGTACGCCGGAAAAGGCATAAACTACTACTACCTGGGCCAGTACTTCACAGCCTATCTGACAAGGGTGAGCTTCCTGGACAAGGCGGTTACCTACAACCTGATGATGGCAACCCTCTTTGCCTTGGTGTTCATGCAGGCGTTCACCATTGGCCAGTTCCTGTTTGAGCTGTACGCCCAAAACGACCTGGGGCGGAAGGTGGCAAAGAAAGCCCGGCTAGTCGCGGGAATGCTGTCCGGGGCGCTGGTGTGCCTGAGCGGAAGCCTGCACACTGTAGTATACGCATGGTTTGGAGGCGGAGGCCCTTACGGGTTTTACTGGTACCCCGACGCGACCCGCTACATAGGGTACAACCCTCCCGTCTTTGATGACGAAACCATCCACGAGTTCCCGCTATACTCCTATGTTGTCTCGGATCTTCACGCCCACGTGCTTAACATGCTCTTTGTCCTGACAGCGCTAGGCGCCGCGATTGCGGCAGGCGTCGGAATAATGAAAAAGTTCAGGCAGATGAATGAAGACAAATACGAGGACAAATACGAAGAAGAATCGTTCCAGCCTGAAAGAAAGAAGAGCTTCAAGGATTTCATCCCTGAAGCCTCGTACTTCTTGGCCATTTTTCTCATCGGGCTTTTTCCCGCCACAAACTTTTGGGATTTTCCCATTTATCTTGTAGTGAGCGGCGCGATTTACTTCTACGCCAACCTGAAAGCCTGCGACTTCAAGTTCAAGGGGCTGATTGTCGCCTTTGTCCAAGTGGCGGTGACCGGAATCGTCTCGTACCTTGTGGTCTTGCCTTTCCAGATGTCGTTTGACCCCATCTCGTCCAAGATTGAGCTTGTCAAAAAAGGCTCCATGCTGTACCAGCTCGTTGTTCTATACGGATACCAGGCCGCGTTCTTTGTCATGCTTCTGCTTGAGACGTACTACCTCTACAAGCGCCCGGCTGAGCCAAAGCCCTTGAACATAAGGAAAGGGAAGAAGAACAAGCCCCAAGAAACAATAGCGGTTCCGTCTCAGCCTTTGACCATAGCGCCGTCAAGCGCCCAGGCCAGCAGCGTTCCGCTTTTGGCTTTCCTGGAAAAGACAAACCCGGCCGATGTGATCGCCGGCATACTTTTCGTCTGCGCCTTTGGCCTTATCATCATCCCCGAGATCATCTACGTGAAGGACATCTATCCAACCAGCCCCAGAGCCAACACCATGTTCAAGCTCTGCTACCAGGCGTTCATAATGCTGTGCCTAGCCATCGGATACACATATCCCAGGCTCTTCATGCACCACGGCGAGAAGGACAGAAGGTACCTGATTACAGCCTCACTGGGCACAATCCTTCTCTTCTGCGCTTTCGTTTACCCGTTCTACGCCATCCCAGGCGGCTATGGCAGCTTGAGCCTGGGCAACTACAAGGGCCTCAACGGCATAAAATTTATGGAAACCTACGAGGCGAAGGTTCTGGATCGGAGCGACGAGAACGAGGTTGCGGTTCAAGTGTTTGTGGATGACGCGCCCATTGTCGAGTACCTGAACAAAGTGAAGGGCCAGCCCGTCATATGCGAGGCCAACCATTACAGCTACACTGTTTTTGGCCGAATCGCCTCGTTCACAGGCCTTCCTGACATCTTCAACTGGTACACTCACCAAGAGCTATGGCGAAGCTCCAAGTTCGACGAGTTCACTGAAAGGGTCGACGACATCCAGAAGATCTACTGCGGAGACGATCCTGCTGTGACAACCTCGATACTGCAAAAGTACAACGTTAAGTACATCGTTGTCGGGCTGATCGAGAGAACAAAGTTCGGAGAGGAAATTAAGGAGGATCTGCTTAAGAGCCTTGGGACGATTGTAGTGCAGAGCAATGACACGTATCTGATTGAGCTGTTTTGAGATTAAAAATAAAAAAAGCAAAAGCAAGAAATAGCAAAAACAAAAAAACCAAAAATCAAAAGCCAAAAGGCCTTTGGGGGCGCCCCCCAAAGGCCTTTTAAATAGGCGCCTTGCTGATTTGAGATCTCTTAGAGCATATCACTTCCTACAGTGGCGCTGGAAAAGGCATGCGATGCTTTAACGCGTGGCTTTTCCGAGCCCTAAAATTACTTTTGGGATATGCTTTTATTCCTGGCGCTGGTCATTGTCCCCTCGAAAGAGGGGAGCGCCTTTCTTGTGCCGCTTGACGCACTCTGTCAAGAGCCATTCTATCTGCCCGTTCACCGATCTGAAGTCATCCTCTGCCCATCTGGATATGTCTTTCCACAGTGAATCTGATATCCTTACAAGAAGCTGCTTGCGCTTGTCGTTGTCTGCGCTCATCTCAATACAGGGAGCCGCTGTTTACTACTGGCTGCACATCCCTGTTCGCGCATAGCGCCAGAAGGAGATTGCTTACCATCACGGCTTTCCTTTCCTCGTCCAAGCGGACGATGTCGTTGTCGTTCAGCTTTGCCAGAGCCATCTCGACCATGCCCACGGCGCCGTCGACTATCATCTGGCGAGCGCTTACAATGGCTGTGGCTTGCTGTCTCTGAAGCATCACGGAAGCTATTTCCGGGGCGTAGGAGAGGTGCGTTATCTTCGCCTCAAGGATCTCAAGCCCGGCGGCGCAAGTCTTGGACTGGATTTCCTCCCTGAGATTTTCGGCTATCTCAATGCCGCTGGAGCGCAAAGTCTTTTCTGACTCAATATCGCCGCCAGCGTCATAGGGGTAAAGCCTGACGATGTTTCTTAGGGCCGAGTCGCACTGGATCGAAAGGAACTCTTTGTAGTTGCCGACATTGAAAACCGCCTTCGCCGTGTCAACAACCCGCCAAACCACTACGATTCCTACGATCAGCGGATTTCCTTGCTTGTCGTTTATCTTTTGAAGGTCATTGTTCAGGGTTAGGGTTTTTAGGGAAACCGTATTTTTCCTGCTTGTTTCAGCCTTGGTTTCAGGTCTGCTTGTTCCCTCTGAAAGCCTGTCGACCACGCTCTTGGCTGTTGGGTTGATAGCGCTCGCAAAGGGGTTGACCCAGTAAAAGCCAGGCTTGCGCAGGGTTCCGCAATAAGTGCCAAAAAGGGTGAAAACATAGGCCTCGTTGGGCCTTGCAATCTTTAGCCCGGCATACCCCAGCGTCGACACGATTATGCCTGCGACGCATGAGATCACTCCTGCCGCAACCAGCGCAGGCGACTTGATCTGCGCAATGGTCGGAAGAAGGATGCAACTGGCCAGCTGCAATGAGGCTGATCCAATCAGGAACGAAAACCCATCCCTGGTTTTCACGGTCTTCTCTTGGTAGTTGCGGCTCATAAGACACCCCTATCCTGGCGAGCAGCCAGCCTGATATATTTTTGATATCTCTTTGATATCATTATAGCGCGGCTGATTCAAAGTGTCAATGACCTATCGGTAATTTAATCCCGGCTTAATAAGCAGCGGCGGGGAGGGGGCAACGCAACGGATTTCTGGACAAAAATAAAGCGGATTTTGGGCTTGAAATTGTGCAACACTCACAACCGGCACCTTGGACTAGGCTGAGACATGGCTGGTGCAAGGGGCTTTTGAATTTCAGCCCGTGTGCGTCCGGACATTTCACGCAACCTTACAAGAAAAACATGTCTTGACTTTTTCTAAAGGCATGTTAGACTTACAGTAGCAATCGTGAAGCACCTAGGCAAGAGCCTTGGCCATTTGCGGTTGCAAAGGCGCAATCAGCCTCGAGGCGCGTTGCGCCTGACGCGCTGGGCGCACTTCGAGTGCACCCAGACGCACAAGCTCCTAACGAGCCAACCCCTCGTTAGGAGTTTTATTTAGAATGAAATCCAAGAGTCTTCTTGCATAGGATTGTTGGAATATAGGCTGCGGCGCATTTTGAGGCTTGCAGCCTTTGCTTTTGACTATGTTGGTTAGTCGCCATTGGGATCTTATCCCATAATTAATCTTAGGGCTTGGAAAAGTCCGCGTTGAAGCCTTCACAGGACTTTTGAACTAGGGGCAGCTCATTTTCTCGGTTGGTATTAAAAATAAAACATCTTAGACAAAAATAAAGCGATTTTTGGGCTTGGAATTGTGCAACACTCACAACCGGCCACCTTGGACTAGGCTGCGACATGGCTGATACAAGGAGCTTTTTGATTTCGGCTTTAGCGCGTTTGTATATTTCACATCTATCATATAAGAGATATATGTCTTGACTTTTTCTAAAATCATGCTAGAATTACGATAGCAATCGTGAAGCGCCTGGGGCGAGCCTTGGCCATTTGCGGTTGCAAAGGCGCAATCAGCCTAGAGGCGCGTTGCGCCTGACGCGCTGGGCGCACTTCGAGTGCGCCCAGACGCGCAAGCTCCTAACGAGCCAACCCCTCGTTAGGAGTTAAACTTAAGATGCAACCCAAGAGTTTTCTTAAAAAGAAATTGTTGGGATATAGGCTGCGGCGCCATTTTGAGGCTTGCAGCCTTTGCTTTTGCCTATGGCGGTTATCCGCCTTAGTAGCGGTTATCCGCCTTAGTATAGGAGGGGGATTGTCATGTCTTCGAATGACGCGCTTGGAAGGCTTTCGGCAGCTCTACGGATAAAAACGGTAAGCCAGCTGCCCGGGCCAGACGCTGACTATACGGCGTTTGACGAGTACATTGCGTTTATCGGCAAGGAGTTTCCCGTCTTTACCAAGATATGCGAGCTGGAGCGGGTTAACGGGCACAGCCTGCTGTACCGCTGGCCAGGCAAGAATCCAAAGCTTGAGCCCATTTTGTTCATGGCGCACTATGATGTCGTTCCCGCGGATGACGCTGACGGCTGGAAGCACCCCGCTTTTTCAGGTGAGCAGGCTGAAGGGCGCATTTGGGGGCGCGGAGCGCTGGACATAAAGAGCCAGATGACAGCTCATTTTGAGGCTGCGCAGACGCTTGTGGGAGAGGGCTTCACGCCAGAGAGGGACATCTGGTTCGCCTACGGATTTGACGAGGAGATCGGAGGCGCTTCCGGCGCGGTCAAGTCCGCTGAGCACTTCAAGAAAAAGGGGATCAAGTTCGCGGGGGTTCTGGATGAGGGCGGAATAGTTGTTTCTGGCGCGATCAAAAACGTCAAGTCTCCTGTGGCTTTAGTTGGGCTAGGGGAGAAGGGCCATGTAGACTTCACTGTCACAGCCAGAGGCGCTGGCGGGCACAGCTCGATGCCTCCAGCAACCACAGCCATAGGGGTTTTGTCTGAATACATCAGGCGAGTTGAGAAGAACCCGATGCCAGCCAGGCTTACCGAGACTGTTCTCTCGTCACTTAAGGCGATGAGCGTTGAGATGGGAACTGCGGTGCAGTTGGCCACTGGCAGTCCTGCGCTCTTTGGAGGGCTTTTGACAAAGATCCTTGGCGGGACTCCAGAAACGAACGCCATGGTAAGAACAACCTTTGCGGCAACAATGATTCAGGGCGGCACAGCGGCGAACGTTCTTCCAGCGACGGCATCAGCAAACATCAACGTCAGGCTTCTTACCGGGGATTCGTCAAGCAAGGTTCTTGAGCATCTCAAGAAGCTTGGAGAGGGTTTGGCTATTGAGGTGGCTTGCGGGCCCGCCGCAGAGGCGTCCCCAATCTCGCCGTCATCAGGGGAGTTTTACGACAAGCTCATAGGCGATGTCAAGGCGGCTTTCCCGGATGCGCTCCTGGCCCCGTACCTGGTCATGGGAGGAACAGACTCCAGGCATTTTTATGAGGTCTGCGGAAACGTGTACCGCTTCACCCCTCTGTCTGTAGGAAACGACGAAAAGAACACAATGCACAACATCAACGAGAGCATAAGCGTTGATGGCTACCTGAAAATGATTGAATTCTTCAAGTCCTTTATAAGAAAATTTTAGCGCGTATCCAAGCTAACCCAAAATTTAGGGATATGTTTTCCTTCGCAAATATGCTCCAAGGGGGTTTTTTTGATGCTTGACGAGAAGCTGTTTGTTGAGCTTGGAGGCTTGAAGCAAAAGATCCATATAAGGACAGAAGACGAAAGCCGCCCTGTGCTGCTGTTTCTGCACGGAGGGCCTGGAGTGATAAACCGCCATGCCATCATGACCGCCCACAAGGATCTTGTGGACACATTTACCCTGGCGTGCTGGGATCAGAGAGGCTCTGGCGGATCCTACTACAACTGCCCGGAAGAGACCCTTACGATAGAGCGCGTTACTGATGACGCGGCTGAGCTAGTTGAATGGCTGTGCAAAAGGTTCAAGAAGGACAAGATTTTCATCATTGGCGGAAGCTGGGGAAGCGAGCTTGGCACTTGGCTCTCCTACAGGTATCCCGCCCGTTTGGCCGCATACGTGGGCTTTGGCCAAGTGGTGGATGGCGCCAAGAACGAAGAGATAAGCTACAGCTTCACCCTTAAGGCAGCCAAGGAAGCTGGCGACTTGAAGTCGGTGAAAGCTCTTGAAGAGCTGGGCCCGCCAGTCAAGGGCGAGTACAAGGGCGGCTTCAAAGGGATGATGATTCAGCGAAACGTTATGATGAAGCATGGAGGCTACTCCAAGAGCGCGGCAAAGAGAAGCTACTTTGACTCGATGGTGAAGCCAATGCTTCTTTCAGGAGAGTACTCAATCAGGGACATGATAGGGACTTTCCTTGGGTACAAGCGGGTTTTGACAAAGATGTGGCCCATGGTCGCGGTGACAGATTTGGCGAGGACCTGCCCTGAGTTCCAGATCCCGTACTTCATATTTGACGGAAGGCTTGACTACAACACCCCAGCTGAGCTGGTTGAAGACTATTTTGCCAAGGTGAAGGCGCCAAAGAAGGAGCTTGTCTGGTTTGACAATTCAGGGCACAACCCCATGAGCGATGAGCCCGAGAAGTTCAAGCCTCTTTTGAGGGAGAAGCTTATGGAAATCGCAAAGTCAGAGAAGGAAAAGGGGATTGCCGTATGAGCCAAACCGAAGCTGCGCCAAGAATCAAGCTCGCGGAGAAATCCGGATTCATGGCGTTTTCGGGCTCCATAAACATCGTCTACCAGTTCAAGAGCGTTTACTACCTTTTCTTTTTGACTGAAGTCGCTGGAATAAGCATGGACATGGCAGGGCTTATAGTTACGATAGGCATTGTCTGGGACGCCATAAATGATCCGCTCATAGGGTTCTGGGCGGTAAACCGGAAGTTCAAAAACGGGGAGACCTCCCGCCCATTCGCGCTGTGGCACACTGTGCCCTGGGCGATAACGCTGGTTCTCCTTTTCACAAATTTCAATGCAACCATGAACTTGAAGGTCATCATAGCGATAGTTGTCTACATACTTTTTGAGGTCTTCAACACTACTGTAAGCCTTCCTTACAACAGCATGGCTGGGCTTGCAACAAGCCTGGACGCGGATCGCCGCTCGATAAACATCTTCCGCAACCTTGGCGCGTGCCTTGGATCCGGAATCGGCGCAATCGCATGCCTTCCGCTTCTTAAGCTTTTCGGCGGGCTCAATAATGACGGAAACTTGACGGACTCAAGCGACATAGGCTTTTTCGCGGTCTCTATCGTAATGGGCGTTATCATTGTCATAGGCGGGATCATCCATTACTTCACAACCAAGGAAAGAGTCAAGCAAAGGTCTTCTGACGACAAGGGGCTAAGCTTCAAGCAAGTCGCGCTCATGCTGGTGAAGACCAGATCTTGGCGGATAAACATGATCTACATCATCTGCTACGGCATAATAAACCTGCTTCTTATGACAGTCCTGGCTTACTACGCCACCTATGTCATGGGCAACACAGGCGCCGCAATGATGATCCAGGCAGCGTACCTGGTTACCGCTGTGTTTTCGTCCATGTGCGTAGGCGCCATAGACAAGGCCCTTGGAAGGCGCAAGACCATGATACTTGGCTCGATCATAGCGATGCTGGGCAAAATCTGGTTCATAGCTGATCCGTTCTCAGCCGGATCCATCTACCTGAACGCCATTACTGTCGGCATGTCAGTCACTGTAGCGTTCGTGCTCTTCAACACCAACAGGAACAACATAGTTGACATCATAGAGCACAGGGACGGCAGAAGAATAGACACCATGATAGCCACTTCCGACAACCTGGTCAGCAAGCTTGGGGAAGCGCTTGTGGCTCTTCTGATCACCCAGTCCCTAAGCTTTGCCGGCTATAACGCGGCCTTGGAAGTCCAGCCCCCGATGGTCATAACAGCCATAAACATTATGCTTGGCTGGGCACCTTTGATCGCGTCCGCGATCATGCTCGTGGCGGCTTTCGTTATTCCGATAGAGCAGGAATTGAAAGAGGCCCAAGAGAATAGGGCTAATTAACACTTTTCCCACCCAATAGGAGGGATTGTATGGCGCAAGAAGCCCTCGCGGGCGCGCCTAAGGCGCAAGCAAGCATGAAGGTAGGAATTGGCGAGAAGCTTGGATTCATGGCTTTTTCGGGCTCAAACAACATAGTCTACCAGTTCAAGTCCATCTACTACCTGTTTTTCTTAACCGAAGTGGCGAAGGTAGGCATGTACTGGGCTGGCGTCATAATGACAATCGGCGCCATCTGGGATGCGGTCAATGATCCTTTGATCGGGTTCTGGGCTGTCAACAGAAGGTTTAAAAACGGGGACGCGGCAAGGCCTTTCGCGCTTTGGCACTCGGTTCCGTGGGCAGTGACGGTAGTCCTCTTGTTTTCTGACTTCCAGCTTTCCACCACGCTGACTATAGTCATTGCCACCCTTGTCTATATCCTCTTTGAGGTTTTCAATACCACAGTAGGAATCCCGTACAACAGCATGGGCGGGTTGGCTACAAACATTGACTCTGAGCGCCGCTCCATAAACGTTTTCAGAAACCTGGGAGGCTGCATCGGATCCGGCGTTGGCGCGTTGGCTTGCCTTCCTTTGCTCAAGCTCTTTGGCGCCTTGGACAGCAGCGGAAACCTGGCTGACGCCACAAGCCGCCGGGGATTTGTCATCGTTGCCATGATCATGGGATCTCTCATAATCCTGGGCGGCTTCATTCATTACTTCACCTCCAAGGAAAGAGTGTCCTCCCAGTCTGGCACATGGGAAAAGGTCAAAGCTGTTGAGATCGCAAAGATGCTCTTCAAGACCAGATCATGGCGCTTGAACATGATCTACATCATTTGCTATGGGCTGACAAACCTGCTTCTCATGTCTTGCGTCGCCTATTACGCGACTTACGTTTTGGGAAGCACAGGCGCCGCCATCAATATCCAGGCCGCCTACCTGGTTGCCTCCATTGTTTCTTCGTTCTTTGTGAACGCGCTTGACGCCGCCATAGGACGCCGCATGTCAATGGTATTCGCGGCTGCCATAGCCATACTGGGCAAGATCTGGTTCATAATCGCCCCCAGCCAGCTGGGCGCGATCTACGTGAACGCCATTACCGTCGGCATCTCCGTGACCTTTGCCTTTGTTCTCTTCAACACCAACAGGAACAACATAGTTGACATCATAGAGCACAGGGACGGCAAGAGGATCGACAGCATGATAGCCACTTCAGACAACCTGGTTTCAAAGCTGGCTGTAGCCTTTGGCACATTTCTTATCACTTTCTCCCTTGGCAACGCTGGATACGACGCCAACCAGGCCCAGCAGCCAGCAGCGGTCATCAGCGCTATCAACTTCATGCTAGGCTGGGCGCCCCTGATAGCGTCAGCGGTGATGGTTGTCGCGGCGTTCAGGCTTCCGATTGAGGATGACTTGAGGAAAGTGACTGAGGCAAGGAAAGAACGGCAGAACTAAAAAACAAAGAAATATAAAAAATAAAAATAAATTAAAAAAATAAAAAAACAAAAAAATAAAAAAACAAAAAAACAAAAAACCAAAAAACAAAAGCGCCAAAGAAGCGCCTGGCTTGCGCCAGGCACTTCTTTGGCTTTCAATGGCCTGGCGTTCGCCAGGCCATTTATTTTTTTGTTTTAATTTTCTTTTTTTATTTATTTTAGCTTATTGCACCAGCTCTAGCGACTGCTTCAGATCTGCGATTATGTCCTCCGTATCCTCAAGCCCCACGCTAAGCCTGAAGAATCCTTCATGGAACGCTTCCGGGTACAGGTATTGCCTTTCGTCATTCTCTCCCAGAAACACGATCAGGCTCTCGTCGTGGCCCAAGGATACGGCGTTTGTAACAATGCGGAGCCTTGACACAAACTTGTTGTGGCCGTCATGGCCGGTTTTCAGGCCGAATGCCATAACTCCGCCGAAGCCGCTCATTTGCCCCTTTGCAGTCTCATGTCCTGGATCGCCTTTCAGGCCGGGGTAGGCTACAAACCTGACCTTGGGATGTGAGCTCAAGAATTCTGCCACTGCCAAGGCGCTTTGGTTGTGCTGGCGCATTCTTAAGGGCAGGGTTACAACTCCCCGCATTATAAGCCAAGCGTTGAACGGGCTTATGGCGCCGCCTAAGTTTACCATGGCTTCGCCCTTGATCTTGTCAATGAGTTCTGTCTTTCCGAAAACAGCGCCTCCCATGGCGTCTCCATGCCCGTTTATGTATTTCGTCAGGCTTTCAATGCTCAAGTCAGCTCCAAGCTCAATTGGGCGCTGGTTGAAAGGGGAGGCGAAGGTGTTGTCCACTGAGAGCAATGCGTTGGCGTTATGCGCTATTTCTGCGATCTTTTTGATGTCGCTGACCTTCAGCGTCGGGTTTGCTGGAGTCTCAATGTGAACCAGCTTTGTGTTCGGCCTTATCGCTTTTAGCACCTCTTCAGGGTTCGAGCTGTCAACAAGGGTTGTTTCGACCCCGTACTTCCCTGGAAGAAGCTCATTCATCAGCCGGTAGGCCGCAATGTATGTGCTGTCTGACACGACGGCATGCTCTCCGCTTTGAAGAAAAGCGAAGAATACGCCAGAAAGAGCCGCGACGCCTGAGGCTAGGACGACCGCATCCTGCGAATTTTCAAGGGTCTTGAGCTTATCCTGCAAGTACCTCTGGTTAGCCCCGCCGTTTCTTGTATAGACGCTGCCAGTAGTGCCGCTCCAGTTCACGTCTGACGGATCGTATGGAAGCTCATAGCTGTTGGCCATGGTAATAGGCCTTCGAATTGCCCCTGTCTCTCCGTCAACCTCGTTTCCCGCGTGAACCGCCCTGGTGGAGAACCCGAATTCGCCACCGATGTTTTTCTTTTCCTGCGACATTTTGAATCTCCTTTAAAACATATTTGTGATGGTGGTATTAGGTATTATAACACAGGAAACGGGTGACGCCAAGCGGGTGAGGCCAAGGAAGGGGGTCTTCCGCAAGTTTATGGAAGAACCAAAGGCGGTTGCGCCGCTATATTTTTCGGGATATTTCAAAAAAGCAGGGAATCCCGGAATCCCAGGACCCAGATTAAAAAACCAATCAAGAACCGCCTAAAACCCGAATCCTGTCCTTGTTGGTTGGGATGCCATTTGTTGCGGCCATCCATTTGCCATCCCGGTACACTTCGTAATACTCAAAAGCGCAGGGCAGACCGTTTGCCGTTTCTATGTCAACGCTGTCCATCAGCTGGAAATGCAGGTGAGGGCCAAAGGAGTTTCCGGAGTGCCCTACGTTGCCTATGCGGTCGCCTTGCTTTATTTTTTGGCCTGCAGTCACCTGAACCGAGCCTGTTTGAAGATGGCATAGGGCGGCGTATACATTTTCCTCAACTTTGATTACGACAAAGTTGCCAGCCACAGATCGCGCGTCTCCTGTCTTGGGATCGAAATGGTGAGCGGCTGTGTATGCTCCAGCAAAATCCTTGAACAGGCTTGCGCGTTCCCGTTCCGCAAAGCCGTCCTCAGCCCGGACAACAACGCCATTGCAAGGGGCGTATATCTCTTGGCCCCAGCAATAGTAATCTCTTATGGGAATCCCAAACATCAGGTATTTCAGTAAGCCACCTTTATAGGAAGGCCAGCCTTTTTTATCCCAATTCACCTGGATGAAGTCATAGGCGTATCTGGTTCCCAGCATGTTGGAACCGTGGCTGGGTATTTTCGAGCCTGGCGTGTTTGGGGCCAGCCATTCCCCTCGCATGGGAAACCGGACAATATATGGCTTGCGCATATCAAGCATTTCAAATCCCTCGTTTCTAGAAGCCGTCTCGATCCGCGCATTGGAAGGCAACCAAGTTTCTCATTCAAGAAGAAGGCGCGGTTCTTCTTTGCCGCATGCTTGCCCATTTTTTTCAATCACAAACCCATTCAATCACCGTCTTGCGCCAACGCGGAGTTTACCCAAAGCTCCAGCAGGTGAAGAGCCCCCCTGAAGCCTGTAAATGGCGAAACATAGGGATTTAGCCTTCTCAGGGTGTCAGGGTTTGAAATTTGGAGCGACATGTCGCGATTGGCCCAGTCCAGCGCTTCTCCGCTTGCCATAAGAATGCCCTTCTGGCTTGAGACAGTCTCTGACCACTTTTCCTCGTCAAAAAAAGGGACATCCTCGCTGCCCATGCTGGGGCAATCGCACCAGAACGCGCCTTTGGGCAAAGAAAGCTCGCCGCATCCATATTCAAGGAGGCCTTTTGCCACATCGGCGTGAGCGCCGACTGAAAGACAGACATCTTCAGGATGCATCTGGGCGAAAAGCGTGAGGCGAGGCTTTACGCTTGAGAGTATTGATCTGGCTTCTTTTAGCTCGCTATTCAAAAAGGCTGGATCCGCTTTTGTTCCAAGCATTTCAGAAACCCTCTGGATCCAGCGCTCTGTACCTTCTATGCCATAGGGTCGGCCAAGCAGATATGGAGTGCCAAAACGCTCATGCAGACATAAGGCGGCGCTTTCCCCTTCTCTTCTTATAACCAGGTTGATGTGGGCGGCACCCATCCCTTCGATAGCAGAAACGGAAGTGTCAGAGGTCATCACGCAAAGGGGCTTTATGCCAAAGGCGCCCTGCATGATCCTCAATATCTCGCGCGCGTCGGCCTGAAACCGGAACAAGTCAGCGCAGGATCCTATGATGTTGAAAGTCGGCTGGGCAGTTCTGCTCACATCCTTTGGCAAAGTCTTCGCTAGGAGAAGAAGCGCTTCCTGCATGCCAACAGA
>JAISWZ010000426.1 GCA_031270945.1 Clostridiales bacterium | reverse complement strand
GAAAAGAGCGGCGCTTTGCGCTTTAAACGGTTCGAAGGGGGAATCCAAATGGATTCTGATGACAAGGCCGAGATGCTCTTGATGTTTGCCGATTTTTGCAAGCGCACATCAATCCAGCTGTTGGACTGGGCCCACAAGGCTGACACCAGGGAGGAGCGGCTGTTCTTTTTGAGCCTCCAAAACCTGAAGATTGGGTTGGAGCAAGAAAAGATCGTGGGGCAAGAGCTGATATGAGGCTGACATTGTTTGCTGGCATAAACGGGGTTGGCAAATCAACATTGTATAACCTGCTGAGCTTGAAGGAGAAAGCCGAATTGGGGGTCAGGATAGACGTTGGAGACGACGAAGACGAGGCAAAGGCCACTCGCGCGCAGCTTATCGCAGACCGGTGCCTGGCGGACGAAAAGACGTTCAACATGGAATCGTCTTTGTCTGGAACAGGCATAGAAGACCTTATCAAGCGGGCAAGAGACAGGATGTACTTTATAGTGCTAAAGTACGTTAGCGTAACGAACCTGGAAATCCTGGCTGAGCGGCTGAATGTTCCACTGGAGAAGCTGGACGCGCAGTACTCAAAGTCACTTGAAAATTTCATGACGATAGGCCCGCTGTGCAACGAAGTGGAGATTTTTGACAACTCCCAGGCCTTGGCTTGCATAGCGCTATTTGAAAACGGAAAGTGCCGCTACGCGGCAAAGGTTCTGTCAATTCCCATATTTGTGGCAGTTGAGGAAATAGAGCGGGTAGGTTCGGCATAAAAAAGGCTTCCCAATGGGAAGCCTTTGTGCTTGCTCTAAAACAGCATTATCTTTGCCGCTATCACTTCTCCTGAGCTTTCAGCCACATGCAGAGGGTATTCGCCATCTCCAACGCCTGAGCTTGCCACCACTCCAACGCTCTCGCCCTTGACCCTGAAGATGTCGCAAAAGCTTTTGGACAGCAGGTAACACTTGTCGCCAAACTTGTCCTTGGCTTCCTGACTGGATTCGAAGTCTTCAATGGAGCCTTTTTCCCTTCGGTAGAAAAGGTCATCGATTACAGATATGATTCCGCTGTCAACAGGGAGAAGGGCCTTCTTTGCCCAAGCGAAGCTTGTCTCTTCCGCAAAGGCGCTGTGGACAAGCTCTATGCTGTTGCACCGCTCTCCCCAGGCGCTGATTGTGTCAATATTCGCCCGCACTTTCCATTCGCCTGGCTTCATGTTGTGAAGAACCGTGATTAGCCATCCGTCATCGCGGTTATAGCAGGGATCCGAAAAGACGACATCCTTTGAGAGAGTTATGTCAGGCAAAGCGCGCCACTTCATCTTGAACTCCTTGTCGGTGATGTACCAGTAGCTTGGCGTCAGCTTGTCGTCTTTTATGCTCGCCTCGACATTGACCTGCTCATCGCAATGAATGATCGTGCCCTTTACGATGTAAGCTTTGTATTCGTCGTTATAATAATAGCTTTTCAGCGTGAATTCTTGCTTGATGTAATCTGAGATCTTTTTTTGGAAATCGGCTTCAGCATTTTTAACTTGCGCACGGGCGCTCATGTGTATACCTCCGAATGGCAGCATTTATATTATTTAAATATTGGTGGCACCAGTATAATATAATAACATTTTTGCAAAAAACAATCAATTGGAAATTTGTGTAATTAAGAGCGGGCGAATTTATGGAAATGTGGAATTTAAGTAATAAATAAAAACGCAAAATCAACTCTTCTGGAAGATGCTCGTTATGTTCCGGTGCCGCCAAAGCCTCTTTTGATTCACAATGTCTGCCGTGGCCAGCTCTGTGCCCTCGGGCCGCTGCAGCCTGCGGGGCTGATCCTGCGCGAAGCTGATTTTTGCCGCCACAATGTGCCCTTTTAGTTTGGCTGAGTAAAGGGGATACTCTCCGTCATAGATCCCAGCTCGTGAGACCATGCCGATGTATTTGCTGTCGCAAAAGAATATCCCGGCGAAATTTAGGCCAAGAACATTGCACTTGCCCACGTGCGTGTAGTAATAATCAGGGTCTACAAAACAAAGCGCGCCGCTGTCAACAGGGATCATGGCCTGATTGTCCCATTGGAACCCTTTTTCGTTAGTCGCGCTTTGGTGGTACAGCTCTATGGCTTCACACCGCTCACCCAAAGGGGTTGCGTCAATAGCCAGCCGCAAATCCCATGTTCCAGTCCTCAAGCCGCCAAGCGTGAAAGGTGGCCTGGAGTCAGCGAAAGAATAGCCAGGATCCGCTACAACCAGCTCACTGCTCATTCCAACCGTGATAGATCCCAAAGACCGCCAGCGCTTGTTGAACTCTCGGTCAATTATATGCCAATAGTTAGGCTTGTACCCATCTCTGGATACGCTTACTTGGATATTTATGTATTGGTCATGGCGAAAGATCGACCCCTTGACGTAATAATGCCTATATTCGTCATTATATGAATAGCTTTTCAGCATAAAGTCTTGGTCAAGATATTTTGTTATTGTCTCTTGCAAAACGCCCTCAAGACCTGAATCAACCGGATTGCCCATAGTATACCCCCCTTGGCCAGGAGTTTTCGCTCCCTGCAAAAGCATTGCAGATGCCTGCGACAAGCAAATCTCGCGCGTATGGATTACATCGTACCATTTTTGCAAAGCGGAATCAAATGGCAAATTATGATAAGTGGCGAGCGCTTAAACGCGTATATTTAGGGCGCATTTGCTTATATCGCTACCTGGCTTTGAAGCAAGGCGGGTTTTAATTTAAAAATGCCGCTCTCTCACGAGAGCGGCATTTTGCTAGGCATGTTTCGGCTTTCTTACTGGGCGCTCTTCTTGGAGCTGAGCGCCAACCCTGTCAATGGCGCCTTTCACTGCTGGTATGGAAACAATGGCCACAGTGATTACCACCTCAGGGATGATGTAGGAGAGGTTGTAGACGGTTGAATAGATAATGGGATTCTGATCCCCGGCGTAGCTGGCGAAAAAGATCACTCCTGACAGGATGCTGAAAAACGCTCTTCCAATGTTTCCTATGCAGTATCCTATCTGGAGGCCCCACTTGCCCTTTTTGAAAAATCCGGCTATGCCAAGGGCGGCAAAGCCCATGGGATAGTCTAGCAGAAGCTGCGCGGGATGGATTACATAAGGCCCGCTTACCAGGTTGAGCAAGCCTTCAGCTGCGCCTGCCAAGATGCCGGCGGCGGGGCCGAACCAATATCCCACAAGGACTATGAACAAGCTGCCAAACGCTGTCACAGAGCCGCCTTGAGGCATGGAGAAGAGCTTGATGTTGCCAAGGATAAAGGAAAGCGCTATGCAGATGCCTGAGTAGGCAAGGGTTTTGGCTGAAAGCCTTTTCCCTCTGTAGAGCGATCCTGCCAAGAGAGCTAGCGCAAGTGCGCACAATGCGATTGCGGCCGCTGTTCCTCCGGGCGTTTCCCAGAACGCGTTGAATGAATCAAACAAAAAAATACCCCCTTGGATGCAATTCTCCGCATGGGGGCACTTATACTTGCGAGGGCTATGGATCCCGAACATTTGCGTTTGGGATTTGCTCTCGCGAGTAATCGCTTTCCTTCGCCGGCATTGTCCGGATCAGGTTCAAAGGGTTCGTCTCAGCAAATGGCATAGCCATAAGCGCCCCTAGCGGAATTGTTATAAGTCTACAGCAAGGCGCGATAAAAGTCAAGGGCTTTCTGAAATTTATAAGCGATTATCGCTCAAGCGGTGGCTGAGAGCATATCACAAAAGTATAAAAAGGATGTTCAAGCAAATCGCCAAAGTCATGCGAGCTTGATATTTTGGGTTTGCGCTTAGTAAGGTTTAATATTAAACCTATTCCGTTTTGGGGCTTTTTCTGCTACAATGGTATAACGGGCGCAGCCAGTTGGCCATCCTAGCCGGCATTATTGCTGCAGGCGGGGGCATCTTGCTTTGCGCTGAAGAAGCGCTTGTCAAGGCGAGCGCCTCAATCGAGTGAAGGAGGCATGGGATGAAGCCTAAGGCAGACAGCTCCCACTACAGAACCAAGCTCTCTGAAAGGGTTCTTTACGGGATATACGGGGTGGGGCTAAGCATCTTCTTTGTTGTTATCAGCATGTTCCTGCAGCAGTACTATGTGACGAACATGGCGGTGCCGCCAGCCATGATAGCGATTGTTTTTCTCATAGGAAAGATATGGGATGCGATTAACGATCCTCTGTTTGGCGTCATCGTGGACAAAGCGCCCCTCAAGGGCGGAAAATACCTGCCGTGGATGAGAATTGCCACATTCCTGCTTCCCTTTACCGTGATACTGCTGTTCTTTGTGCCAGCCAGTTTTTCCGCTATAGCGAAATCAGCGTATCTTCTTGTAGCGTACATACTTTTTGACGCGGCCTGCACCATGACTGAAGTGCCGTACTTCGCGATAACTACAGCCATGACGGATCTTCCCAAGGAAAGGTCTCTTGTCATAAGCATATCAAAGTTCATAGGAACATCTCTCGCGGTTGTGGTTCTCTTTATCCCGGCCATGTACGGGTCTATCGGATGGAAGCCGACCATGGCCATATTCGCCTTTCTAGCGATGGCTACAATGCTGCCGGGATGCTTCGCCATAAAGGAGCGGTTCAACTCTTCCCAAGGGGAGAGTCCAAGCATGACTTCGATATTGAAGTACATCAAGGGTAACAAGTACCTTCAAATCTTCTTTCTCTCTGCGATATTCTACGGGATCACGAACACCCCTGGAGGCGTGGGCAACTTTCTTGCCATCTACATGCTAGGCGGGGACGCGATGATAGTTCCGCTGATTCTGGTCTCATTCGTGCCGGGACTGCTGGCTATAGTGATAGTGCAGTCTCTTCTGGGCAAGTTTGACAAAGTGCACATCAAGCTTGTCACGCTTGCTGTGACAGGCCTCACTTCTGCGATAATGTACTTCACGGGATACGAGAACATGCCTCTTATGCTTATTCTTAGCGCGATCAGGGGTTTCAGCGCTGGGGCGCACACGATGCTTTTCTTTTTGTTCGCGCCTGACTGCGCGGAATACGGCGCTTACTCTTCAGGAATACATGCCGAGGGGGCCACTTTCGCCATACAGTCTTTCGCCTCAAAGATGATATCAGCGATTGCCGGATCTGTTGGGCTTCTTTTGCTAGGATGGTTTGGCTTCAAGGAAGGGCTGGGCGTGGTTCAAAGCGATTCCGCCAAGCACGGGATCTGGATACTCTACACCATCTTCCCGGTGATAGGGATCATCATCCAGGCGTTTATACTGAAGTTTTTCTACAAGCTCAGGGACAAGGACGTTGCTGTTATGGGCAAGGCCAACACAGGCGAGATTACCCGCGCTGAGGCGGAAGCGCTGCTTGGGGGCAAGGAAAGATGAAAAAAGCG
Organism: Clostridiales bacterium; assembly: GCA_031270945.1. Lineage (GTDB taxonomy): Bacteria > Bacillota > Clostridia > Lachnospirales > WQUN01 > JAISWZ01. The sequence continues at coordinate 3,144 of JAISWZ010000426.1, read as the reverse complement.
ATAAAGCCTATTCTGGCTGTCTTGGCTGTTATAGCCATATGGGCTGGCCTGTTTGTGGCTGCCGGACTGAACCTGGTTCCAATAGCGGCTTCGATGCTTGAGTCCAAGTACAAGACAATAGGCTATGAGCAAGGCGCCACTGTCTTGATGGGAAGCTCGTCCATGCAGCTTTGGCTGGATTCAGAGTCTGACCTAGGGCCATTGCGCACAGTGAACGTAGGAGTGAGCGGAAGCGTCATCTCGCAATGGATGCCCTGGGTTGACACGCTGATAGCCCCGTTTGATCCGCCAGACGTCCTCATCTATGTTGGGGCTAATGACATTCATGGGCTAAAGAAAAGCGCTTCTGAGACGATGAGAGAGCTTGGTGCCCTGTTTGATGAGATCCACTTGAAAGCGCCAGGCGCTGTTCTTCATTTTATAACGGTTTACCAAACAGGGGCGCATCCACAATCCTGGGATCAAGATCTGGAGCTTCTGAGGCTTGTGAAAGAGGAAGCGCAAAACCGGCCCTATTTGAAGATCATAGACGTGGCTTCAGCGCTTCTGGTTAACGGCGAGGTTGACAACAGCATGTTCGGCGGGGACTTGCTTCATTTGAGCGACAAGGGGTATGAGATCTGGACCAAGACAATAAGGGAAGCCATGGGCCTGGAAGGGGGCGCTTCTAGATGAAGAACAAGGCAGTCCTCTGGGGGCTCTTGGGTTTTGCTGGCATATTGGGCTGGATTTTGGGAAGCACTCAGCTTATGGCCTTTGCGCTGTTCTTTCCAATGCTTCTTTTGTTTAGCGTGGAAAAAGGGCGCATGTCCCAGATATGCGCTAAGGCTTCGAGAAACGCCTTTGTTTTTTTCGTATTTGCCTTTTTCACCTGCTTTTTCTTTGCATCCATATTGATGAAGCTGTTTCCGGGGTTCATGGCGGACATTTCATTTGACATGCTGGCGATGCTTCTGATAGGAGCGCTCTCTATCGCTTTTGCCGGAACAATAGCGGTCTTCTCTGCAAGCCTTCTTTTGCTGGCATTCTCTTTGCCGTTTTTGAGGAAGAAGGCATGATCGCTCTTTCCACAATGGAGAAAGCCGCTCTTTGCTCTGGGCTTGACGCATGGAGGACAAAGCCTGCAAAGGACATCCCGTCCGTCAGAATGGCGGACGGGCCAAACGGCCTGAGGTTTGAGACTGAAGAAGACGGGACGAAATCAGTTGCCCGCGCCACATGCTTTCCATCGGCATGTCTGCTGGCATGCTCCTTTGACACTGAGCTTTTGGAAGAGATGGGAGCGGCAATGGCAAAAGAGGCCAGATCCAAAGGGGTCGACCTGATCTTGGGGCCAAGCGTCAACATCAAGAGAAATCCCCTTTGCGGCAGGAACTTTGAGTACTTTTCCGAAGATCCGGTTTTGTCAGGAGAGATGGGAGCGGCGCTTGTCAGAGGGTTGCAAGGCGGTGGAGTCGGGGCAACTTTGAAGCACTTCGCTCTAAACAACCAGGAAAAGGCCAGGCTGTCCAGCGACTCCATAGCAGACGAGAGAGCGAAAAGGGAGATCTACCTCAAATCCTTCGAGATAGCAATTTCAAAAAGCGATCCTTGGGCTGTCATGACTGCCTACAACAAGATAGATGGGGTTTACGCAAGCGAAAACCAAGAGCTTCTCGGGATCCTCAAAAAGGAATGGGGATACGGCGGGCTGGCCATGAGCGATTGGGGCGCGGTTTGCGACAGGATCGCCGGGATAGAAGCGGGCCTTGATCTTGAGATGCCAGCGGATTCTGGGTTTAGGGCAAGACTGATCTCAAAGGCTGTGGATTCGGGAGATCTGTCAATCACTGCTCTTGACCAGGCGGCGAAGCGTGTTGCAAAACTTGGGGAAAAGGCTGAAAAGGCCAGGGAAAACCCAACATCTCTCATAGATATAAAAGCGCACCACGATTTGGCCAGGAGAATAGCAGCTGAATCCATGGTCCTGCTCAAGAATGAGAACGGACTATTGCCTCTAGATCCAAGCCAAACGTTTGGAGTAGTTGGGGAATTTGCGAAAAAGCCCAGATATCAAGGCGGAGGGGCGTCAAACGTTCATCCGACCAAGCTGCCAAATTTTCTGGATGAGCTGGAGGCAAGCGGGATCTCTTATGAGCTCTCTGATGGCGAGTTTAGGAGCGAGACAGTGATAGCCTTTCTGGGCCAGCCAATCTCCTATGACTCTGAAGGGTACGACAGGCCAAGCATGAGCCTTCCTGAAAGCCAAGTGGCGCTTCTTGAAAAGCTGTCAAGCATGGGCAAAAAGGTTATAGCCCTCATATTCGCTGGAGGCGCAGTTGAAACCCCTTGGATTGGCTTGGTTGATTGCGCGATCATGTGCTATCTTCCTGGGCAGGGCGCTTCGGGGGCTGCCCTTGACGTCTTGTTTGGAAAGGTGAATCCAAGCGGAAAGCTGGCTGAAAGCTTCCCCAAGAGCTACGGCGATGTTTTGTCAAAAGACTTCTTCGGGCAGGAAAAAGTCATCGAGTATCGTGAAAGCGTTTTCGTCGGCTACAGGCACTATCAGACAGCTGGCATAAAAGTCGCCTTTCCATTTGGGCATGGGCTCAGCTACACCAGCGTTGAGTACTCCGAGCTTTTGCTGGAAAAGCGGGAAGAAGGCGCTTTTGCCTCGTTTACGCTTAAGAACACTGGCAATGTCTATGGCGCGGAAGTTTGCCAGCTTTATGTGTCGCCTCCAGCAAGCCCGGTTCCCAGGCCCGTGATCGAGCTAAAGGCCTTTAAGAAGATAGGGCTTCAACCTGGCGAAGAGGCGACGCTCTCTTTTGACTTGAAAGAAAACGACTTTTCCTTCTGGGATCCCAAAGAGCGCGGCTGGAGAACGGTAGGCGGATTCCATAAAATAATTGTCGGAGCTTCTTCAGAGGATTTCAGGCTGCAAGGCCAGATTTGGATTGAGGGCGATGTCTGCGCCGCTTTCGCGCCCTTCGACTTTGCTGGCTTGAGCCGTGAATCCTTCGAGGCTTTGCTAGGAAGAAAGGTTGTGGAGCATCAAGCGCTTCCGATCACGAGATTTTCCACTTTGAAAGAGATAAGGCTCACGCGCGTTGGGCGGCTGATTGAGAAGCTAGTGAAGAAGCAGAGCGGAAACGGGGAGGCGGC
>JAISWZ010000373.1 GCA_031270945.1 Clostridiales bacterium | reverse complement strand
CAAGGATTTTTGCAGGAGATCTTTGACGTGCCTGAGCTAGAGCTTAAAGACGAACTCTATGAGGGCAATTATGGCATTTGCATTCCAGGCTTTGAGCCTTTCCCTATTGAACAGGTATCCGATAGCTATGCTTCCTTAATCAACATTTATTCAGAGCTAGCAATGCGGTCTGTGCTTTTAAACGGCGCAGTTGATCTTGAGCTTCCTCCAATAGTGCTGATTGATGAATTGGAGGCTCATCTTGATGTGGCGATGCAAAAGAGAATATTTTCCATGCTAACTCAAGTCTTTCCCAATGCCCAGTTTTTCATCGCGACTAATTCGCCGTTTATAATCACCGCATTAGAAAACTGCACAGTGTTTGATGTCGGAATGAAAAAGATTTTAATACAACCGTCCGAATTTCAATATAATATTTTTATGCAGTACTATTACGATATTGGTCCAAACTCACAAGTCTTAGTGAATTACTTCTCTCGCTACAAAGAACTTGCGTTAAAGGAAAACTCAACTTCTTTAGAAAGTGATGAATTCAAAGTAATTTCAGGGAAATTAGAGAAAATATCATCCGTGTATTTTGAGCATTCCACAAATTTCAAAAGGTATGAACAACTTTTGTACGAAAGCAGAAAATCTTGATGGCAATTGCTAAACAATTAGGGTTTAGCCAGGAGGAAATCATGGAAGACGTATTCGTAACAAATATCCACGTCAAAACAGCTGACAATTCAACAGGCTTTGATATACCTCTTTCACTGTCGGAACGCAAGCACCTAGTTCTCACCAGATTTAATGGTTTCAAAGAAACCCATTTTCTTGAATCATTGCGCGATAACATGTTATCTTTGCAACAAGAATCGGATTCGACGAAAGAAAAATATCCTAAAAACAGCAACAGCTTTGGCTTATCGTATAGCAATGATAATTCAAGCTTGACAAGCATTCCAGTGTTTTACTTTCCCGCTTCCCGTTCAAAAGTACTTAAACCAAAGAGAACTTCAGACTCGTCTCTAGAAAATCTCAATCTTCTTGACTATATGCTGAAAATTTCAGATGACAACAATAGCTGTCCAGAAAATCCAGCAGAGAAAATAGATCTTTATCATCAATGCATTTGCGGTCTCCAAGGATTTTTGCAAGAACTCTATGAAGAGCCCAAGCTCGAACTAAAAGAAGACCTGGCAAATTTTAATTTCTCCATTCACCTTCCGGACAAGACGCCTTTTGCGATACATCAAGCATCCGATGGCTTCGCATCTTTGACCAACATTTACATGGCTATAGCTCTGCGCTCAGTGCTTATAAATGGCACCTTAAACCATGCTCTTCCCGCAATCGCGCTGGTTGATGAGCTTGAGGCCCATCTTCATTTTACGTTGCAAAGGAGGGTATTCCCGTTATTGGTCAGCGTGTTTCCTAATGTCCAGTTCATGGTTACAACAAATTCGCCATATATAATAACCGCATTGGAAAACGCGGTAGTATTTGATATAGGAAAGAAAAAGACTCTGGAAAACGCATTTTTTTACTCATACGACTCTATCGTTGAATCCTATTTCTGTACTAATAAGCAACATCAAGCTTTATTAAAAAATTTCGCTTGCTTTAAAGAGCTCGCAAATAGAAATAACATTTCGCGTGCTCAACAAAACGAATACATACAATCCTTGAGAGCATTAAATAGGATGACCGCTGCTAATTTTGAGATTTTTGATGAATACAAGAAAATAATTACATGAAGAACAAATTGTTTAAACGATTTTGTCGATTAAATCTAAGAATATTCTATGCGTTCAGTCCTTAGGTTAGCTTCAAAACCGGGCAACGAATCCACTCGACATTCAGAGAAGAACAGGAGAAAGCAATGGAAGATATATTCGTAACAAAAATTCAGGTCGACAAATTTGACGATTTAATTGGTTTCAGCATCCCGCTCTCCACAACAGAGCGCAATCACTTTATCGTCACAGGAGTAAATGGCAGTGGCAAGACTCGCTTTCTTGAATCCTTAAGGGATGCCTTGGGGGTCGCGCAACAAAACGCCCTGGGGGAGCCGAATTCGAAGTCTCAAGACAGCAACGCTATTACTCTGTCGTACAGCAAAGACGTCTCGATCCCGTCTGATACAACCGTCTTGTATTTCCCAGCTTCCCGCGAAGCAGTGCGCAGACCCAAGAGAGTCGTTATAGACCTTGCCAAAAACAAGCCCCATTTTCTTGACTTTATGCTCAGCATGCAGAACCACAACAAAATGCTTTACCGCAAGTGCTTCTCAGGCTTCCAAGGATTTTTGCAGGAGCTCTTTGACATGCCTGAGTTACAACTAAAAGACGATCTCTATGAGGACAATTACGGCATAAGCATCCCAGGCTCTGAGCCTTTTCCTATTGAACAGATATTCGATAGCTACGCTTCATTAATCAACATTTATTCTGAGCTAGCAATGCGTTCTGTGCTTTTAAACGGCGTAGTTGATCCTGAGCTTCCTGCATTAGTGCTGATTGATGAATTAGAGGCGCATCTTGATGTTGTGATGCAAAAAAGAATATTTTCCATACTGACCCACGTCTTTCCCAATACCCAGTTTTTCATTGCGACTAATTCGCCGTTTATAATCACTGCATTAGAAAACTGCACAGTGTTTGATATCGGATCGAAGAATATTTTTGAAGAAACATCTGAATTCTCATATTTGCAATTCATGCAGTTTTTTTACAACATCAATCATCATTCTCTATCCTTATTTAAATATATGTCTCGCTATCACGAACTTGCTTCCAAAGAAAATCTAACCTCTGCAGAAACAGATGAATTTAATGAAATCCTTTGTGAATTAGGCCAAATATCTTATATAAATTACGAGCTTTCTATGAGTTTCAAGAGATACGAACGATTAAGAATGGAGAATAAAAATAGGGTTGGCAATGGTGCTGGAACTCAATAA
>JAISWZ010000329.1 GCA_031270945.1 Clostridiales bacterium | reverse complement strand
TGGAGAAGTGGTATCATTTGCAAGAACCTCTAACCGAAATGATAAATGGCACTGTCTACAGCATGTCGGAAGGAACTCCAAAGCATTCGCGCGCTTTGGAAAGCTTGCGCCTTTTGCTTTCCAATTACTTGAAAGGTAAAGATAGCCAGGCATACACCAGCGAGCTGGAAATAACAATAGATGAAAAGAACCGCTTCCGCCCTGACATTTCGGTGATTAGCGGCGAACCGGAAAGCGGCGTTCCCAGCCTGGTGATAGAAATCACTGAGCCAAAAACAGTTGGGTTTGACACAGGCAGGAAATTTATGGCCTATCAAAAGCGCGGGATCAAGGAATACTGGATTGCCAGCCCAGAGTCTGAATCCATTGAGCAATTTGTTCTTAAAAACGGAATACTTATCCTAAAAGCCATTTATGCCAAGACCGATCCGCAAGCGACGTTCAAGTCGGCGGTGTTCGAGGATCTTGAAGTGAACGTGCCAGAGATTTTCTCGCACGATCAGGGGTGAAGAAAAATGTGCGGAAGATACTTGATTACTGGCGATGAGGGCATTGAGGAAATGGAAGCGATAATACGCGAGGCCGAGAAAAACCTGGGCGGCTTGACGCTAAAGCAAGGCGAAATATTTCCTACCAATTGCGCCCCCATTGTATCGAGAGTTAACGGAAAGACAGTGATTAGCGCCATGCGCTGGGGTTTTTCCTTGGGTGCCAAGTCCGTGATCAACGCCAAGTCTGAGACTGTAGAGGAAAAGAGCATGTTCGCCGCCCATTTCAGGGACAGCAGGTGCGTGGTTCCTGCAACCGGGTTCTATGAGTGGGCTCACGCAAACGGAAAGCCAACAGGCAAGTACCTGTTTAACGAGCCAGGCAGCAGGATGCTTTACATGGCGGGAATAGCCTCCAGGAATCGGGTGATCGGAGCTGGAGAGCGTGCGGACAGCTTTGTCATCCTAACCAGGGCGGCCAATTCATCCATTTCGGATGTGCATGACAGGATGCCAGTCATTTTGCGCAAGGACGAGCTGATCAGATACATGTCAAGCAGGGATGAGGCAATGAAGCTTATTGAAAGGGATTCGATTGAGCTTTCAAGGCAGGTTGCGTGAGAATATGAACGCTGTCTGATAAAACCAAGAAAATCAAAAAAAACCAAAAGCCCAGCGCTTGCGCTGGGCTTTTGGTTTTTTTGCTTTTTTTATTTTTTATATTTTTTGCTTTTTTTTAATTTCTTTTTTATTTTTTTTATTTTTTTATTCCACAGTATATCCAGCGCTTGTGTCTATAGCGACAGAATTGCTGGCCTCGTCCCAGGCCACTCCGAAGTCGAAGGCAAGCGCTATGTCACGGAGCTTGAAGTAGTTGTTTCCGCTTATGTTGTAGGCCGTGAAGCTGGCTTCGCTTCCGTCTTTCACGATCTTTGACGTTGTGGGAAGCGGGACTGCTTTTTCGGAGCCTTTGCCTTCCAGCTCGCCTCCTTGGGCAGTATACGGCTGGCCGCTTGTTAGAGCGATTGCGTTGCTGTCGCCATCCCAGCCTACCTCAAACTGCTTCTCTGTGCCAGTCAAGGCAAAGGCCAGATCGCGTAGCTTGAAGTAGTTGTTTCCGCTTATGTTGTATGCCTCAAAGGCGACGCTCTGCCCGTTTACAAGAACAGAGGAGGAAGTTGGAAGAGCTTCGAGCTGCGGCGCGGGGGTTGGCGCAGGGCTTGGGGTTGGCGCGGGGCTTGGAGTTGGCGCTGGCGGCCCTTCTTCCAGGTAAACAGCTATGACATTGTTAAGCTTCCGTCCAGCTTGTTGAAGCGTCTTTCCATTTGCGTAAAGGAAGGAAGAAGCGCCTCCATCCATGGACATGGCGTCAACGCATCCAAGATCTGCCAGCGTCTTTGCCAGATCATTGAAAGTGGTGCTTGTTTCGCCTACAAGAATGGTTCCGTCAGCCTTGATGCCGTAAAACGTCCTTTGGGCTGCCGCAGTCATGAATGAATCGCCGAACCCTGAGTTAGCGGCAGATCCTACGACATTGGCGCCGTCTAGAAGAATCAAGGGCCCGCATGAAACCGCCGTGACAACATTGTCCCAGTCCCCTTGGCGGCTTGGCCGCGAGGGCTTGTAGGAATAGCTGATCTTGACAGGGCTTCCGATGTCAGGAGAAAACCAGGTGTCTGTTGGAGCGTATACCATCTCTCCAGCGGCTGGGGCATATTCTCCCTCTGTGACAGACGCGATCTTGCCGTCTTTGATCACGAACTTCTTTCCTTCGCGGGTGATCGGGCGATTGAAGAAATCTGTAAAAAAGTTGCCGATGCCATTTACGTCATAGATAACCGTAGTGATGCTGTTGCCGTCCATTTCGGCAGTGATCTCCATTTTCAGGACAGCGGAGTCTATCAGCCATTTTCCATCGCTTGTGTATCCCAAAACAGGCAGGTAGTTTCCGTCATGATAGATCTCTTTGTCCTGAATCAGGGTGCCAAAGGTGGCTGGCAGGTTTTCGGGATACTCCTTTGACGAGTCGTAGTACGCGTTGAAAAAAGTGCCATTCGTGAGCACGGCGAGGTTCGGCTTTTCAGCCAGGTTTACAAACGCCTCAGCCTGGGTGTCCTGGTACGGAGCGTCCCCGGCAATGAAGATCTGGGGGCGGAACTTGCCGCCCGAGGAAAGCTCTACAAGGTTCATGGCTTTGCCTGAGCTTGTCTTTGAGCTTGTGGAAATGCTTACGCCATCCGGCGCGGCAGAGGCAGTGAATGACTGCGCAAGGACTGCCATCATGAATGCCAGCGCGAAGGCGAACACGCGTTTTGACATGGACGTTTCTCCTTATGATTATATTTGCAAAACTGAAAGCCGGGTCCTCTCGGCTCATGATAATTTGCGCAGAATTATGCGCATTAATGGTTTGCCCAAGCTTCGACATGATTATGATATCGAAACGCGCGATTAAATCGCAAGTCCATGATATCATATGCGCCAGATAAAGTAAATATTTTTAAGAAATTTGTCGCTGTAAGTCTACAAAACGATCACAGGGCTTCAAATGCAGGAGTGATACGAAAATTCCAAAATTTAGCGCTAGTTGGTAGGGTTGGGTTTGCAAAAGTGCTTATCAGAATCTATAGATCTTGATAATTAATGGCCACTTCAAAACTTGCATCTTTTATGCAACCTCAGGCAAGAGCAAGACTGTCCTTTAAATCTTTCGTATGCTATAATGAGGAGCGCAGCGACCAGCTGCAAGAATTTGTGAAAGAACCTGCTGGCGGGCGTGCGAAAGGGAAAAGCGCATGAACTCATTGGAATTGTTCGCTGGAGTTGGGGGGCTTGCTTTGGGGTTGCATCAAGCGGGGTTCGAACCTAAGGCCCTGATAGAATGGAACAAGGACGCCTGCCGCAGCATAGTCGCCTATGGCGCGGCAAACTGGAACGTTATCCAAGCCGACGCGAGAAGCGTTAAATTTTCTGATTTCAAGCCCGTCCATCTCGTCTCGGGCGGCCCGCCTTGCCAGCCGTTTTCCCTTGGAGGCAAGCACAAAGCTTTCAATGACAAGCGGGACATGTTTCCGGAAGCTGTTCGGGCTGTAAAAGATCTCCAGCCGCAAGCCTTTGTTTTTGAGAACGTGAAGGGCCTGTTGCGAGAGACTTTCAGGCCTTACTTCAGCTACATACTGCTTCAGCTGGCGCATCCCGAGCTGGAGGCGAAAGACGGGGAGGATTGGATCTGCCATAATAAGCGCTTGAGCGAGCATCACTCAGGCGCCCTGATCTCCGGGCTGGATTACGACGTCTCCTTCAGCCTGCTTAACGCCGCTGACTATGGCGTGCCACAAATGCGCAACCGCGTAATGATCATAGGCTTTCGAAAGGATCTGGGGATCAAGTGGTCTTTCCCGGAACCGACTCACTCAAAAGAGAAGCTCGCGTACGCCAAACATGTTGACGGCTCTTATTGGGACGAGCATGGCATTTCAGGAAAAGAAACGCCAACTCTCCATGGCCAGCTGGAACTGCCTCAGCAATCCAAAGAGCGCTGGCGGACAGTGCGAGACGCGCTATCCGGGCTTCCAGATCCCCAAAGCGGCAATATTTATGTAGTTCCAAACCACGAATACAGAATTGGGGCAAAGGAGTACCCAGGCCACTCTGGAAGCGTCCTGGATCAGCCGTCCAAGACCATAAAAGCGGGCGTTCATGGGGTTCCAGGCGGAGAGAACATGATAGCCCTGGATGATGGAACGAAAAGATATTACACGGTCAGAGAAAGCGCAAGGATTCAAACTTTCCCCGATGACTTCGTTTTCCAGGGGTCTTGGACAGAGTGCATGCACCAAATTGGCAACGCGGTTCCCGTGAAGCTGGCATATGTGATAGGAAAGGCTATAGCGGAGAAGCTGGAGAATGCGGGAGCTGGGAAAACATAAAAGAATATAAAAAATAAAAAATATAAAAAAATAAAAAAAATATAAAAATAAAAAAAGCGGGATCGATGACTCTCGATCCCGCAAATCATGAGTTTTTGACAAATGCGGAGCGCGTTAGATAGCAACGAGCGCTAGACCCTATCTCTTGTAAGCTTTCTTTACAGCCATTTGGAAGCTGTCAGAATCAGCTTTTGACATCTTTCCGTCATTGACCAGCTTATCGACCAGGATAACGCTGGAATCCTTGATAGGCGCCAAAAGCGCGTCGGCCATGATAATAACGGCTTCAGCTCTGAGCAGAACTCCGTCCGCGTTTATGGCGGCTGACTCCATCACTTTAAGCAATTGCGCTTCAACGGCTTTCTTCCTGGCGCCGCTGTACAAGAAATCTCCATTGGCCTCTGAGAATCCCAAAATCCTCAGCATGAAGACCGTGAAGTCGTGAGGCGTAGCCAGATCGTCTGCGGCTAGCAGAGTGTGCGTGTCATTGACTCCAAGAGTCAGGCCTATGCTGAAAGCGTAAGCGGCAATCCTGTCAGCCCAATCCGGCACGTCAGTAAAAGGGTTTGAGGCAGTTGACTGGTAAGCTTCGTCTTCCAGCCCCATTAGCCTGATCAGCGTTGCCAGTGCTTCTATTCTTGTCATCGGGCGACTCAGCTCATATTCGGGAGCTCCGTTTTCGTCAGTGCCAGTTCCAAC
>JAISWZ010000310.1 GCA_031270945.1 Clostridiales bacterium | reverse complement strand
ATGCCGGCCTCCTTGGATATCAAATCTCCCTGCATAAAGTCATCACCATCTTCTAAAATAGGGGTTGTCGACGCTTTAGCATCTTTTACCAGTCCCGCCATCTCTTCTTTTGCTTTACTCAGTCCGATCAACTTTTCGCTTGCCTTGTCCAGCTCCTCCGCCTCTTTAATATCTTTTTCCAGTCCCGCCATCTCTTCTTTTGCCTTATCCAGACCCAGATCCTCCGTCTCACCAATCCCTTTGTCCAGCCAAATCGGCTCAATCCGATCCTCCGTCGGATCGTCGGTCAGCTCTTCAGGAAGCCATTTTCCTAGCATCAGGTTAAGAGACGCGGCGTCTATTGGCTTTGAAATGTGATCGTTTAGCCCGTTTTTCAGAAACATCTCGTGCGCCCCGGCTACGGCGTTGGCGGATAGAGCGACTATCGGCGCTGACTTGTACCATTCGTCGGATAGGGATCTAATAGCGGCCGCTGTCTGCAGCCCGTCCATTCCAGGCATCATGTGATCCATGAATATCAAGTGGTAATGATCTTTCCTGGCCATGTCCAAAGCCTCGTATCCGCTTCCCGCAGACTGCGCTTTTATGCCGTGCCTTGCCAGATAGGAAAGCGCGACCTTAAGGTTTATGGCGTTGTCGTCCACGACCAGCACTTTCGCGCCAGGCGCTTGAACATTTCCGCTTTTGATGAACCTGATAACGCTGTCCGATCCCTTGGCCTTAACCAAAGGAAGGCTGACAGTAAATATCGACCCAGATCCGTAAGCGCTTTGAACCTCTATCTTCCCGCCCATCATTGAAACTATCTCCTGGGCTATGGCAAGCCCAAGACCTGTTCCTACAACCCCGTGGTTCTTCATGAGATCCAGCTGCTCAAACTTCCCAAATATCCGCTCCAGATCAGCTTCCTGAATGCCTACTCCGGAATCTATCACCTTAATGACCAGAACGCTTGAGTTCTCGCCAGAAAGCATCTCAAAGTCAACATAGCCTTCTTGCGTGTACTTTATTGCGTTTGACAAAAGGTTCGTGATCACCTGCTTGATCCGCACGTCGTCAGCGTGGATCCGCTTCGGAAGGCTTGGATCAAGGTAAGACTCGAACTCCAAGCCCTTGCTCTCCGCCATGAACTTGTGTATGGAAACCTCGCTCTCAAAGATCTCGTCAACGGATGTGTCTATCGGGGTTATCTCCATCTTCCCAGTCTCAAGCTTCGAAAAGTCAAGGATGTCATTGATTATTTGAAGCAAGGTCTTTGACATGGTCTTCATGTCGCTTAAGAAATCTTTCTGCTCAAGGTCCAGGTTGTCGGTTCTCATAAGCTCGCTCATGCCTATTATGGCGTTCATGGGAGTCCTGATCTCATGGCTCATTGTAGCCAGGAAGTTGCTCTTGGCCTCATTCGCCTCTTCAGCTGCAAGCTTTGCCTCCATTATTCCCGTAACGTCAGTGAGCGCTATAAAAGTCCCTTCTACAGGAGAAACCCGCCTGTTCAGCCTGCTTATGGCCAGGTTGAAGTGCCTGGTCAATCCCTCCGCGTACATGCTTGCCATGCCTTCGTAATGGGGCTCATCGCTTGATGCCAACGCCTCAGGTATTCCCATTGTCCGGTTTCCTACGAAGACCTCTTCAACCTTTTTGCCTTTCACTTCAGAGGGGCTGTTCTTCCCAATAAATTTCAATAGCGGAGTGCTGATGTAGATCACCCGCCCGCTCTCGTCTATCAAAGCCGCGAAGTTTGGGGTGCACTCAAAAATGGCCTCGAATGACCCGTTGACCTTGCATGCAAGCACATTCTTGTCATGTGCGAATTTCGCGACCATGTATATTATCATTGAAGCGCCAGCCAAAAGCGACCAGTGGACCAGCATCTCTCCAAGGGTGAAGCTCCTGTGCATGGCCCCTGTGAAGAATATCGCCAAAGTGGCCAGGTTCAGCCCGATCACATACCCCAGCAGGCTCCTGTAGTCCAGGTACAAGGCGCTTATCGCACAAAAGATGAAAGCCGCGCTAAAGTAATAGATGAACGTGTCCACGATAAAGCTGGTAACAATATATATGCCAGTCAGGCATACGGGCACGAAAAACGCCCTGTTGCTCTTGATCTTGGTGAACACGAACGCAAGCAAAAGCAGGGCCACCAGGCACGCGGACAGGATCGTCCAGAAGTCATGCTTAACCGTCCAAGCCTGCGCAAGCCTGAAAACCATGAAGAGAAAAAGCATGCAAAACAGCGCCACATTCGCCTTTTGGAAGTATCTTTCATTATAGTCCTCGTTTTTCAACTCTTCACCTGCCTATGCCAGAAAAGCGCTTTTTTTATAAATCTATCAAAGCATAATCTTTTTCTATATTGCCCGCAAATGCATGTTTTTATTAGGATCAGAGTTTCCTCCAGATCCTTTAATCACGCAAAAAAGGCCAAAGAGCGCGTTTCGCGCTCTTTGGCCTTTTTTAATGCTCTTGACCTTGACTTTGCCTTTGCCTTGCCTTTGACTTGCACTTGACCTTGCTGACCTTGCCTTTCTCTTTTTATCTCACATTCTCTTTCTCTAACCACGGCAAAAAACCGGAATAAGACGCTCGCATAAGCAAACACCTTAATCCGGCGCAACTATTCGCTTTCAAAATTTTTTTCCATTTCCAAAGCCCTGTCTCTTGCGCTGGCGGCCAGCTGGCAGACGGCGATCACCGTAGCCGCCTTGTTGTAGCGAGATCTCTTAGATGCTGCCTCCGCGCCTTCCTCATAGCTAGACACCGCTTCGTTCACGTCAATCATGGAGTTGATGCAAGCGTCATAAAAGGCCTTGATCTCATCTTCCTGCTCGGGGATCTTTACAGCCCCGGCAAAGGCGAGCTCGAAAAAGCGCTTAAGCTCCACAAGGCCAAATACCGCCTTCAGGCGCTCAATCATCACCAGCATCATAACATGGCCAGGAGTGTACAGCTTTCCTATAGGAGGGGGCAAAACCCCTATCCTCAAATAGTTTTGGACAGTTGCCTTGGTGACTCGGAACCCTTTTTGGCCAAGAAGCCCTGATACCCTGGATACCGTCATTCTCGGGCTATACCTGGCGATGTCGGCAAGCGGGTCGGCGCCTTGCCGCCGCTCCTTGTCCCAACTGCTATCGTTCATGCGCGCCTCCATTGCAATGGCTTGCTTTCGCAAGCGACCCCAAAGCCTTAAAGCGTGTTCCAATTGGAACGTTGGAAAGCTCGCTTTTTTCAAAGCTCTTGCGTGCTTTTTTCAAAGCTCTTGCTATCGCTTCCCAGAAAATTCATTCGCCTTAAACCCCTGCGGCCTTCTTCATCAAGGCGCTGAAATCCTTGTCTCCGAAGCTTCCAACTGCCGCGAATGAGACTTTGTCCATGTCAAACAAATGGTTTGTCAGTTCGCGTATGGAGTCCAGGCTAACAGCGTCTATCTTTTTGGCTATCTCATCTTCAGTCAGTGTTTCGCCCAGAAGGAGCTGGGAACGGCCAAGGCTGCTCATGCGGTTGGTTGTGCTCTCAAGACCTAAGATAAGGTTGGTCTTAAGCTGCTCCTTGGTTTTGTTGAGCTGGGCCTCTGTTATCGCGTCGCTCTGCAGCTTGCTTATCTCATTGAACATGAGGTGCAGCACCTCATCCACCTGGGTTGCGTTCAATGCGGCGTAAATCGAAAAAATCCCCGTGTCAGAGTAAGACACTGGGAAGGAGTAGACCGTGTAGGCCAATCCCCTCTCTTCCCTTATGCTCTGGAAGAGCCTGGAGCTCATTCCGCCGCCAAACATGTTGTTAAAGGTTATCAAGTCATATGTTCTTTTGTCTCCAGCCGGAATGCCAGGAAAGGTTATGCACATGTGCGTCTGTTCTATCTGCTTCTCCTTTGTGGCAATGCACTTCTTGAATGTTGCGGCAGAAACAGGGCTTGGAGGCGCAAGCGGCTTTTGGAAAGCCGTGAAGCGCTCTTCGATCTTCTTTAGCGTCTCGTTCCTGTCAAAGTGGCCAACAATAGTGATAACCGTTCTTTCAGGAAGGTAGTTCGCGTTGAAGTACCGGGTGAAAAACCCGTGGTCAAACTTGGATATTGTGCTTTCGGTGCCCAGGATCGACTGGCCCAGGGAGTTGTCCGGCCAGACGTGGTACTGGGTCACGTCGTTAACCAATTCCTCCGGCGTGTCCTCGTACATGTCAATCTCTTCGAGGATCACGTTTCTTTCCTTGACTATCTCTTTGTCGTCAAACTTGGATCTGAAAAACATGTCAGAGAGCACGTCTATAGCAAAGTCGAAATGCGTGTCCAGGAGCCTCGTGTAATAGCAGGTGTATTCCTTTGACGTGAAGGCGTTTATGTGCCCTCCTATCCGATCCATATCATCAGCTATCTGTTTGGCCGTCCTGCTGTCTGTCCCTTTGAATAGCATGTGCTCAATGAAATGGGAAATCCCGCTGGAAGCGGGGTTTTCGTTGCGGGATCCGTTTTTCACCCAAATGCCCAATGATATGGACCGAACGAAATCCATTTCTTCCAGCGCAACTCGCAGGCCATTGTCCAGCGTTACAATTTCAAACATCGGCTTCTCCTATTTCTTTTCAGCAAGAGCGGCTTTCCTGGAAAGGTTTATGCGCCCTTGATC
>JAISWZ010000226.1 GCA_031270945.1 Clostridiales bacterium | reverse complement strand
TCCACTCTGGTTGTAAAGGAGTAGACATCCTTGTTGTCGCACTTTATAGTAATTTTTGATATCTCGTCTATCGAGCTCTCGACCTTGATCTCAAGCGGATGCCATCCAGTCGGGGTGAACGTGAAGTTTTGGTCTGAAAGCTGCAGAGAAGTCCAGCCGTAATGGATAAACCCTGTTTCAACCGCTGTTCTGTTTTGATCGGTTATCCCTGGGTTATAGTTGACGCCTGAAACATATCCCCGCAAGTCATCCTGGCCTTGCCCAAACTCGGTTGACAGATACGTAAATCCGCCATTGGATTTGCCGTTCTTTACGTCCAGCTGGATTTCAGCCTTGATGGTGTAGTTTTCCCATGTGGCATAGCCTTTGGCAAGCTTGTATCCGTTTGAGTTTTGCTTCATCACAAGGACGTTGCCGGATACGGTTGAAGATCCTGAGCCGTATTCATGCCAGGTATCCAGAGCGCCATCATAGAATTCTTCCTGCCAGACATACTTGTCTTTGATGTCAACAGCAGTGAATGAAGCGGCACCCTTGAGAGAAAACGCTCCGGCGTAGCCTCTGTCATAGTCGTTGTCGACCAAAGTCAGGACTGGCATGGACATGTCGATTTCTTCAGTTTCGCCTTTGGTGTTCGCGTAAACGCGAACAGTATTGTTTGTTACCCTGGTTATCAGTTCGTATGAACGTTCGTCATCGTCCGAGAACTGGAAATCTCTTTCATCCACGATGAACTGGGCACCGCGAACAAGCTTGAGCGCCTGGATCTTGCCATTTTCCCGGTCTAGGGCAACGTAATAGCCGCTTGGTTTCTTGGTGTCGTCTATATAGCTTCTGACCGCCAAGCCAGCGACGCTGTCTTTGCCCAGGCTTAGGCTTGCCGCGTACTCATAGTCAGTCCATGAGTAATTGCCTACAAGGGCCTGGCTGTCGCCGCTCAGCTCAAGCTTACTTGAAGAGACTGTTGCTGTTCCGTTCTTGATCCATGATTCGAAGTCTTGGCCGCCAAAGATGCTGGCGTACCTAGGCGCTGTCGAGACGACAAAGTTGTCGAGGGTTCCAGCCGCGTTGAAGGTGCGGAATCCCACAGATCCTTCTGTATATCTGGAGTCGTATACCGTAGCGTACAAAACGCCGTCTACATAGGCTTCAATGCGCGGGCCAACAAACACGACAGAAAGCCTGTGCTTGACGGATACGTCTAAGTCGTCCGGCAACGCTACAACCTTCATGTTTTCCCAGCCGAGTTTCATATAGCCTATCTGAAGGAACGCTTTGTTTGTTCCTACGCTTACGCCTTCAATGTTGCCGCCTTGCACATTTTTGCCGATTCCAATGTAATAGCCTCTAGCGCCGTCTATTGAGTTTTCGTAATCTTTGCTCCTGATCAGGAAACCGGTGTTTCCTCTCTCCACAACACTTGTCAAGGCGATATCTCCCTCGACAACGCCGTCAGAGAACACTCTGTCTTTGAGCTGAAGCTTTCCGCCCAGGCTAGAAGTGAATGCCATGTTATTGCCGCCATCGGGCGCATAGGTCCAGGTGCTCTCGTTCGCCCCAGCGAAATAGTTGTAATAAACGTTCTTGTCAGGATTCGCCCCAAAGTTGAAGCTATCCACGAACTGGACGTCAGGCTGGGGATTTGGAGCGTCAGACGCGCTTGAGCGGTAGGTTTCGGGAATGACAACAAGGTCAAGCGCGTCGCTTGCGATGTCGCCTTTGGCGTACGTTGCTGTGCCGTATTCCAGTATGGCCGGGTCTGGGTCGTCGTTAGTCCAAACCGTTACTTTGTCATCGAAAAGCCTGACCCGAACAGGCAGTGTTCCTGTTGCTGGCGCTTTGCCTAGCACTTCGGATCCCTGCTTGAGGGTGATAGCGTTTCCGTCGTAGCTTACCTCGTAAGCGCCATCTCTTACAGTGAAGCTCTGGCCTGCGGCAAGCGTTGTTTCTACTGCGTAGTTTGTGTCAGAGGTCTCATAAATCTCTTCAACATACTTGTCGGAGGGGTTTATTATCAAGGACGGAGATACAGCAAAACGTCCGGACGACTCTGTGTATAGCCTGAGCCCTCCCTTGTTAGAAGCATTATCTTTTACTGAATAACTGATCGTTATGGTCTTGCTGTTTTTGAGCTCGTTTTGCAATGTCTGGATCAGCTCGTCAGAGAGGTTTAGGTTCAGCAAGTATCCGAAATCTCCTGCGCTTGCTCCTTCCTTGAATGTTCCAAGAGAAAGGGTGCCCCTCATGTCGCGGGGGTTGTCAGGAACAAAAAGCGTGTCAACCTCATGCCCGTTAATGGAAACGGTCACGTCTGTAGGCAGTTCGTAGTTCTCCGCTGTCTGGGATCCTTCTGAGTGAGTGGCTGGTTTGTACCTGTCTGTTCCAACTACGCCTTTTACTGACGATACCTCCGCAAGTATTCGCGCATGCTGAAGATTAGCCGGATCAAAGCTGGTTGGAAGCTGGTAGGTATACTCGCTCCTGCCGACCCCGTTTTCAAAGGAGCTGTAAGACGGAGACGCTTTGCGAAGAATGTAGGAGTTCTCGTCCAAGGCTTCCAGATCTGAACTGGTCCCTGCTGGCTTGCCGATTACGTTTATGAAGTTCTTGGCCAGCTTGTTCCCGCTTCCGTCTTCTATCCAAACCGTCAAAGTGCCAACAGTGCGACCCTTTGGTAGGTTGAACTCGATCTTCTGCTTGACTTGGGTGTAGGGTGAAAACGCTATAGCTTTGCCTTCCAGGTCTTTCGCTTCTGTCTCTATGTTGTTGCCAAACGCGTCAGTCGCGTCAAAGCGCCACTTTAGAACTGCGTCCGGGTATTGGTTTCCGCTCCAGTTCATTGCGATTACATCCCTGGAGTACTTCGTTCCTGGCTGAAGAGTGGTGTTTGGATCTCCGTCAATGCCAACGTAGTTTGGCTGGTTGAGATCGGCAATGCTCATGTCTCCGCCCCAGGCGATTTCTTCGTATCCCATGACTTTGCTGTAGCGTTCCCAAGTCAGAAGGCCGTTCCTCTCGTTTTCTATATCATACGGCTCGGTGTATACGTACCCGTTCTGCTTGATCTGCTGGCGCTGAAGATCAGTCTGGTACTTGAAGCACCAAGAGATGTCGTAGTCGTAATCACCGTATCCCACGCCGCCGTATTCGCTGTTGAGCATGGGCTGGCCTTGCTGAGTGTATCCGTTTCTAAAGTTGTTATTGGATCCGGGATATGTGGCGTTTTCCCTTCCTGTCACATCGTTTCTGGAGTTCTGGTACCCCTTTGGATACATATGGTACGTATTCAGATCCGTGGGATTCAAGTGGTCATTGTTGCAAGCGCTCATGTCTTCAACAAGAATGCCAGGGTTAAGCTCTTTCGTGTGATAGTACAGGTTGGCAAGCCAGTGGTTTTCATCAACATTGTTTATGCTGCTTCCAACTGTTGGCGCGTTTGTCCCTGTATGAGCTTCTTTGATCTTCGCGGGGTTCGTGTTGTCTCTCGCCGCTCCAGATCCGCGATCTATGCCCCAAGTCTCGTTGAACAGCATGATCGCTATGACAGATGGATGGTTGTAGTCGCGCCTTATTACGTTGTCCAGGCAGTCAAGGTAGACATCCCTGCCTGGCGCGTACCTGTCACTGCCTGTATACTGTTGAATCATCATTGCGTTAGCGTGGGGTATGTCTTGCCAAACGAAGAATCCAAGCTTGTCAGCCCAAGTGTATTGAAGTGGATCTTCCACCTTCAAGTGCTTTCTTATCATGTTGAAGCCGCGAGCCTTCATGGCTTCAACATCAAACCTCAAGGCTTCCTCTGATGGCGCTGTGTAGAGCCCCTCAATCCAGAACCCTTGATCCAGGAGGCCAGCCAGGTAAACGGGCTTGTTGTTCAGGTAAACATAGCTGTAGTCCCGGTTTGAAGAATCTTGGCCATACACAGCTATCTTTATCTGCCTTTGCCCGAAGTACAGATCTACAGTGTCAACAGCGTCTCCGCCTATCTTCAAAGTGGCGGTTCCCCAATACAGGTTGGGGTCGACATCGCTCCAAAGCTTCTGATTAGGGATAGAGATGGTGACAGCGCCCTTGAATTCTTGTACCGTGTTAGCCGGTATATTTAGAGCTACAGTTCCAGATATGGGATCTCCAGTAACTATATCAGTGTCAGACGCTACATCATACTTCTTTGGCGTGAACAAGAAGTCCACGGTTACGTCTTTTGGGTCAGAGCTTGCAGTGTTGTTGATCTCCACGTCAAATGTAACGTTTCCACTCGACAGATCCCCAATGTCCGAGTTGGCGTGGACAAAGCCTAAAGATGTCGCTCCTCTGGACTCAAGCATCACGGTCTGCCATATTCCGTCTGTCTGGATGTATCCGCAAGGCGCAGGGCGCCCTTGCTTGCCTATTAGGGCAGGATAGTTTTGCTGGCCATAGACGCCTTTGTCCTCAACCCAAACGGTGAGCTTGTTGTCGCCTACTTTTAAATGCTCTGTCAGGTTGAACTCTATCGGGGTATACCCGCCTCTGTGGCCGTTTATGTATGAGCCCAAATAGTACTGCTTGGTGTCTAGCTGGACCTCATTTCCGTTTATGAAAACCCGGGCCCAGTTGTCAACCGCGCCAAAATATGCGTATACCTGGTTTCCGTTAGCTGTCCATGACGAGTCAATGCTAAATGTCTTCTCATACCAAGCAACGCCGCGATAGTCACTGTTGTTGATGCCTGACGCTACAGTGGACCAGCCAAATGGGACGTTGATCTTCAAGTCGTAGTCGTGTCCGTTTTGCCAGGATTCATTTAACCCTACTTCATCAGGATCGAAAGCGAAGTTCCACACGCCATTCAGGTTCATCCATTTTTCGCGTTTCCAGTCAGCCCTTGGATGCTCCGTCCTTTCGTTTGAAGAGGCGTCTGTCAAGACCGCTATATACTCAGTGGTTGGAACCTGGCACTTGTTTTTGATCAGCAAAAACTTGTAAAGCCCTGCATCCAAGTCGCTGGGAAGATTGACAGCAAGAATTTCATCCCCATTTTCAGACACGCTCAAAGTTTTCAGCTTGTCGCCAGCCAGGGTTGTAAGCCACACCTCTGAATCCTTTAAATTATGCCCATTGATCTTTACCGTGCCGCCGGAAGAACCCTGAGATAGATCCAGCTGGGCTGATGAAGAGTCGATGGAGTCTATGAGAGCCCATTGATCGGAATCTGGAAGAAAGAAAGCGGACGCGGGTATGGTCTGCTCTGTAATGTTGCTGTTGTTTTTCCAAACCAGCCTTATATTGCTTCCCCCGATGGCCTCGAAATAGTCAAGGCGGAAGGAGTAGGCCTTTCCAGCTTCGAGATTTATAGAACTGCTCCAACTTGTGGGGGTGCTTGATTGATCCCACCAGCTTCCGCCGTCCCAGTAGTTGATCAGGGGCGTTCCAGTCCCGTCATCGCCAATCCACAGCCTGGATCCATTGTCTGAGTAGCAGCGAAACGAGTAAGCGCCGTCTTCAGGCGGGACGATCCAGCCTATCCATCTCATGCCGGCATTGTCGTTTTTGTTCACTCGCTCTTGAAGAACGGTTTCCATGCTGCCAAAGTTGATCTGGCTGTCTACATAGAACCCCTTTGAATTGATGAGGCCCCAGGGACTGTTGGCTTGAGCTTCAAAAGCCTCGCCAAGCAATCCGTTGTAAGCCAAAGTGCTGGCGTCAATGCTAGCAACCGTTGCCGCGCTCGCCTGCAAGACGAATGAACCCACGCACATGATGATAGCCAACGCCATGCTGATGATTCTGCGTTTCATTACCATTCTTGTCTCCTTTACATACGTGTTGCGAGGGCAATGGCAATGAATAAGAGGCTTGGCCTATATGGGAAACAATAATAGAATAGCTCGAATAAGCCCAACCCCTTTGTCATCCCGCTATCCGCCAAGAGACAGCGTATTTTCCTCGCAATGCACTTTAATTCAGATCTTAGAGCGATATCCTAAAGTTTAGGAATATCGCTTCTTGCAATTAACACCTCCCTGACGGCAGCTTCGCCGCATGGCGAGCTGCCCAAGAAACGCCGCGCACTTGGACAGCTCTATATTTAACGGAAATTTTGAATGAGGCGCATGATGACCTAACAAAGATTGCCAAGGATATTACTTGGGATTAACCCTTGATAATCTGGCATTACCCGTTAAGGCATGGGTAAACCTTAGGTTTGCGGCGCATGGCACCTGACGTGTCGCGCGATTGGAAAGAAGAAATGCGACAAATAGTACTCTTTTGCTAGCTAATTGATATTAATCTGAACGATGTAGCTCTGCCATCATAATGGCTATGATCAAAGCCTGTATTTTAAGGCTTTGAGGAAGCTATTACAGCAAAATCATGTACGTAGGTAGATGCGGCCGAGCAAGGAGCAAAATCGCTCTGGTTTTTCTTGCTCTTTAGGATATGTACATAGCGGCTTTGGTTTAGGAATGCGCTGACGAGTGAGATTCAAGAACCTATTCACATCCGCCCGCAGGGCGGATCCCCTAGTTGAATCGATTCTGGAATCAGCGGAGCTCGCCAGAATATATATTTATGATTATAGCTTGAATGAAAATTTATAAAGCCTTTAAATAATGGGGTTGCATGAAAAATGTATCTACAAAATGCCAAGATTTGTTTGCGATTTAGCGATTGGTAAGTAGAATCAAGATTATGCCTATGGTTCACGTTCAAACAAATCTTATGTAAGATATTGATGTGATATAGGGCGCTTTAGGGGCAAGAAATTCATTAAACCTTGATTTTGTTGAATTTACAAGCTGATCAAGAAATATTGGCTTGCCTGGTCTACATCTAAAGATGGCTCACATCTGTTTTTAATATAAGCTTTCTTGACTCTAAAGTCTTTATATTATATTGATAACAGTGGTTCAAAATATTGACGCCTATCTAAAATCGGATAGAAACCTATATATTGCCTTGTTTTTTAACTAATTAATAAGTATATAGAGACCTGGCTTAGTCCAAGGACTAAAAGCAGTACAGTCGAGTTAAACCTCGAAATGGCGAAAATCTGGCATTCATGCGTTTCTGGCATTCGCATCTTTTCAACTGGCATTCTATAGCCCTTGTTCTCGATTCATATGGCTAAGAATCCATGAGATGCTTATGCCAATATATGCTGACGATCACGCTGCCCGCCTCGGTGCATATCTCAAATTTGACTATGGATTTTTGCACTCACAAGCCAATAGGGGTGCTCTCTCCAACAACGTCAATATAAATATAGCCTATTGTAGCGAATAAGTCTTTATAATATTTTGACTACATTCATGGAATGTCCTAGAAATCCTAAAAATCCGACTAAATTTCAGAGTTCGGATCTTATGTCAGCAGGGAGCGCTTATAGTTTTGGTTATTGCATAAGCAAAGCTGTGCGACGTGATCTTATATCTGAGATTCGCGCTGCCACTGAACCTCTAAATGTAAGCGTCAAACTGTGCCGTCCCGGGATAGTCGAGTGAATATCATCTGGGGACATGCGCATCATAGATGTCTTAAAAGGCCCTTGGCGTAGCGCCGACAGTAAATAATATGGATTAATTTTATATTAAAGCTTGATAATTCCAAAAGCCATGCTACAATTAGAGAGTACAGGCCAGAGCATATTTTAATAATCTCAAAAGAATGTGGTATATGGAGACTAAGTGCATATCCCAAAATTCCAAAATGGCACCGAAAAAATCCTGGCGAATGCTTCAACTAGTTTGCTCGGGATTCTGTGTGCAAACATCCGGATTTTTTCGGCGCCTCGGATATAATTTTGGGATATGCACTGAATGCCAAGCACTTTTCCAGTAGCTGCGCTGTGCCGCCTAAACTTGTCCAACATGCTCTTACTCTAAAATGAATGATCACCAATGGAATTTATTTTTTATCTGATGTTTAAGAATCGATTGTGTCGGCAAAAATTATTATTGCAAGGGTATAAAAAATGATTTTGCCGGGACGCTTTGATTATGGCCAACAAATCAAGCCTTATGGCAAAATCAAAAGGTATGAAGATCGTATCTGGAAGTGAAATGCAAAAGTTTAGCTACTGGCAACTACAAACGTTGAGAATGCGCTATTTGATTGCAACAGAATCAACATTCGTTTCAAAGTGAGAGGGGAATGGATATCATGGATTGCGATGAATTTAGGTTATTCATGGATTTCGTTGATTTCGATAAAACTCGGGGTTACATGGATTATTGCCCGAAGGAGTTTGAAGAGGTATACGATCTCTTTTCAAGACGCTTGGCAAACGTGCCCATATCCTTGAATTCTATCAAGATC
>JAISWZ010000142.1 GCA_031270945.1 Clostridiales bacterium | reverse complement strand
GGCGACACGAAAGGATGAAATTATGACAATAAAAGAAAACCCCTTGGAGACCAGGGATGATGTCATTTCCGCCCTGCTTGGCCTGGTTGCTCCCCTCAAGAGCCACTTTAGCCCGAAGGGGGCAAGGCTTGTTGTTGGCGCTAGCGGCGTCCACTATGCCAACGTTTCAGCGGAGATGGAAGGATTCTCGCGCCCTTTGTGGGGGCTTGCGCCTCTCTGGAAGCATGAGAAGGAGACGGAGTTCCTGGAGATCTACCAGTCTGGGCTAGCCAATGGAACCAACCCTGAAAGCGGTGAATACTGGGGAAAGGTTTTTGACTTTGACCAGAAGATAGTGGAGATGGCCGCCATCTCTTCCGGAATAAGCATGGTTCCGGAAAAGCTCTGGGACTGCTTTTCCGATCCTGAGAAACAGAGGATCTACAGCTGGCTTGACCAGGTGAACAGCTATGAATTCCCCAGAAACAACTGGCGGTTCTTCAGGGTGCTTGTCAACCTCATGTTCTGGAAGCAAGGGTTGCCTTACAATAAAGAGAAGCTGGCTTCGGATCTAGCGGACATAGAAAGCTACTACTCTGGAGACGGCTGGTACTTTGACGGCGTGGAGACCCATATAGACTATTATATCTCCTTTGCGATGCACTACTACGGGCTATTGTGCACCCATTTGTTCGGGGAAGAAGTTGTTCCGGCTTCTGAGTACCTGAAGAGAGCTGAGCAATTCGCTCCTGACTTTCTGCACTGGTTCTCAAAGGACGGAGTTGCCTTGCCCTTTGGGCGAAGCTTGACCTACCGCTTTGCGCAAGGATCGTTCTTCTCGGCGTTCGCATTGGCAGGGGGAAAGTCGCTGAGCCCTGGGGTTGTCAAAGGCGCTCTCCTTCGCAACATGCGCTGGTGGCTTTCCCGCCCGATCTTTGACAACTCCGGGATCCTTACCATCGGGTACGGATACCCCAACCTGATCATGTCAGAGCACTACAACGCGCCAGGATCGCCGTACTGGTCGATGAAGGCCTTCGCTAGCCTGGCTCTGCCAAAAGAGCACGAGTTCTGGACTGCAAAGGAAGAGCCTTTTGAGCCAGAGCAAAAGAAAGTCCTGCCTCACGCTCGCATGGTCATTGAAAGAGACAAGGCCAATGTCAACGTAGTCGCATATCCTGCCGGGCAATGCTGTCACGAGATGGGCAACATCATAGCCAAGTACGAGAAGTTTGCGTACTCGACTGTTTTCGGCTTCAGCATATCCAGAGGAAACACCCTGCCTGAGGGAGCTTTTGACAGCACTTTGGCCATTTCCGCCAAAGGCGACAACTTCTATCGTCCGAAACAAGGCTTCTCAGACTTTAGCGTCAAAGAAGACGGGATTTTCGTAAGCTACGCGTACCCTGGCCTTGCTGACGTAAAAACCCTTATCATACCGCTTCATCCCTGGCATGTCAGGGTTCACGCAATAACAGCCCACCAGGCCATTGACCTGGCCGACTCAGGCTTTGCCATACTGGCTGAGAAAGAGAGCCAGCTTCCGGACGAGGATTCCTACATTGGCGACAACTTTGTCCTGGCTAGATATCCGTGGGCAACAAGCGGGATCTACCTGGAGCATGGGACAGGCTCATTCGAGCTGATTAAGGCGTTCCCAAATACGAATGTGCTGTCTCCTACAACAAAGATTCCTACGGCAAAGGTGACCCTTGAGCCTGGAAAAGCCGTCATCGCAACAAGCGTGATAGGCTGCCCTGGGACTGCTGACTTGTCAAAAAGGCCTGTTGTCAAGATCGATGGCGACAAGGTAGAAGTGACGTATGAGAACAAAACCTTAAGCTTCGCGCTCTCGCACGAAAAACGCTAATATATTGCGAGGTTTGAAATGACTACAGAAGAAGCAAGCATTTTCACAGAGATCCGCGCTCCCTGGAAGCGCCTGTATGAAAGCCTCCTGACAACGGCCACAGAAACGCTTGGAGACTTCGAGTCCAAGGTCAAAGAAAACAACATCACTTGGTTCACAAACGCGGCGTTTGCCGAGATCTCGGTAAAAGGCGCGTACATGGCCGTAGCTGTGACCTCCAGCACCTCAAACCCCAATTGGAACGCTGACAAGATCATCCAGAGATCCAAGAACAGGTTTGTTCACACCTTCACTGTCACAAGCCAGTACAACTTCGAGACTGTCTTGGAAGCGCTCAAAGAGTCCTACGGCCTCGCGCTGGCGGCAACGCCCAAGCCATCCGAAGAAGCTGATCACTACACAAACATTGACGAATATATCGCTCTCTTTGACGGCAAAGCCCAAGAAGCCTTGGTTGCCGTAAGAGAAACCATTCGCCAAGCCGCGCCTGACGCCACAGAGAAGATCAGCTGGCAGATGCCAACCTTCTGGCAAGGCGAAAACCTGATCCATTTCGCCGCCAACAAGAAGCACATCGGGCTCTACCCAGGACCCGAAGCTATTGTCTTCTTCAGCGAAAGGCTGGCAAGCCTCAAGACCTCGAAAGGCGCAATCCAGTTGCCGCTAGACAAGCCAATGGATCTGGAGCTGATCACGGACATCGTTAAGCACAGGCTGGAGACTATCGCGAAAGAGAGCTAGAAAAGGCAGGGCTTTTTGGCTTGCGTATAGGGTCAGGCCTTTTGATAGGGCAAATATCAGCAAGCGGCCTCATGGCCGCTTGCTTTGTATTAGACTTGACTTTGTGCAAGGCTTGAAGCCTTGCGGGATTAACGCTACCTGTTTTATTGTTTAGTTTAGAAAGGCTTTTATATGCGAACTTTTATTCTTTACATCCTGCTTCTGCTCTTTGCCGCCGCATGCAACGCTACAGAGGCTATGCCTTCAGTTACAGTCGCCAGGGAAGCTCCTGAAGCCTCGGCAACTCCCGAGGCTTCACAGCCTGTTGATGAGCCTGAAGAAGACGAATCTGAATACAAAGACGAATCTGAATCCGAAGACATCCTTCCATTTGAGTTTCAGGCGGCAGCATCCGCTACGGCTACTCCCGCTCCTACAGAGACCCCCATCCCTACCCCTACGGAAAGGCCGATGTACAAGCCTGATCCAGGAGGCATGACTGTCAAGGATCGTTTTCCTGCGCCTGACGGATTCACAAGGGAAACCCCGGACGAGGGAAGCTTTGAAGAGTTCCTCCAGAACCTCCCGCTCAAGCCCCATGGCTCTAAAGTTATGATCTTTGACAAGAGTGAAAAAGCCCGGGACGTACACGCCGCAGTTGTCGACTTCATCCTTGGGGACAGGGATCTTCAGCAGTGCGCTGACGCTGTCATGCGGCTTAGAGCCGAGTATCTTTTTGAAACCGGCCAAGCCGAAAAGATAGGCTTTCACTTTGTGAACGGGTTTTACGCTTCCTTTGAGAAGTGGTCTGACGGGTATGGGATAAAGGTGAGCGGGAACGACGCCTCATGGGTTGCGAACAGCCGCAACAACAAGACATACGAGAGCCTTCAGCAGTACCTGGACATCGTTTATTCGTACGCCAGCACTCTTTCCCTGGACAAAGAGCTTATGGTCAAGCCCAGCTCGGAGGTGTCCATTGGAGACGTCTTTATCCGGCCCGGCTCGCCTGGGCACTGCGTAATTGTTGCAGACAAGGCAGTATCAAAAGTAGGGGACGCTGTTTTTCTCATAGCCCAAAGCTTCATGCCTGCCCAGGACATCCATATCCTGAAATGTCCCCAAAACGATGACGGCTCCCCTTGGTATTCCTCAAACTTCGGAGAAACCCTGGTGACGCCAGACTGGAGCTTTGCAAGAGAGGAGCTGAAGTCATGGCCATAAGCTCGAATGATCAAAAGACAGTAGATATAAGGCAGATGGTGCCGGAGGACTACGCGCAAGTCTATAATCTCTGGATTAGCACTCCTGGCATGGGCCTTAACAATGTAGACGACTCGCCTGAGGGCATAAGCAGGTTGATCAAGAGAAACCCAACCACCTGCCTGGTTGCCCTGTCTGAGGGCGAGATCATTGGAGTCATCCTATGCGGGCATGACGGCAGAAGAGCTTATATTTACCACACAGCTGTCAAAATCTCGGAAAGAGGCAGAGGGGTTGGCAGAGCTTTGGTTGAGCGGCTGCTTGACGCGCTTAGGAAAGAATCAATCTCAAAGGTTGCTTTGGTTGTCTTCACTCGAAACGACTCTGGCAACCAGTTTTGGGAGAAGCTTGGGTTTAAGGCGAGAAATGATCTGGTGTACAGGAATTTGGCGATTGCTGCATTGACGCGGATAGATACTTAAGATTGAGAGAAAAACCTTAAAATGCGCAAGATGGTTTTTCTAGTGTTAGATGGCAAATGCGCTCTATATTAGCGGCGACCCAATTTGCGCCAAAATAGCCCCCGGCTATGTAGCCGGGGGCTATTGGCTTTAAAGCAGACAATCAAATCACCGGCTTCATATACGTGTTCTTAATTCAAACCATAATAAACGTCATAAAAATCGTCAAAATCAAAATCATCATAGTCATAATATTTGTCAGGATTTCTCCATTCCATCACGCAGTACCAGTCGCACTTCCACATCCACATCCATTGGCCATTCTTCATGGTAGCCGGGTGGCATTTCAAAAAAAATCGAGGTGTCGGTAATCCCGGTTACGACAAATATTCCTAAGCTATAGTTTTCGAAAAGGGCGTCGTCGTAGAACATGTCCGTTTCGTCATATCTCCAGTACGGGAGCGCGGTTCTTGCGAACACGTCAAACTCTTAATGCCAGTTCGTGTCTTTTATTAAGGCTCTATGGCTCATAGTGGAGTTTTGTGGAGATTTGTGGAGAGCCACGAGCCAGATCGGGTCAAGCATGTCCTGGAAGTGTTGGAAGAGCCTTGAGTGTTGGACTTTAAAGTCTTGTTTTAACACGCCAAAGAGCCCCCAGCCATGCGGCTGGGGGCTCTTTGGCTATAAGACGCCAGATTCTGTATTTATTTATCCAATTCTATCATGCAATACCAATCACTTACTGTTTCTTCCACTTCACCATCTTTCAGCTCTATTGGATACAATTGTAAATCCATTGCCCAATCATTATCTGGGTGTGGCGGCATTTCATGTAATACCTGAAGATCGGCAATCCCAGTGGCAGGAACCACTGTTACTGTGTACTTTTCGAAAAAGGCATCGTCGTAGATCATGTCCGTTTCGTCATATCTCCAGTACGGGAGCGCGGCGCTTGCAAACTCTTCAAACGCTTCTTTCGTCGAAAAGATTGCATTCGACTTGTAGCCTTTAAATCTTCTATTCTCTCGCTCAAATCTATCAATAATTTCGGTTATATCGCCTCCACTAACCTGATAGTATTTGACTTTCACGCCATCCAAAGTCTCGATATCCAATAAAGAAAGAGGGTGCCGTGCAGGCGCTTCGCTTGGTTCTGGCACTTCGCTTGGTTCTGACACTTCGCTCGATTCCGGCACTTCGCTTGATTCCGACTCTTCACTCGATTCTGGCTCTTCACTTGATTCCGGCTCTTCACTCGATTCCGGCACTTCGCTTGATTCTGCCTCTTCGCTTGATTCTGGCTCTTCACCTGATTCTGCCTGTAATGCTAAAGAAAACTCGCTCTCTTTAAGTTCGTCATTGGCATTAGACTTCTCGATCAGGCTGGCCTCCTCCGCCTCGCCCTGGTAATCTGCTGGCCCTCCATCTTGGCTTTGGCAGCCCGTTGCGAGCATTGCCAATATCAAGAATAAAAACAGCTTACGCATTTGCCATTCCTCCACATTTATAGTATCTACAACTTTGCTCAGGTGCTTGGCTGGCTCAAGCCGAGTTTGCAAAGTTGCCTGTTGGCGGCATGTCTTGGCGCTTATCCGAAATTTGCCTTTCTAGACATCCCTAAGTGCATATCCCAAAATTCCGAAATGGCGCCGAAAAAATCCTGGCGAATGCTTCAACTAGTTTGCTCGGGCTTCTGCGAGCAAACATCCGGATTTTTTCGGCGCCTCGGATATAATT
>JAISWZ010000611.1 GCA_031270945.1 Clostridiales bacterium | reverse complement strand
TGCGACATACAGATCGAGCAAGGGAGAGCCCTTGAGGTTTCTCTCATGCCTGACAACGCAGGCGGCCACGTGATGCGAGCCAGCAGCACACAGATAGAGATCGACGAGCAGGTTTACTTGACTGACGAGTCTTTCAAAGTCTACTCAGTGGCTGATGGCGCAGTGAAATGGAAAGGGCTCAGAGACATAATCGTAGGAACAGACATGGCTCTCTTCTTCCTAAATGGTACCCGTGCCATGGCAGGAGTAATAACCAAGTCTGTGACTCCGGAAAAAATCAGGGTAGTTTTGCAAACAACAGGCTATGGCGGGTTTGTGCATCAGGCTGTGAAGATCGCCAGCTCTTCTTCCTTCACAGCAACTCAAGGGCAAAAGACGACGAACTACAGCCCAGGCGAAGTTTTTGACGTGTCTTCAATGCCAAAAACAGGCCGAATCTTCCTCAAGGCGGATACCGCTGGGGCGAAGTTCGAGATAAAGAGCATCGCCAGAAGCTGGCCAAGCGGAGAGAGTCCCAAGTATTCTGGAGCTATTGAAATCGGTCTGGAAGCTGGAGGTTATTCCATAGTAAACGAGCTTTCCTTGGAAGAGTATCTTTACGCTGTGGTTCCAAGCGAGATGCCCTCATCCTATGGTCTGGAAGCGGCAAAAGTCCAGGCGGTCACAGCCAGGAGCTATGCCTACAACCAGTTCTACCAAAACCGTTTTCACCAGTATGGTGCCAACGTTGACGATTCGGTCAACAGCCAGGTTTACAACAACATTCCTGAGAATGAAACATCCATACAAGCGGTTGACGGCACAAAGGGGAAGGTTCTGAGCTACAATGGCGCTGTTGTCAACGCCAACTTCTTCTCGACGTCAGCGGGAGTGACAGCCAACAGCGGTGAAGTCTGGGCGGCATCTCAAAGCGAGTTTCCAACATACTCAACTCCGTACCTTTCTGCCAAAAAGCAGTACACAGGCAAGGATTACGGAGATCTCTCCAAGGAAGCAAACGCAGTGGCATTTTTCAAAGCCGAGGGCGTTCATGCCTTTGACAGCTTCTCTCCATGGTTCCGATGGACAGTCGAAATGTCTGCGGAGGATCTTGCAAATTCGATCAACGCAAACATTAGAGCTCGTTATGACGCGGCACCAGCCTTGGTCAAGACATTGCTTGAAGGCGGAGTTTTCAGAAGCAGACCCATCAATACAATAGGAAACCTGATTGACCTTGAAATCTTGAGCAGAGGCGAAGCGGGAAACGCCATGGAGCTTAAGATCATAGGCGACAAAGCAACAGTTCTTGTGAAGACAGAGTACAATATTAGAGCCTTGCTTTCTCCATACAAGCAGTCAACTCCAATAAATGTAGTTCGCTCCGACGGATCAACCGTTACTAACAGCAAGCTTCTTCCTAGCGCATTCATTGCCATTGAAAAAGCTAGCAAAGGCGGAACCGTTGGCAATGTGACTATATATGGAGGCGGCTACGGGCACGGTGTCGGCATGAGCCAAAATGGCGTTAAGGGAATGATAGACCAAGGGTACAGCTTTTCTCAGATCTTGGAGCATTTTTATCCAGGAACTAAGATAAAGTCGATGTAATAAAAAGGCGCGGAGATCCGCGCCTTTTTTGTATTTAAAAAGTTATTGCATGCCCAAATATAAATTTATACCGCACAGCGAATTTTCAAATACAATGGTTTGTCTTGACACGACTTGCAGATATTTATACGTTTCTGATGAATAAATCAGATTTATGTGAGCAATATAAGCATTGTAGTCGTAAGCACGAAAAACTTAGTCATTTAGCTCGATCCGCATTTAAGAACTGAAAGTAACAAAATATTTAATTTTATTTTGGCGAATAAAAAGAAAATCAGCGGGTAATATATATTCATGAGGTTGAACGGCACATGACATTCTCGCAACCGAAAGCATTCATCAACATTCAATCCTTGCTTTCGCTTGTAGCAACCTCTGGTTTCCGCTTAGACGCCGCAATTTTCTTCCTTCACGCTAAAGCGCCTATCATCAAGGAAACCGCTCCAAGCAATGTGCTGAACTTTTAAATCATCAAAGAAGAGAGGGGAAAGATGAATAGCTCTTATTTTCGTTTCCTAAAGGTTGATGACTTCTTCAACGGATGCCGAGACAATAATTTCATCAAGTCAATAAAGAGCTACAAAGTTGATGGAAACATCGTCTTGCTTACCGTTGAAGGAAGCGACCAGCAGGAGTATAAACTGGAAATCCAGCCAGTTTATAACTTTATCATTAGGGTGCGGTTTAACCCTGCCCAAAAGGGTGCCTACGATGTCGGCAATACGAGAACTATTATTACCGATAGCGTTAACACCTTAAAGGAGTTAACTGGCGCTGATGATAT
This sequence comes from Clostridiales bacterium, assembly GCA_031270945.1. Lineage (GTDB taxonomy): Bacteria > Bacillota > Clostridia > Lachnospirales > WQUN01 > JAISWZ01. The sequence continues at coordinate 135 of JAISWZ010000611.1, read as the reverse complement.
CAATGCAAAAGTAAGTGATGCTACTTACAACGAGCGCAACGCTGTCATCATTGATTTTAAGTATAGTGACAGCAGTTCAATGAAGGTTGTTGTATACAAAGACAGTTTCTCCTTTGATATATACAAGAGCTACAA